>JAPKDV010000006.1 GCA_028822385.1 Alphaproteobacteria bacterium
AACGCATGGCGGAAGAGATGAAGGAACTGACCGGTGGGCTGAACCTGCCGCCGGGAATGAACCTGCCGTTCGGCGGCTAACGCGGCTTTCCCGAATTATGTCTACTCCTGAAATCGAACGTCTGGTCGACTTGCTGGCGAAGCTCCCGGGATTGGGGCCGCGCTCGGCGCGGCGCGCCACCTTACATCTGATCAAGCGACCAGGCCAGTTTATGCAGCCGCTTGCCGAAGCCATTGCCAACGTCGCCACCGCGATCCGAACCTGCATGAGTTGTGGCAATGTGGACACGGTCGACCCGTGTCGTATCTGCGCTGACTACGAACGTGACCGCAGCATGATCTGCGTGATTGAGGATGTTGCCGACCTCTGGGCGCTGGAGCGCACCGCTTCCTTCGGCGGAATCTATCAGGTGCTGGGCGGCACGCTGTCCGCATTGGATGGTGTTGGCCCGGAAGATTTGCACATCGGCCGTGTGGTGGAGCGCGCAAAATCACCTGAAGTGAAAGAGGTGATCCTCGCCACCAATGCGACCGTCGCCGGACAAACCACTGCCCACTACATCACCGAACGCCTGGCGGATGCTGGGGTGTTGATTTCTCGCCTTGCGCATGGAGTACCGGTCGGCGGTGAGCTCGATTATCTTGACGACGGGACGCTCACGGCTGCAATCAAAAGCCGGCGAAAGGTCTGAGGTGTATTCGCTATTCCACGCCGCGTAGCAGCGGTGGTTCGCCAAGCGTGTCCTCGACCGCGGATGCCTCCGTGCCGTCATCCAACTGAATATTGTGGATCTTGTCGCCGCGCCGTTTGACCCTATTGGCTGAGGTTCGGATGTCCTTGATGTCTTTCTCCGCCAGCTGGAAGTGTTTTTCCAGATGGCCGACACGCTTGTCGAGGCGATCGACATCTTCGAGCATGGTCAGCACTTCGGTCTGAATGATGCTGGCGGCTTCTTTCATCCGCACGTCTTTCATTACGGCACGCATGGTATTGAGCAGTGCCCACAATGTGGTGGGAGATACGATGAAGACCTTGGCGCGATGGGCGGCGTCGACACTGTCGCCAAAATTGGCGTGCAGCTCTGCATACACAGCTTCGGAGGGCAGGAACATCAGCGCGGCGTCGGCGGTCTCGCCGGGTACAATGTATTTTTCCGAAATAGCCTTCACATGCACTGCGATATCGCGCCGGAACGCGCGTTCGGCTTGTTTCTTTTGGGTCTCTGATTTGGCGCCCTGCAAAGCACGCCAAGCTTCCAGCGGGAACTTCGCATCGACCACCATGGGGCCGGGGGGGTTGGGCAGATCGAGCAGGCAATCGGCACGCTTACCGTCGCCAATGGTTGCCTGAAAGGTATAGGTGTCCGGCGGCATTGCAGATTCGACAAGGTCCTGGAGCTGGACCTCCCCAAATGCACCCCGCGCCTGCTTATTGGACAGGATATCCTGTAGCCCGACCACTTGTGACGAAAGATCGGCCAGACTTTTCTGGGCTGTGTCGATGCGAACTAGACGTTCTTTCAATTCGTCGAGGCTGGTTTTCTGGGTTTTGGTGGATTTTTCCAGGGTTGCGTCGATCTTGCCGGTGAGCAATTGCAGGCGATCATCCACGGCTTTGGCCAGCGCGCGTTCCTGAGCTTGCAGGGTTTGTGCGAGTTGTGCCTGCTGGGCTGCCTGGGCTTCGGTCATCTGGGACAAGCGAATAGCCATCTCACTAGCTTTTAAGGCCCCAGTGGCCTCGGTGTTGCCTGTATTTCGGTGGGTGGTCAGATACAGAGCTGCCAGAAGCACAGCGACACCTAGGACGCCGATAAGGACCGCGATAAGAAGGATTGTATTCATGCACCCAGTCTAGCAGGACGACTGGATTCGCTGGCGTCTTGACGAAGCCCGCTCAAAACCATACCTATCGGCGCGGAACACCCTGATTTCCGGCTGATTTTTAACGGTTTAGAGGTTTATGCGATATGGCAAAGCGCCCGATCGTTCTTGCACCAGATCCGGTGCTGAAACAGACATGCCAGCCGGTCGAGACGATCGGTGACGATGTGCGCACGTGTCTCGAGGATATGCTTGAGACTATGTACGCTGCGCCGGGTATCGGGCTGTCCGCCCCACAGATCGCCGATGGCCGTCGCCTGATCGTTTGCGATGTGGCACGCGAAGGTGAGCCGCCCCAGCCCTATCAGATGATCAATCCTGAGATTGTCTGGCGCTCGGATGAAAAGATTCAGGCCGAAGAAGGCTGTCTGAGCATTCCCGATCACTATGGTGAAGTGTCTCGTTTTCGCGAGATTCGGGTCGAATATCTCGATCAGGATGGAGCCAAGCAGGGGGTTGCGGCGGATGGGTTGCTCTCGGCCTGTATCCAGCACGAGATCGACCACCTCGATGGGGTTTTGTTTGTCGACTACCTGACAGCGCTCAAGCGGAACATAATCCTGCGTAAGATGAAGAAGCTAAAGCGGCAACAGACGTAACCAACCCCCTTTTCCACGGGAAGGGCGGCCAATGATCTCAACGGACTGCGTGAAGGCCATGCGAATTGCGTTTATGGGAACACCGGATTTTTCGGTTCCGGCTTTAGATGCCCTTCGCGCGGCCGGGCATGAGATCGCGTGCGTCTATACACAGCCACCGCGCCCTGCCGGCCGTGGTCAGAAAGAACGCAAATCAGAGGTCCAGCTGCGCGCTGAAGAATGCAGAATCGAAGTGCGGTGCCCGGTCTCACTGAAAGATAACGAGGCGCAAGCCGCGTTTGCGGCGCTCGATCTGGATGCCGCTGTGGTTGTGGCCTACGGGCTGATCCTTCCGGCGGCGATACTCGAAGCCCCCATGCGGGGCTGCATCAATATCCATGCCTCTCTGTTGCCGCGCTGGCGGGGCGCGGCGCCGATCCAGCGCGCGCTTTTGGCAGGTGATGTTGAGACCGGCGTAACGATCATGCAGATGGATGAGGGGCTTGATACGGGACCTGAGCTGGTGCGCGGAGCCATTGCGATCGGCCCCGACATGAATGCCGGAGAGCTGCATGATGTGCTGTCAGATCTTGGTGGCCGCCTGATTGTAGGTGCGCTGGCAGGACTGGAAGCCGGTTCTCTTTCTGCTATCCCCCAGATCGAAGACGGCATGACTTATGCAGCCAAACTGGAACGCGGGGAAGAACGGATCGACTGGACGCGCAGCGCAGAGGAACTCGTACGCCATGTGCGCGGGTTTGCACCTTGGCCGGGCGCTTGGTTCGAACAGGATGGTGACCGGATCAAGGTTCTCGTGGCGGAAGTCGCATCGGGTGATGGCGCGCCCGGCGAGGTGCGCGACGATGCGCTGCTGGTGGCATGTGGTGGTGGCGCGTTGCGTCTGTTGCGCGTGCAGCGCGCCGGTCGAGGTGCGATGGAGGCGGGTGAGTATCTACGTGGGCGACCGGTTGCTCAGGGCACGCGTCTCACATGACTCGTTTCAAACTCACGTTGGAATATGACGGTGGCCCCTATGTGGGCTGGCAGCGACAGAAGAACGGGCCCTCGGTGCAGGCGGCTCTGGAAGCCGCGGCGCGTGGTTTCTGTGGTGAGGATATTACGGTTCACGGGGCAGGGCGTACGGATGCCGGGGTGCATGCACTCGGGCAGGTTGCGCATATAGATATTCCGCAGGACAGGGACGCGGCGACGGTTCTCGATGCGCTCAATCATTTTCTGATCGACGAACCGGTCGTTGTGCTGTCTGCAGCAGTGGTGGGTGAAAGCTTTCACGCACGATTTTCAGCGACCGGGCGACTTTATCGCTACCGCATTCTGAACCGCCGTCCGCGCCCGGGTACGACCCGGGGGCATGTCTGGTGGGTACCAGTGCCGCTCGATGTGAAGGCGATGAATGATGCTGCGCAAGAGTTGATAGGTGAGCATGATTTTACCTCCTTCCGTGCCACGCTCTGTCAGGCGAAATCACCGGTGAAGACGATCGACCGACTGACCGTGCGACAGGATGGGGAAGAGGTCGTGATCGAGGTTTCGGCGCGCTCCTTCCTGCATCATCAGGTTCGCAATATCGCCGGCACGCTGGCACTGGTCGGGAAGCGGAAGTGGTCCCGACAAGATGTGGCCGACGCGCTGGCAGCGCGCAGTCGCGCCTCGGGTGGACCGACGGCCCCCGCTGATGGTCTCTATCTCGTTTGCGTGGATTACTGAGATGGCGACCACGCGCATCGATGTGAAATCGCCGCGCCTGATTCTTTTGATTATGATAGCGGCCAGTGGTGCCTCGATTCTATCGACCGATCTCTATGCCCCGACATTACCGCATCTTCCGGCCTACTTCGGCACCGATTCGACGACAGTGCAGCTCACTATGGCGCTGAATATGGCAGCCTATGCGTTCTCGCAATTGCTCTGGGGACCGCTGAGTGACTGGTACGGGCGCCGTGCGATCTTTGTTTACGGAATGGCGGCGTTTGCGCTGACGGTGATCGCGGCGGCGGTATCACAGACCATTGGTCAGCTTATCGTGGCGCGAATCCTGATGGGGACGGCGGCCAGCGTGGAGGCGGTGATCGTCCTAGCGGTGATTGGCGATCTCTATGGAGGAAAAGAATCCGCAAAGGTGTTTGCACTTTACGGGATGGTCGTCTCGCTGGTGCCGGCTGCAGGACCAATCCTGGGCGGGTTTATCTTCGAATGGTTTGGCTGGCGGGCGAATTTCGTCGTTCTTGCAGGTGTCGTGGCTGCGGTGTTCGCTGTGGGACTGTTGCGACTTCCCGAAACCCTGCCGGCAGCGGAACGAACGGCTCTGAAACTTGGTGCCATCGTCTCGGGATATGCACAGTTGTTGATGCGTGGTGGTTTTGTGACGGTTGCTATGACGCTCGGCCTCGCGCTTGGAGCGATCTTTGCCTATATCACCGAAGCTCCGTTCATTCTGATCGACAAGCATGGGATCGCGACCCGCTATTTTGGTCTCTATCAGGCCTTCATTGTGCTTGCCTTTTTCATTGGCAGTTTTATTTCCGGCCAGATCGTGGACCGTATCGGGGTGCGACGCCTGTTTGCCATCGGGGTGTGGAGTGGGTCGCTCTCGGGCTTGCTGGTGATTGTCGCTGTGAGTTTTGGCGAAACTCCGGTGACATTGACGGCCACGATGAGTGTGTTCGGCTTTGCACTGGGACCACTCTTTGCCTCCGCGCCGGTGTTGGCGTTTGAGCGAGTTACCGACCACGGCCGTGGCATGAGCGCGGCCATGCTCTCAACATTTGAGATGGGTGGGGGTGCGTTGGGTGCGTTGTTTGTTAGTTTGACGCCAGACGGAACGGCCTGGCCGTTGGCGATCTGCGTGTCAGGCGCTGCTGCGTTGCTTCTGGTGGTCGGGCTATTGGCACTGCGCCTCAAATGGGCTGCCCCATCGACCAATGCCTAGCCGATCAGCGCGCGGGCTGTCATCCAGAGCACAATTGCAAGAAATATTTGGATTAAAACAACTACCACGGCGGCGACCGGCGGTGCGTCGAGCGCGGCGCGTGCGACAAACCATGAATAAACCAGTGTCACACCCGTCGCGACCATATATATGGCTGTACCCCAACCTGCCGCATCCTCGCCTTGCTTAGCGAAAATAGCGACAGCGGGCAGGATGATTGCCGCACTCATAATATTCGACCAATTCGAAGCGACGACGAACAGAACAAACCGTTCACTGCGCAAGATAGATTCCGCGAAGGTGGCGATGACCAATGGAAAAAGTAGCCACTGGATTGCGTATATCTCCAGATAAATCAGGCTTGCATGCGCGGCGTTCAATATCGTGACAGACGTCCCGGCCTCTTCGGTGGTGAGAAGCAATGTGGCGATGGTATCAGCAGGCAGGACGACCGCTGCGGCCCAGAAGGAATTCCAGAACGCTTTTGTGGTGATTTTAAAATACAGCAGACCAGTGCGGTCGAAATGCAGCAACCGCCATGCGCCAACTAATCCCTGGGTAGCCTCGAGAAAGGTCATGCGGCGCTCCCGCGCTGATTACCGGTTCAGATCAAAGTATGTCTCAAGAACCTTCAGGTAAATTTTTGTCAGCATTACAATGTCGTCGGTGGCCACGTGTTCATCGACCTTGTGCATTGTCTGTCCGACCAGCCCGAATTCTACGACAGGACAAAAATCCTTGATAAATCGGGCGTCAGAGGTACCACCGGTTGTGCTCAGTTCGGGTATCCTGCCCGTCGTTTCTTGTATGGCGGCCGAAATTGCGTCGCTCAACGGTCCGGGCGGGGATAGGAAGGATTCGCCAGTGACGCGGAAACTCAACGCATAACTGACGTCACCATTGCCGATGGCAGCATCAAAGGTCTGGCGCACCCATGCATCCAAACTGCCGGATGTGTGGTGGTCGTTGAAGCGGATATTGAACGTCGCGCTGGCTTTACCGGGAATGACATTGTTGGCCGGGTTGCCAACATCAATAGTCGTGAGCTGCAGTGTCGTGGCTTGGAAATGCTCGCTTCCCTGGTCGAGAGGTTTGGCAGTCAGGGTGTTGAGCATCCGTACGAGATGATGGGTTGGGTTGTTAGCCAAATGGGGATAGGCTGTATGCCCCTGAATACCGCGCACGGTTACATCACCAGTGGTACTGCCGCGCCGGCCAATCTTGATCATATCGCCAAGAGCTTCCGGGTTAGTCGGTTCACCAACGAGACAGGCGTCGAGTTGCTCCCCACGTTCGGATAGCCATTCGAGCACCTTGCGGGTACCATTGATGGCAGGGCCTTCCTCGTCTCCCGTGATCAGGAAGCTGATCGAACCTGGTGTGGACCATGTTTGCGGGGCACCGTGGCGGGCTACCAGTTGAGCGGTCGCCGCCGCGAACGCCGCAACGGCGCTCTTCATGTCAGCTGCACCTCGCCCGTGTAGCGCGCCGTCGATCACATCGCCAGAGAATGGATCACGTGACCAGTCTGTACTATCGCCTGTTGGCACCACATCGGTGTGTCCGGCAAAGCAGAAATTGCGACCATCCGTGCCGAGGCGTGCGTAGAGGTTTTCGACATCCGGCGTGTCCGCATCGGCAAAACGAAGCCGGTGGCATTCGAATCCGATTCGTTTCAACGCGCCACCAAGGACACCAAGCGCACCCGCGTCGTCCGGTGTCACGCTGGGACAGCGGATTAATGACTGGGCAAGCGCGATCGGGTCGTCAGTGTCGGTCATCGCCTTTGAGTCAGTCCCGAAGCAGTTCGTTGATGGAGGTCTTTGCGCGGGTCTGCTCATCGACACGCTTGACGATCACGGCGCAATATAAGCTCGGACCGGGGGTACCATCGGGAAGGTCCTTGCCAGGCAGGGAGCCAGGAACGACGACCGAATAGGCGGGAACGCGTCCCACGAAGACCTCTCCTGTGGCCCGATCGACGATCTTCGTTGAGGCACCGAGATAGACACCCATGGAAAGAACCGCGCCTTCTTCAACAATGACGCCCTCGGCCACCTCCGATCGCGCGCCGATGAAGCAATTGTCTTCAATGATGACGGGATTGGCCTGCAGAGGCTCAAGCACGCCGCCAATGCCGGCGCCACCGGACAGGTGAACGTTTTTACCGATCTGGGCGCAGCTTCCCACTGTTGCCCAGGTATCGACCATGGTGCCGGTGTCTACATAAGCGCCCAGATTAACGAAGCTCGGCATCAGCACTACGCCCGGTGCGATGTGGGCTGAATGGCGCACAATGGCATTTGGAACAGCACGAAATCCAGCGCTTTCGAATTCGCTGGCGCCCCAGCCGTTGAACTTTGAAGGCACCTTGTCCCACCATGCGGTGTTGTCGCCCGGGCCACCGGCAATCATCGTCATGTCGTTAAGCCGGAAGGACAGCAGAACCGCCTTCTTGAGCCATTCATTGACAACCCAGTCGCCATCGCGCTTTTCGGCCACACGGCGTGCGCCATTATCGAGTTCGTTAAGCGCCGTTTCGACGGCATCACGATCTGCGCCCGTGGTTGTGGGTGTCAAGCATTCCCGGTTGTCCCAAGCGGTTTCAATGGCCGATTGTAGGTTGGTGGTGCTCATAGTGTTATCCTGTGCAGTACTTTGTTAGCAGCGTGCGAAGATGGCCGCGCACAGTCCCCCATGTCAACGTTGCAGCCTAGCTTTCCTCAGCCCGCCGCAAGTACGGTTTCAAGCCAGTCCGCCAAGTCTTCGGTTTCGTGGTGGATGTAGTCGGTATTGCCATCGGGAATAGCCCAATAGGGGTCCGCCATAATGTCATACCGTACCCAGACCGTGCTCATGCCCATTTGGGCTGCAGGCTCCAGATTAGGGCCAATATCTTCAAGCATTACCGCGTGCGCTGGGTCGATGTCGTAGAGCTTGGCAATCGCCTCATAGGGCTGGGGATTAGGTTTGGGGATGTAGTCCGCAGCCGCGACGTCGAAAATTCCTTCGAACATGTCCGCAATGCCAAGCCTATGAAGCACGGCTTCTGCGTGGGCCGTGGAGGCATTCGTGAAGATGACCTTGCGGCCGGGAAGTGCGCGCAACGCGTTGTTCAGTTTGGGCAGGGGGGCGACAAGGGAATAGTCAACATCGTGCACGAAGTTCATGAAATGGGTCGGGTCAACATCATGATCGTTCATCAGGCCGCGCAAGGTGGTTCCGTATTCACGGAACATGCGCTTTTGCTCAATTAGTGCCCGGTCATGGTCAAGGCCCAGGCATTCGGCGACGAACTTCGTCATGCGCGTCGAGACGTCGGCCATCAGGCCACAAGAGGCTGGATAAAGCGTGTTATCGAGATCGAAGACCCAGGTTTCAGTTTCACGTAATTGTTCAAGAGGTTTCATGGAAAATCCGGAGAAATGAGGCCATTGGTGGTATTAGGCGCAGGCCCAGTGGGGCTCATTTGCACCAGGCAAGCTGACGTGAAGCTAGTCAGCCCAGATGGCGGTGCCAAGACCGTGCTCGGTGAAGACTTCGATCAGCAACGAATGGGCAGCTCGACCATCCATGATTACCGCGGCATCCACATTATTCTCGACGGCATCAATGCAGGTTTCAATTTTTGGTATCATCCCGCCTGTGATGGTACCGTCCTCGATGAGCCGACGTGCCTGATCCACGCCGATATTAGTGATCAGGTCGCCTTCTTTGTCCAGAACACCTGTCACATCGGTCAGCATCAACAGGCGCGCCGCTTCGACCGCCGATGCGATGGCGCCCGCCGCTGTATCGGCGTTTACATTATAAGTGGCGCCATCCTCTCCGATCCCGATGGGAGCAATGACCGGGATGATGTCAGCCTGGGTGAGGCTATCGAGAAGTTCCGGGTTCACCTGCGACGGGTCACCGACAAACCCAAGGTCGAGAATTTTTTCGATGTTTGAATCAGTCTCGCGATGGGTCCGGCGCAGTTTGCGGACGGACATTAAATTCCCGTCTTTCCCCGATAGGCCGACGGCCCGCCCGCCCGCGGCATTGATGGCAGAAACGATTTTTTTGTTGATGGAGCCCGAAAGAACCATCTCGACGATTTCAACCGTTTCCGCATCTGTAACACGCAAACCGTCGACAAACTCGCTCTTGATCTTTAGGCGTTCCAGCATCGCCCCTATCTGCGGGCCTCCGCCATGCACAATGATGGGTTCAATTCCGACTTGCTTCAACAGCACGATGTCACGGGCGAAGGCGCTCGCGAGGACCTTGTCTCCCATGGCGTGGCCACCATATTTGATGACGAAACGCTGCCCATTGAACTGACGCATGTAAGGAAGTGCTTCGGCAAGGACCCCAGCCTTGGCGAGCAGTTCTTCGGGTGCTGGCACGCTGTCTGGACCCATCATCTTATCCGTTCTTTTGATGCGGCTTGAGTGCTGACCCTCAACTTAACGCACTCATTGCGGGTTCGCCAGAGTGGCGAGGTCGGTCTGCAGTTCCGAAATTCCAAGGCCTTTTCGTGAACTGGTGGTGATCAGTTCCGGCAGAGCTGCTGGGTGAGTCTTGAGAACCGCTGCGACCCTTGCTGAGGTGGTTTCAAGCTCTGCAGCTGACAATTTGTCTACCTTGGTAAGCACCACGCGATAGACCACAGCAGACGCATCGAGCATCTTCATCATCTCTTCGTCGCCCGCCTTGAGCCCGTGTCGAGCATCAATTAGCAGGCAGAGGCGTTGCAGGTTGGGGCGTCCGCGCAAATAGTCACGCAGGGTCTTGTTCCAGCGGGAAATCTCTGTCTTTGATGCCCGGGCATATCCATAGCCGGGCAGGTCGACGAGCATCAAGCGCCCGGCAAGATCAAAGAAATTGAGCTCGCGTGTGCGCCCGGGCGTATTGCTTGTGCGTGCCAAGGTTTTGCGCCCAGTCAGCCCATTCAGTAGGCTAGATTTTCCGACATTCGAACGTCCGGCGAAGGCTATCTCTGGCAGGCTTGGTTCGGGCAGGTCGGGCAGGGTCGCCACCCCGCGCACAAATGTACATTCTTGAGCAAACAGATGTCGCCCAATTTTAGATGAGGCCTGTGATGTATCTCCCTCAAGAACAGCCATTATGTTAGCTATCGTTTGTCTTGCCGCCGCCTACAGCCACACCCATGCGGCGCATGATGACGTATTGCTGGGTAATCGACAGAAGGTTGTTCCAGGTCCAGTATATCACCAGTCCGACCGGGAAATTTGCTAGGAAGAAGGTGAAAATCAGCGGCATGAACATAAAGATGCGGGCCTGAACCGGATCCGCAGGTGCGGGGTTAAGTTTTTGCTGTGCGAACATTGTCAGCCCCATCAGGATTGGCCAGACGCCGAGAGCCAGACCAAAGGGTGGGCTCCATGCGACCGCACCGAACAGGGTGAACAGGTTTAGAGGATCTGCAGCCGATAGATCCCGTACCCAGCCGAAGAACGGCGCATGGCGCATCTCGATTGAGACGAACAGAACCTTATAGAGCGCAAAGAACACGGGAATCTGCAGCGCGATTGGAAGGCAACCCGAAACCGGATTGACCTTCTCGCGCCGATACATGCCCATTAGCTCTTTCTGCATCTGCTGCTTGTCATCGGCGTATTTCTCCCGCAACTCGGTCATCTTAGGCTGCAGCGCCTTCATCCCACTCATCGCGCGATAGGACTTGTTGGCCAGCGGGAAGAAGATCAGCTTGATGATCACTGTCACCGCTAGGATTGCGAGACCAAAATTTCCTAGCAGGTTGGCAGCAAAAATAATCACGTTGAGCAGCGGTTTGGTTAGGAAGAAAAACCAACCGAAATCGATTGAAAGCTCAAATCGGTCGATTTCCTTACCCGGTGCGTCCCGGTATGCCTTCAGCGTCTTGAAGACCTTGGCCCCGGCAAACAGCCGGTTTGTTTTTTCTAGACTCTCACCTGGGGCCAGTGAAACGGCCGTGCCGCGATAATCGGTTTGGTACAGTTTTGAACCGTTTGGAGTAGTGTCGAACAGAAAACGCGCATCGAGTTCTTCGTTCATGTCCGGCACAAGCGCGGTGAGCCAATAAATATCTGTGAAGCCGAGCCAGCCGCCGGTGGATTTGAAGTTTTGCGGGGCCTCGGGTTCATCCTCGAGATCGTCATAGTCGATCTCGTGCAACTGTTCATCGAGCACACCGACCGGACCTTCATGCAGAATGAAGAATCCGCGTGTATCTGGAGTGTTAACCCTAGTGACGCGACCAAACGGACTAACATTGACGGCGGATGTGCCTGCGTTCTTTACCTGATCGATGATCGTGAACATATAGTCCTTGTCCACGGCGATGGTTCGCGTGAGCAGCAGCCCGTCATCGGTGCGCGCGGCCAATACGACCGGTGTATTAGATGTGAGCTTGCGCTGCGCAGATGTCCATTTCGTCTGGCCCCCACCTGTCACGGCGCCATTTCCGGTCAACCAGCCGAATTCTGCGAAGTAGGGGTTCGCCGTACCTCGGGGTGAAAGCAGGGTGATGTCTGGGCTGTTCGCTTCGATCGTCTGACGATATCTGTTCAGGGTGAGGTCATCGAAACGACCGCCCGTCAGGTTGATTGAGCCACGATAGGACGGCGTTTCAACTAGGATGCGGTCACCTTCGGCAATAATCTCGGCGCGATCCCGCGGCGCGGCTGCCACTAGTTCCTCTACGGTCTGGCCCGGCGCGGGTAGGGATGGAACACCAATTGTGTTCGGGTCACGGCCGGCCGCTTCGGCCTGACGCTGTGCTTCGGCGACGGCCTGTTCCTGCTTTGGTTTTTCCACTAGCGTTTGCCAGCCGAGGAGAATGGCAAGCGACGCAACGATCGCGAGGATAAGGTTCTTCTGGTCCATCGCGCGTCAGGCCTCTAGATGTGACACGGATACACCGTGTTCTGGTTCGAGATGTTGTTTTGCTGCGTTTCCGCAGGCATCGGGTACAGGATCGAAACCCGAGCCACCCCATGGATGACAGGAAAGGATTCGGCCAAGGACGAGCCAGCCGCCCTTGGCCGGCCCATGTTTGTTCAGAGCTTGGCAGGCATAGCGTGAGCAGGTTGGCGCGTATCGGCAATTGGCCCCCAAGACGGGTGAAATGCACCACTGCCAGATCCAGATCGGAAATTTGAGGATCAAGACGATCATATAGGACACTAATTTCATTCAACGCTGCCTTTGTGGCCCGGTAAGAACGCGTCGCATTTTTTCAGTGCAACCTCAAGGTCGGAAACCAGTTTATCGAATGCCCGCTGTGCTGTCGCAGCTCGGACTATCACAACGTAGTCGCAATCAGCTCGGGCGAAACGGGTGATAACGCGATCAACGGCCGCACGCAAACGTCGTCGTGAGCGATTTCGGATGACCGCGTTGCCGACTTTCCGAGTTGCGGTGAAACCGACCCGAATATTGCCATCCACCAAATTGACGTCATTGGGACGTGGTGCCACCTGAAGAACGAGCCCCGGCGCTGCCCAACGACGTTTTTGAGCCGCAATCCGAAGAAAATCAGATCGTTTAGGAAGGCGCGCTATTGACAAGACATCGCGATACCCGGATTTCGGCGTCGTTTCCAGCGCCGTGGTGTTCATAGATTTTTAATCCCGGTGATTGCGCCTACACGGTTAAACACCGTGCAGGTGCCGCTCAGGCGCTTAGTTTCGTGCGCCCGCGAGCGCGCCGACGTGCCAGCACTCTACGTCCACCCACAGTCTTCATACGGGATCGGAAACCATGGCGGCGCTTGCGCACCAGATTGCTCGGTTGAAATGTCCGCTTCACGCGAATTCTCCATTGCCTTCAAGGGCTTTGCAATTTGGCCAGCTGTATACGAATACGGTGGGTGGAAGTCAACTCGTGTCAGCGGCGTTTGGTCAGCAAATATTGCTCACGCCCAAGTGAATGTTTCCGTATCGCTCACTACACAAGTAGGTTCACAACAACAAGGGTATGTAAACACGATGGCAAATTCCGAATTCCCAGCATCTCCTCCAACACGTTCAGTCTCTGTCCTGCTCAAGCGCGTTGTGCCACTGACCATTTTTTTAGCTGGTCTGGTGTTTTTTTTCGTTTTTGACGTTGGTAGCTTCGCATCCCTCGAAACGCTACGCGAGCATCGTGAAACCTTGCAGTTATTTGTGGCAGAGAACGCTGTGCTCACGGCCTTTGCTGTTGTTATACTCTATGCCGTGGTGGTGGCCTTTTCCTTGCCGGTCGGTATCTTCATGACCCTGACGGCAGGATTTCTGTTCGGGACCGTTGGCGGCGGCTTGATTGCTGTGGTGGGTGCAACGATCGGGGCGACGGCGCTGTTCCTGATTGCGCGCTTTGCATTTGGTGATCTGTTGCAGGCAAAGGCGGCGCCGTTTTTGCCTAAGATGCAAGAGGGTTTTAGTGCGAACGCATTGAGCTATCTTCTGGTGCTGCGGCTTCTTCCCCTGTTTCCGTTCTGGCTGGTCAATCTGGTTCCGGCATTTCTCGGAGTTTCCACAGCAACTTATGTGATAGGCACTTTCATTGGAATCATTCCAGGAACTTTCGTCTTTGCTTCGGTCGGGAATGGTATGGGTTCCTTGCTTGATGTGGGCGAGGGCCCAAGCCTTGGGATTATCTTTAAGCCCGAAGTGCTGGGTCCACTTATCGGACTCGCACTGCTGTCATTGTTGCCCGTGCTGTACAAACGGCATCAGGCAAAGAAAAAACAGTCTTAAGCATCCTAAAATTCACCACTCTTTTCTGAGAGATTTAGTATCCCTGTGATGAGTATAATTTGTAACTTCGATATACATCTGGTCGGTGCCGGTTCCGGCGTGCTCTCGGAGGCGGCAGAGGGAAGTACTAAAACACAGGAAATGTCTGAATATGAATAAGCTTCTACTCGGCGACAGCCTGTCAGATATTCTTGAACTGCGCCCGCGCATTGAACGAGTTGACTAAGGGATTTGACCTTAGTTGTTAGCGGCAATGGGCTTTACGAATTGCAGTTCCAGATCCCAGGGGAAATGAATCCACGTATCCTGACTGACTTCGGTCACAAAGGTGTCGACTAGAGGCCGCCCCGCAGGCTTGGCGTAGACCGTTGCCAGATGTGCGTTGGGTAGCATTTCCCTAACAACCTTAGCGGTTTTCCCTGTGTCGACCAGATCGTCGACAATTAGTGTGCCAGTGCCATCGCCTTCGATGGTTTTGAGTATAGTCAGTTCACCCTGAGCCTGATGCTCATAGGATGATACGCAGACCGTATCGACTAGACGCACTTCGAGTTCGCGCGAGACAATGGCGGCGGGCACTAGGCCGCCTCGTGTGATCGCGACGATTCGCTGCCATTGTTCTATCTCCGCGAGCCGCCAGGCTAGTGCCTTGGCGTCGCGATGAAGTTGTTCCCATGAAACGGGGTAGTCGTGTTGTGAGAGAGCCATGGGAAGGTGTCCTGAGAAGATGGGGAAGAGGACGCATTAAAGCCCCGGGGGCGTGGGTATGCAATTATGGATTGTGATGATTAAATTCTCCACTCACCTGCGGGGTACAGGATGATGCCATCGATGCGCCAGATTCGGTTCCGCTGTCCGAAAGGTTTTCTGGCTAAGGGGGCTTGCGAAGACAAATTCCGTCACGCCGTTATCTCGAGACAAGGTCTAGATCTGACCTTCAATCACGTCCCGGAATGCATTACGGGACGTGTCGTCGGACGTGCAAGCCAGGGTCTTAGTGGCGCCGTAAATTGTGATCAGAACACCGAACAGAATATCTAGGAATAGGGTCATATGATGACTACATGAGGAATTTCCTCCGATACTATCGCGACGCTTTTGGGATGAGTGTTTATAGTTTCGGGGCTTTTGAGGAGGTTTGTATGGCGATCCGTAAAATTGAAGCCGCTGATGCCGGGCTTCCGGTGTTTGATTTGTCAGGAATTGACGGCCACACGGGCGGTCATGTGTTTGATCTGTCGAGCCATGCGCGGGCACGCGAAGCTTTGGGCTTTGGACTGAAAGTCCGTGACCCCGGTTTTAATATCTTTGTCGTGGGTGAGGACCGCAGTGGTCGGATGACGGCAACCCTGTCTTATCTCGAAGAAGCATTGGCTGGTGGCAAGCGTCCCGATGACTGGATCTATCTGAACAATTTCAAGAGGACCAACGAACCGCTGGCTGTGCGCCTTCCTGCAGGAGAAGGCCGTAAGTTCCGCGACGCCATGACGACGCTGGTGCCCCAGCTGCGCGAGGCTCTCCACCAGGCTTTTAGTCGTGGTGAGTATCAGCAGAGCACGAACGAGTTTGAGATGGCTATGCGGGCGGAAGTCAGTAAGGGAATCGAAACCGCGCGTGTAGTGGCAGAATCTGCCGGGCTGTCGCTGGTCCAGTCGCCCCAGGGTCTGATGGTTGTCTCCCTTGGAGAGGACGACAAACCACGTGATACTTCCGAACTTCCCGAAGCGGAGTGCAAGGCGATGGAGGAAGCCGGTCAGGAGGTCAGCGGAATACTGGCCGATGTGAACCGGGAGGCGGTGCGGCATCAGGCAAAGTTTTCCGAGCAGGTGAATGACCTGAACAACAGTGTCGCCGAGACCGCCGTTAGCGGTCTGATGGACGAACTGGGAAATAGCTTTCAGGAGCACCAGGGTCTCAATCGCTGGCTGATCGCATTCCGGGTCGATGTGATTGAGAATATCGAACTGTTCCGCGAGGCCGGTGAAGCTGCGGAAGTGCCTCCAGCTGCGCCCAAGCCATCACAGCCGACCCCCGAAGAACGCTATGCGGTCAATCTGCTAGTCGACAATTCGGATATGTCGGGCCCGCCGATCGTGCTCGAAGGTAATCCGACATATGAAAATCTTTTCGGGCGCATCGAATATCGCCAGGTGGGCGGGGTTCTGCAGACAGACTTCTCACTAATCCAGCCCGGTGCCCTGCATCGGGCCAATGGCGGCATTCTGGTTCTGCGCGCAGAATCGATTGCAGCAGACGGCGGCAGCTGGACCCAGCTCAAGAGCGCTTTGCGTGACGGCGTGGTCCGGATGGAAGAACAATACAGGTCTGGCGGTATCCCAGTGGCTGGTGCGCCAAAACCCGCACCTGTGCCGCTCGACGTCAAGGTTGTTATCGTTGGCGGACCGCGCTGGTACTACACGTTCTTCTCCGTCGATCCGGAGTATCAGGCCTATTTCAAGGTGAAAGCAGAAATCGACGGGGATATGGACACGACCCCCGAGAACCTCGCCTGTTATGCGGGGCTGGTGCAGGGCTTTGCCACCAAACACGGTGCGACCACCTGCACTCCGGATGCGATCGAATACTTGCTGGGCTATGCCTCGCGACTGGCCTTTGATCGCGAGAAGCTCTCGGCTCGGTTTGAGCTGGTCGAGGATATCGTCAATGAGGCGATCTATGCCGCGCGGGCGGATGGCGACAAGCAGGTGGTTCGTGCGGCCGTTCAGGCTGCTCGCGCCAGTCGACGAAGCCGGAACTCACGCGTGGAAGATCGTACCCATGAGGGCATCCAGCGCGGCAGCGTTTTGATCTCCACAACCGGTGAAGCGGTCGGGCAGGTTAACGGGCTGACGGTTCGCGATATGGGCGACCATGCTTTCGGGGCGCCATCACGGGTTACGGCGCGGACCTCGGTCGGTCGGCGCGGGGTTACCAATATCGAACGCGAGACGATGCTCGGCGGGCCGATCCAGCAGAAAGGGGCGATGGTTATTCAGGGATTTCTTTCCGGTCTGTTCGCGCGCAGCATGCCGCTGTCGTTCAACGCATCGATCACCTTCGAGCAAAGCTATGGCGGTGTCGAAGGCGACAGTGCTTCCATCGCCGAAGTTCTCTCGATCCTCTCTGACCTCTCCGGCGCGCCGTTGCGTCAGGACCTCGCCGTGACGGGTTCGATGAACCAGCATGGGGACGTGCAGGCCATTGGGGGGCTCACCAACAAGGCCGAAGGCTTCCATCGAGTCTGCGTTGAAGCTGGTCCGCTTACGGGCACTCAGGGCGTGGTCTTCCCGCGCTCAAATGAGCCAAGCCTCGTGCTCGATGACCATATTGTCAAGGATATGGCGGCAGGGCGTTTCCATGCCTACTCGGCGGCCCATGTGGATGAGGCCATTGAATTGTTCACCGGAATTCCCGTGGGAATTCCGGATGAGAATGGCCAATATTCGGCCGACACGGTCTACGGTCGGGTGGCTGCACAACTAATAGAGTTCGATCGCGCGCTCGACGAGCGCGACGCCTGAGGAACGCCTTATCTAGGTCCGTTATCGGACGTAGACGCGGACCTCATTGTTGGCGACTTCGCCGCTCGAGGTAGAGTTCAGCGAAAGACGATCGCTCGGCAGTCCCATTTGTGAGAGGTTTTGCAACACTTGTTCGGCATTGCGCCTGGCCTGGTTGGCGTTCAGGGCGACCTGAGCTGGCGTGCCACGCTGGGATACGATTGAGACAACATCGAACACGGAGCCTGGACGACGGTTAAGCGCTTCGCTGACGGCCGTAAATAATGGTTCTTGATAGGGAACGTTCGGACGGTCAAAACGGATCACGACAAGCGCACGTAGGTTGGCCAGGTTACCGACCGTGCTGGCGCCACCGCGCGGCGCCGCTGCAGTACCGAAGGCGCGATTGGTCAGGCTGGTTCCTAGGAGTTCGCCATTCTTGACGGCGACGGATAGAACTGTGAGGTCGCTGCGCTCGCGGCTGACATAGTTAGTCTGGCGGGCGATGTCTTCATTGAGTTCGTTCAATAGGCGGTCAATCAGGACAACGGTCCGGTTGACCTCGTCCTCGAGTATGGCGAGCTGACTGTGGTCTTCGTCGACGGCACCGGTGAGACCATAAGTGGCGCGCACCGATTCTAGAATGAATGCAGAAAGTGCGCTGTTATTAGCAACGTTGCTGGACAGAGCGGCCATTTCACCGATGCTATCGGAGATGCGATCAAGCGTAATTTGTGCTTCGGCCCAGCCAGCGACGAGGTTCGGATTACCCGGTGTCGTGCCGACCTGCAGGGGGGCGCGAATACTAGCCGTCAGTTCCTGATAGCCACGGGCGTCCGAGATGGTCTGCGTGCGCAGGGCTTGGAGTTTTGAATTGTCATTACCGACGCCTAGTTGCATCCGCCCAAGATCGTCACGCAGGCGGTCGACCCTACGACCGACTTCTGTGCCTGTGGCCTGTCCGGCGGTCACACCTGACGGCCGGAAGTTGCTGGCCCCGAGCGCGGGAAGCGGGCTCGTTTCTACAGGGCTGGGGGCAACAATGATGCGATCACCACCCGATGGGCTTTGGCCTGTCAGCGATGGAATGAGTGCGTCATCGACAAATCCGCAGCCGGCTAACAGCAGTGCTGCGCCAGCAAATGCTGGCCAGGTTCGATTCGTTTTCATCCGATCCCTTATCCTTTGGTGCCCCCTGCGCTTGCCCTAGATGGGCTGGCCCGCGCGGCGGTATCGCAAAAACTGCTTATTAGCCAATCGGTTGGGCAGGATGGTACCGATTGGGTGTGCATGCGGCAAGCTGCTTTTAGTCCGGATACACAAGTAAAATATTAACCATCACAGTGCCGTCTGGAGGTATTGCAATCGTGAAGGTGATTGATTAGCTTCCGCGCGCCTTTGGTAAGCGCCCGTAGCTCAACTGGATAGAGCGTCTGACTACGGATCAGGAGGTTGGGAGTTCGAATCTTCCCGGGCGCGCCAAGGTCCGTATTTTAGATCAAGGGATTATGGGAATTTTCAGAAATCTACTGAATCTATATATCAGTTTGGCTTACATTCGTCTTGCACTTAGAAGTATGGTTCTCGCTCGATTTGATGTCGCGAGCACTTGCGGATTGAGCTCGTCCCGAGCAGCATTGAGACGAATCCGTTCGACCGCTCCCTTTCCTGTCTATGCGTTGGATATGAAAAAGCTCTCCACCATTATTATCGCCATCGGATCCTTTTTTATGGTTACGGTCGCCAACGCCGGTCCCGACGACCTGCTAGATGGGATCGTCGCACTTGAGGCCTGTGACGAGGCTAAGGAAACCAGCGACAGAGCCATGTGTGACACCTTTTTAGTGGGCGTCACAGCCACGTTTAACTGGCAGGAAATTTATCAGGGCAAGAAGCCACCGTTCTGTATACCGGTGTCCGAAACTCTCTCGCTGAATGACTACAGGAAGGTATACGTAGATTGGATGAACCAACATCCGCCGCAACTGCACGGTAATTCTGTTGGGTTATTCGCTATGGCGATGAATGAGACGTTTCCCTGCGGGTGAAGGCTTACGGAAAACCCAGTCATCTGCAGCAAATCAGTGTGGGGCCACGCAGTGATCTCATTTGAGCCATGCAACTAGCGCGCATCCAGAGTTCCTTAAGCTTCGTAAAGGTAATTAAGTGAAACTTGATGGAGTTTATGAAATGTTCAACTACCTCTGCTGCCTTGCCTACAAAATCTACGAAGGCCGCTCGGCCCAATACTGGGTTGATAGCAGCTGCTAACCGATCAATGTTGTTTTTGGAGAAACGCCCGGTGTCTCGCCGGGCGTTTCTGTGTATTCAGTACACGACACCTCGATCCACTCATAGAATTGATAGTCGCCTATCTAAGGCTTGGGATTACGGCAAAAAATCACGCGGCAAGGCCACAGGGGTAATAGCTGACGATGCCAACGATGCGCCGAAAATCTGACCTACCTATTAAAATATGCGCCGTGTGTGGCCGCGCATTCGCATGGCGTAAGAAGTGGGAAAAGGTTTGGGATCAGGTTCGCTTTTGTTCGAAGCGTTGCAGCAGCAAAAGATAGATGGCGACAACCATCGAGGTTGGTAAGATGCCGACGCGCCTGAACGGTGTTTTGTACCAGAAATTAATGAACCACTTGGTTCGCAGTCTAAGGCGTTCTTGGCGAGGCGTATAATTGGTAAATTGGGAAGCTGCAAAGTAGATAGCACTAGATATTCTGGCTGGTGGTGCGCACGATTTGAAGTTCAAGTTGCAACGGTTTGGGTTAAGCTGCCGGGCTATTGCATGCGATGAACGCAGGGTTCAACAACTCCTGCGGTTTTATGCGACGTATTCACGGGCAAGTTTATGTTCTTTATTTTAAGTTGTGCTGGATGCATCGCCAGTGGTTGACGACGGGAATCGGTTTTGGGTCGCCGTTTTCGATGCTTTCGAGCGACGCGTAGATCTGATGTTTTCTGCTCTGAGACAAAGTCGCCACTGTTTTTTGTTCTGGTTTGTACCGACGCAGTCCCACGTATGAATTGATTGCGCGAACGATCGGCTGGCTCCGACGGATTTTTTAGTAACTTGAAACTACTTCAAATACCTTTAGCGTTGTCCCCGAATTAATTCTGAATGAAGGGAAACCAATCATGTCCGAGTTTGCGACACCAAACGATCTTCAGAGCGTCACCTACTACAAAGCGCCTAGCAACGACCGCGTAGTCGCCATCCATATTAGGGCCGATTTCGATGAGTTCGAAAAATTCCCGCCGTTCATGGATACCGAAGAGGAAAAGGAACATATCCGGAAGTCCTATAATGTCGATCCGGATTCAGAGCGACGCAACAAAGCCCACATCACACGAGATGACTGGCCGCTGCAGGTCATCATGCTGAACCGCGATCCGGGTGGTACCACAGCGGCGCATTACCACACGCCCGACGTGCCATTGCCCGATCATCCGACGCGCCATCAGATTTTACTGTGTCAGCGGGGCAGCGCGCGTATTGGTGTTGTCACGACGGAAGGCGATGCATTGGGTGATGTCATCCTCAAGCCCAACGATCTGATCCTGATGCTTGAAGGACACGAAGTTGAGTTTTTGGAAAAGGGCACACGCCTAATTGAAATCAAACAAGGGCCGTTCCCGGTTACTGACGAAGCCGACAAGGTCGACCTAGTGGTCAAGGGCGTAGCGGAATGAAGCTCGCGACATTCAGGGTTGAAACACCGGTCGGGCCGTTCGACCGATTTGGTATTGTTCTGTTGGATGGAGGCCCTGGAGACACAATTGAGAACGCGCGCCGCGGCGCTGGTCGTATAATTGACGTCAACTTTGTGTATGCGGCGATGGCGGGAGATCGTGGTTTGGCCAACGCTGGTGCGCGTGCCGATGCATTTTGTCCGCCCGATCTACAGCGGTTCGCCCGGCTTCACGGGACCGAGCAGGACATGCTGGCCGAGATAACTGCGTGGGGCGAGGCGCATCCCGACGCAAAAGGCGTGCGCGGTGAAACCCTCATATGGTCGCTCGAGGATATTGCCTTGCGTCCGCCGATCGCACAGGTACCGGTGCTACGCGATTTTGCAGCCTTCGAGGACCACCTCGAGAACACGTTTGGTAAGATGGGCCTCTCGATTCCTCCGGCCTGGTACGACCAGCCAACGGCGTTTAAAGGTAACTCGACCACTATGTTTGGCCACGACTCAACCGTTCCATGGCCGCGCTATACCAAGAAGCTTGATTACGAACTGGAACTGGCTGCAGTCATCGGTAAGCCGGCCCTGGATGTAAATATCGACGAGGCGGCTGATTACATCCTTGGTTACACATTGCTGAACGACTTTTCCGCCCGCGACACCCAACGTGGTGAAATGCAGGTCAGCACTGGCCCATATAAAGGTAAGGATTTTGCTTGGGGTCTGGGGCCGTGGATTGTCACACCCGACGAAATGGGTGATCCGGCAGACCTACAAATGGCGGTCCGCATTGATGGAGAAGTCTGGGCAAAATCGACGCCTGGTCCGATGCAATGGAGTTTTCCCGAAGCAGTTTCTTATACCTCCCAGGACGAAATGCTCAATGTAGGTGAAGTGCTCGGCTCAGGTACCGTGAACAATGGCTGCGGGTTCGAAATTGATCGCTGGATCGCACCGGGCGCAGTGGTTGAATTGGAAGCGGACCGTATCGGTGTGCTGCGCCATCACGTTGCCGAGCCGAACGGAGAACCGATCCGCTGGCAGCGGGAAAAGTAGAAATCACGCACTTTCATGGGGAATCAAACCACATCACAAATGGAATTCTGGCGATAAAAATTTCTCCGCCATATCAGCCGTGGTGTTTCGAAAGTCGGGTTAGTCTTCGTCCCAGACGGGTCGCCGCACTTCGGGGTTTATAATGCGCAGGTTGTTTTCCTGTAGGCCGACGATGCTGACCATTTCAGCATCACTAAGCGCGAAATCGAAGATGCCTATATTTTCCTCGATCTCCGAAAACTCGAGCGCGCGCGGCACGATAACAACATCAGGCTGCTGGACGAGCCAACGCAGTGCAACCTGTGCCGGTGTCTTGTCATGGGTGGCGGCGATTTTCACGATCACCGGGTCATTGAGCATGGCGCCGCGCGCGAGGGGGGCATGACAGGTGACCAGCAGATCATATTTACGACATGCCGCGATAAGCCGATCCTGGCGGATATAGGCGTGGTACTCGATCTGGTTGGTGATCAGCGGTTCAGAGCATTTGGCCATGGCTTCGTCGAGTAACGAGATGGTGAAATTTGAGACGCCAATATGTCGTGCCAATCCGTCACGCTTGGCCTTGGCAAGCGCGCCAAGAGTTTGCTCGAGTGGCACGTTCGGCTGCGGCCAATGGATCAACAGCAGGTCGACATGGTCTAGGCCGAGAGTTTCCAGACTGGTGTCGACCGACCGTGCGAAATCATCAGCCTTTGCGTTTTCTTCGGTGACTTTAGTGGTGACCCAGACATCTTGGCGCGGTAGCCCTGACGCATGGATGGCTTCGCCGACCCATCGCTCGGAGCCGTATTTTCGTGCCGTGTCGATGTGGCGATAGCCCGATTTGAGTGCGTGTAGGATAAGCTCAACGGCGCGCTCGGGTTCGGGAAACAGCATGGTGCCGTAGCCCAGTGCCGGGATTTCGGCGCCGTGAGCCGAAAGTTTTGGTGCGATGGATCCTGATATGACGTTTCTCATATGTGGGGCAGTCTGATTCCCAAGCTTCGGCTTGAGATAGAATGGTAAGGGCCTCGCAGGAGCCCCTCAAGGGCTAAACCCGGAATGACTGGTCAACCGCTGCACGTTCACGCATTCTTAGTGTTCTGTTGTGTTCGTGCTGGAGACTGGGTTCGTGACTAAAGCATGTGACACAGGCCAATAAAAGGCTACGACTTCGATTATCTCCAGGTTGGGCGCTTATTGAGGAGCCGGAGATCTTCTAGGTACTCACTTACAGGCAGGCATTGTGGAATTGCATTGACCGCGGCGGCCCATCGCTTGCAGAACTAGCCCGTCATAATGTGAAGGCGCATCAAGAGCTTCGGCTGGGGGACGACAAATGGCTTTTACGCCAATCCATTTTACCGAGGACGACCGAATTTTTCGGGATCAGATCCGGCGTTTTGCCGAGCGTGAAGTTGCGCCGATTGCCAACGAAATTGATCATGAAGATCGTTTCCCGGAAGAGGTAATTCCCAAGTTTGGCGATATGGGGTTGCTGCAATGGAGCGTGCCTGAGGAATATGGCGGCCCGGAAGGTTCGCTGACAAAACTCTGCATCGCACGAGAGGAATTGGCGCGTTACTCCCTGTCGCTTTCCGTGATGGTAGGAGAAAACGGCAACGGCATGGCACTCCCACTCTTATTCGGGGGAACCGAAGCGCAGAAGCAGAAGTATTTCCCGATGCTTGCCGAAGGCCGGACAATTGTCGCCTTTGCCCTGTCCGAACCGGAAGCCGGATCGGACGCTGCTGCGCTTCGTACCCGTGCGGTGCGGGACGGGGATGACTGGCTGATCACCGGCAACAAAATTTTTGTGACCTGCGGTCCGGTTGCTGAATATGTGCTGGTCTTCGCGCGCAGCAATGACGCGCCACGCGCCAAGGGTGTGTCTGCGTTCATCGTGGACACGTCTCTGCTGGGAGTAACCCGCGGGGCAAAGAACAAAAAGATGGGCTACAACGGCGCGACCCCGAACTGTGATTTCTTCTTTGAAGGTGTGCGCGTGCCCGCTGACGCCATGGTCGGCGGAGACGGTGAAGGGTTCAAGATCGCCATGAAGTGTATGGAGTTCAACCGGCCTGCCATGTCGGCTTCAGCTGTGGGCATCGCGCAAGGTGCACTGGAACAAGCCGTCAATTTTGCCAAGGAACGCGAACAGTTCGGCAAGCCGATTGCCGAGTTCCAGGGGCTCCAGTTCATGATGGCGGATATGGCGATGCAGATCGAAGCGGCACGTTCGCTGCTCTACGAGGTAGCCGCTCGCTACGACGCTGGGGAGATGGACGGCTATGGCGGTCTGTCGGCAATGGTGAAGACCCTTGCCAGCGATACGGCGATGAAGGTTACCACTGATGCTGTTCAAATTTTGGGTGGCTATGGATATATGAAGGAATTCCCGGTGGAGCGGATGATGCGGGACGCGAAGGTCACGCAGATATTTGAAGGCACCAACCAGATTCAACGCATGCTGATTGCACGTGATCTTCTGAAGTAGAACGACAACGCGAATACGGAGAAACCGGCGTGACAACAACGGGACTGCTTGACGGCATTCGGGTGCTTGATTTTACGACGATGATGGCGGGGCCGTATTGTACCCGCCAACTCGCCGATATGGGCGCGGAGGTTATCAAGATCGAATCTCCCGGCGGCGAGCAGAATCGTCACGCCATTCCGATCCGCGATGGGGAGAGTGCCGTCTATGGCCATCTCAATTGCGGCAAGCACAGTCTGGCGCTTGATCTGAAATCACCTGAAGGCTGTGCACTGGCGCTCGACCTAGCACGACATTGTGATGTTGTGGTGGAGAATTCCCGCCCTGGCGTGATGACGCGTCTGGGGCTCGATCACGCCGCCATTCGTGCGGTGCGTCCGGACGTGATCTATTGCTCTATCTCTGGTTTTGGTCAGACCGGACCGGCGTCCCAGAACCCAGCCTATGCGCCGGTGGTACAGGCCGCTTCGGGCTATGAGATGGCCTATATGCAGCAGCAGCCCGAAATGACGCGCCCGGGCTCGATCGGCATTTTCCTTGCCGATGTGATGGCTGCCGTGCAGGCTTTCGGTGCGATCAACGCATCGCTGTTTGCGCGCGAACGCACGGGCGTTGGTCGGTTCATTGACGTCTCGTTGCTCCAAAGCGTGATCTGGTTGCTCGTTTATGAAATGCAGACAGTGCAAGTGGGTGCGGAACATTTGCGCGGTTACTATCAGCCGGTGCGTGCCCGTGATGGCTTTGTCATGGTGGCCCCTGGTGGACAGCTTACATTCGAGAATATGGCAAAGGCCATGGAGCATCCCGAATGGATTGAGGATCCGCGTTTCCTGACCCATCCCGATCGCAACCGGAATTACACGGACCTAATGGCGTTGGCCGAAGCCTGGACATCCGAGCGCGACGCTGACGAATGTGAACGTGTGTTGATGGCTGGTAAAGTGCCCTGCGCGCGCTACCGTGAACTGTACGAACTGTTTGATGACCCGCAGCTGATCCATCGTGAGGCCTTTGCTACGGTCGTGGATGGCGCCGGCAGTTTCCAAGTTCCCAACCCGCCTTTTGTATTCAATGATGCGCCTTCGAATGCGCGGGACTGGGTGGCGCCGTTCGGAAGTTCCGCTCCAAAAGTGCTCGGTGACTTGCTAGGGATGTCTCATGAAACGGTGGACGATCTCTATGACCGGAAAGTTCTGTTCGGGCAGAGCGGCTGATGAGCGATGCCGTCGCGAACCTCAGAACCGATATTCTCATCGTTGGCGCCGGGCCGACCGGCCTCACCCTTGCGAACTTGCTCGGAAAAAGTGGAACTCGAACCATCATCGTCGAACGCAATCCGGGCACAGTGGGCGAGCCGCGCGCAGTCTCCATTGATGATGAATCCATGCGTAGCATGCAAGCTGCCGGGCTCGACGCGGCGGTCGAGGCCATTGTTGCGCGCGGATACGGCTCACGCTATCTAGGGCCAAAGGGTGATTGCTTTGCTCTTGTGGATTCTGTTTCGAAGCCCTTTGGTTTCGACAAGCGGAACGCGTTTCAACAGCCGGAGCTTGAAAAGGTTCTGCTGGATGGGTTGGCACGGTTCGACATTGTGTCGTGTCTTCTCAAGCATGAGCTTGTCGAGTTTTCCCAGAACGGGCAAAGTATTCGTGCCGAAATGCGGCGCGACGACGGCTCGATGGTGCAGGTTTCGGCCAGCTATATGGTGGCTTGTGATGGTGGGCGCTCGGATATCCGAAAGACATTGGATATCGACCTGGTTGGTTCGACTTTTGCCGAGCGTTGGCTGATTGTGGATTTGTTTCAGACTGCCAACCGGTTCCGACACACCGAAGTATCGTGCAATCCACGTCGACCGAATATCTCCCTGCCTGGACCCGCAGGAATACGCCGCTACGAATTTCTGTTGCGTGCTGAAGAAGACGAGGATCTCGCCACTAGTGAGGAGTTTGTGCGCGGCCTGCTGCGTGATGCGGGGCCGGACGGGGACGCGCCCATTCGACGAAAGCGAGTCTATTCCTTCCACGCACGTGTTGCGGCACGTTGGCGCGAGGGCCGGGTCTTTCTGGCCGGCGATGCCGCCCATCTCTCACCGCCTTTTGCAGGACAGGGCATGAATAGCGGTTTGCGGGATGCCCACAATCTTTCTTGGAAATTATCAGCAGCAGTACGTGGTGAAGTCTCGGAAGATTTCCTCGATAGCTATGAGGTCGAACGCAAGCCACACGCATTGGCGATGATCCAGCTGGCCCTAACTATGGGGCGGATCATGATGCCGACATCCGTGTTGCAGGGCTTGCTGGTGCGTGGCGCCTTCTGGTTGGTGGGGTTCCTTCCATGGATGCGGGACTACTTTTCGCAGATGCGTTTCAAGCCGCCGCCGCGTTTTGAGACGGGGCTGATCTGGCCCGAAGAGGGAGATGGCAAGGACACGATGGTCGGGCGGCTTTTGCCGCAGCCGGTCGTCGAGATGACCGATCGTACGCAGAAATTGCTCGATGCGGTTTTGCCTGACGGTCTTGTCGTATTGCTGTTTTCAGAATACCCGGATCGTCAGATGGACAAGCTACTGGCTGACAAGTTCGCCGCGGCGGGTGCTTCGGTTGTTGGTATCACACCCGAGTGGATGAACCCTGTCTCGGCCGGGTTCCCTGTTGTTCGGGATGTTTCCCGTTACTTCAGTGAACCGCCTTTGGCTGGATATCTCGATAAAGTAATCCTGCTGCGCCCGGATCGATATGTGGCCGCGATACGTCCTGCTGCGCGCGCCGAAGACTTAATGGAGTATATGGCGAAGATGGCGCCGTAGTCTTGAATTTTGCTGTTTTTTGACCCTAACCTCGGTTTTTTTCGTTTCCAAGGGAATGTTCCGGAGCGAAATGGTGTTTGTATCTCTGAGGCGCCCGGGGAGTGATCCGGTTCAACCCTTCGCGGGGATTTAAATACGCCCCTTCCGGGTAAGCCCACTCGGTGCTAGAACCCGCCCCATCGACGCGGCGCGCTGCGGGAAATTAAAGAGCGCAGCGTTATCCTTGGCAGGCTGGGTAGCCGGAACGAGATACATGATAGATTTTAATGGGGTGGTCCCCACACTTGGCGCTGCGCTGAGCGCACGTGGCTATGACACGCTTACGCCTGTTCAGGAGGCCGTGCTTGCGCCCGAGCTTGTCGACAGGGATTTGCTGGTATCGGCCCAAACCGGATCAGGTAAAACGGTCGCGTTCGGAATCGCGCTTGGTCCCACATTGTTGGGTGATGCCGAGCGGTTTTCCTATGCCGCCACGCCGTTGGCGCTGGTTATAGCGCCGACACGCGAACTAGCATTGCAGGTGAAGCGGGAGCTCGAATGGCTCTATGCGGGTGCAGGCGCGTCTGTTGCGTCCTGTGTAGGTGGTATGGATATGCGTGCCGAACGACGCGCGCTCGAACGTGGAGCACATATCGTCGTGGGTACACCGGGACGGCTGCGCGATCATGTTACGCGTAATTCATTGAATATGAGCGACCTCAGGGCCGCTGTGCTCGACGAAGCGGATGAGATGCTCGATATGGGCTTTCGTGATGATCTGGAATTTATTCTTAGTGCGGCGCCAGAAACACGTCGCACCCTGATGTTCTCAGCTACCGTGCCGCATTCCATTGCATCCCTGGCTAAGCGCTATCAGCGCGATGCGGCGCGGGTGACGACCAAAGGGGAACGCGAACAGCATGTGGATATTGAATACCGCGCGATGGACGTGGCCCCGAGTGATCGAGAAAATGCGATCATCAACGTATTACGCTACTTTAACCCGACGAATGCCCTAGTGTTTTGTGCAACGCGCGCAGCTGTCAATCGCATGATGAGCCGGTTCACCAATCGTGGTTTTGCAGTCGTCGCCCTTTCAGGTGAGCTCAGCCAGAATGAACGCACCCACGCCTTGCAGGCGCTGCGCGACGGGCGTGCGCAGGTTTGTATTGCTACGGATGTTGCCGCACGCGGGCTCGACCTGCCAAATTTGGAGCTGGTGATCCACGCCGATATTCCGAAGAATCCCGAAAGTCTGCTGCATCGTAGTGGCCGGACCGGGCGTGCGGGCCGCAAAGGTGTCTGTGCCTTGATTGTACCGCACAGTGAACGTCGACGCACGGAGCGTCTGCTTGGACGTGCCAACATCACAGCGGAATGGGGGCGTCCGCCATCGGTTGAGGAAATTCAGCAGCGTGATCGCTTGCGTTTGCTAGAGAACCCGCAGCTTCTTGAGCCGGTCACAGAAAACGAGATGGCATTTGTTGCCGAAATCCTCGAGCGCCATAATCCCGAGCAAATTGCTGCAGCGTTCCTGCGGTCCCACGCAGCTGGGCAGTCCGCACCTGAAGAGCTAATTGATCCGAACGTTCGTGAGACGAAGAAGAAACGGCGGGAAGATTTCACCGATGGGATCTGGTTTTCGATCTCGGTCGGTCGCAATGACAATGCCGAGCCGCGTTGGTTGTTGCCGATGCTTTGTCGGGTTGGACAGATCAGCGGTCAGGATATTGGGTCGATCAAGATTCAGTCCGACGAAACCAGTTTCGAGATTGCTTCAAGTGTCGTTGATAAATTTCTTGAGGGGGTTGGTCCCGAGATGATGCTCGAGAAAAATGTATCTCTGACACGCCTCGACGGCCCACCCGCTGCCGCGCAACGTGGAGATTTTAAGGGTGGGTCGGATAATAGAGGCCCTACAAAGTCGTATGAAAAGAAACCTTATGAAAAAAAGGCATATGCCAAGAAGCCTTATGAGAAGAAACCCGCTGAGAAGAAGCCTTACGAGAAGAAGACCTACGAACAGAAACCAGAGGTTGCCGCTAAGCTGGACACCGTAAAGCGAAATGAGGCTCCCGCACCACAAATGGCGCGACCGGAACGCCCTCAGGAGTCAAAGCCGTCTAAGCCTTATGTAAAAAGGGAACGCCCGGCTGAGCATAAAGAACTCCCGGCGCAGACGACGCAGTCAGAATTCGGTTTTGTATCTCCTGGCAAAAGCGGGGAACGACCCCGCAAGCCGAAGCGGAAGGTCGACAAGTCCACTGTCACTTCGGCACCAGGCCGTGGTGCTGAGAAACGCAAAAAGTATAAAGGCAAGACTGGTCCCGCAAAGAAACTGGAACTTGCCGACAAGCCCGGTAAAAAGCCGGCTTATCAATACGACCAGCAAACGACGACCGGCCGCCGCAAGGATGGCAAAACAGAAGAGGGCGGCTTCGCAGTTCTCAAGCGAAAAAAGCCGCGTGCCAAAAAGCGCTAGCGCGCCTTTTGTATTCAGGTGAGAGCGAATGGCAAATTATGATGTCATCGTCATCGGGGCCGGTGCTGCTGGACTGATGTGCGCGGGTGAAGCGAGCAAGCGCGGGCGGCGGGTCTTGGTGCTGGAGCGTGCGTCTCGAATTGGCGAGAAAATCAGAATTTCTGGCGGCGGACGTGCGAACTTCACGAACCTGCTTGCAGCGCCGGAGAATTATCTTTCCGCCAACCCCCGTTTCTGTGTTTCTGCATTGGCACGCTATACACAGCTTGATTTCATCACGCTCGTTGAGAAGCACAAGATTTCTTATCACGAGCGCGACCATGGCCAGCTGTTCTGCGATGATTCTGCGCAGCAAATTATCGAAATGCTGCGCGACGAGGCGCGGGGCGCCAAGATTCAGACCGATACCGGTATCACCGGAATTTCGTCTCTCGAATCCGGTTTCTCCGTCGAAACAGATCGCGGCATCTATTCTGCAGATTCGCTTGTGATCGCTTCGGGCGGACCTTCTATTCCCAAGATGGGTGCCAGCGGTTTCGGCTATGATATCGCACGCCAGTTTGGTTTGGATGTAATCCCACCACGAGCGGGCTTGGTGCCGTTGACCTTCGACCCGGAAATGAAGGCCCGGATGGAAGGACTGTCAGGTGTGTCGGTAGATGCAATGGCAATCAGCGGGAAGACACGGTTTTCAGAAGCACTTCTGTTCACCCATCGAGGGTTAAGCGGTCCGGTGATCCTGCAGATATCGTCCTACTGGAAACCCGGAGATATCATCACACTCGATCTACTGCCCGGAACCGATGCTTTTGTAGAGTTGAAGGCGTTCAGGGAGAACGAGCCGCGCAAAGAGGTGGGTACGGTTCTGGCACAGATGCTGCCGCGTCGATTGGCGCAACGGCTGGTTGCATGGACGAATTGCGGGGGACGATTGGCGGAAACCTCCGACAAGTCCTTGCGGAACCTTTCTGACCAGATCAACCGTTGGCAGATCAAACCTACCGGATCTGAAGGTATGCGGACAGCCGAAGTGACGGTCGGGGGCGTGGACACAAAAGCATTGTCTTCGAAGACAATGGAGGTGCGATCCGTGCCCGGTCTCTACTTTATTGGTGAAACTGTTGACGTGACGGGTCACCTCGGCGGGTTCAATTTTCAATGGGCTTGGGCGTCGGGCTTTGCCTGCGGACAGGTTGTCTAACGACTTCCCGGGTCGCCAATCAAGCGGCGCACGCGTATAGATGTTGGCTTCTGCGGTACTCCCGCGATAGTCATAAGGTAGAGCTGCCATGAGCAAAGCTAGAGCGCGTGAACGCGCAAAAGCCAAAGCTGGCCAAAAGTTGCAGAAGCGCAAAGTTGCGGCTGATGCGACACAACCCGAGAACAAACCTGGAAAATTTGATGCTGGTTCGAACTCGATCCGCAAATCCGGTGGCGGCGCAAATGCCGGAAACTTTGCCGAAGCCCGTCGAGGTGCTGCGCGGTCCCGCTAGTCCGGCGTGCGATTGACCAGTGCTACCGCGTATGCTTGGCTTTTTTCCTGACCCTAAACCAAGGGGGAGATGCGCTGTGAGCGTTGCCCGACACCCAAGACCGCCTGAGCTTGTGGACGCCACACTCGAAGAAATCATGGACACCTATGTGGCCCGTTATCGCGACCGCGTTCCTGATTGGGAGGCGTTCGAAGACGCCAAGATCGAGGGCTTCAAGCGCGCCCAGCACCGATTCATCGGGGCCGGTGGCTCCGGCAAGCATGGCGACCCTAATGCAATTCCAGCCCGCGCCCACACCTTGAGCATCATGTATGTGAATCCGGGGCAGGGAAATGCATCGCACACTCACGAAGTCGAGGAGACTTTCTTTGTTCTCAAGGGATTGCTCGACGTTTTTGTTGAGGATGAGGACGGCCGCCGTCTTGAAACCCGACTGGGTCCGTGGGAGTGCATCACCTGTCCGCCCGGTGTTATTCACGGTTATGACAATGCCAGCCTGGAGCCTGTCTGGTTTCAGGTGATGCTCGGACGGGGACAGCCCGAGACCATGGGCTACGCCGATAAGGAATTATATGAACGTCGTGGTGACCATCTGACGGGTGACTGATCTTTCATGTTGGCATCCGCTTTATTTGCCATTCATCGGGGACAACAGAGCGCCAGTGGAGTTTTGCTGAATTCATAGAGAGATATGCACGACACGGTATTGGCACGCTGACTGTTTGCCGCTCACTCGTTGAAGACCACGGGGCTGCAAAAGCGGCTAGACTGATTGTCGATGCCGGCTTGAAAGCTTTGGGTAACATCACGGTTAAAGATCGTCGACAGTGTGTATTGACCTGATTGCTTTACGTGATGGGCCTTATGAGTGTTTTCATCACCCAAAAGTGCAACGAAAATCTGATGCGCTACCGTTTGATCGAAGCTGAATGCGATTAACCACTCCATCGCGTCTTCTGGCGGAGAGCTCTCGAGGTTGAGCTTCTGTTCGCCGGTCCTAATTTCGGCATAGCACCGTTTCAGGACCTCGCTTTACAAGCCTTCCTTGTCACCGAAATAGTAATTGAGAAGTTGCTTATTAAAGTCGGCTTGCGTCGCGATCGTATTGACACACGCGCCGCTTTATCCCTTGTCGGAAAAATCGTCCCGTGCCGCATCGAGAAAACGGCTTTTCGTCCATTCCGAGGTATCCAGAAAACCTTTGGTGGCTGGAATTCTAACCTGCCATGACCATGTTCGACAGGGTTCCAACACCTTCCAGAGACACTTCTGCACGGTCACCAGGTTTCATGAATACCTGAGGTTTGCGCCCGGCACCTACCCCGGCCGGGGTGCCGGTAGTGATAATATCACCGGGTTCGAAGCGATACTATTTTGAAAAATAAGATACAATTTCGGGAATGTTGAAGATCAAATCATCGGTTAGGGTTGATTGCATAACCCTGCCGTTGGGTCGAAGCTCGAGCAGCAGATTGTGGGGGGTCTGAGATTTCGTCCTTGGTTGTGATCACTGGACCGCAGGGGGTGAAGGTTTGGAAGAGCTTACCCATGACGTTGCGTTCCCAGGACAGGATCGCGATGGGTTTGCCGGCGCCAGTCAGGGAGACGATGGTCTTCATAAATGCGGATGGAAACGCTGGCGCGGGTGTTCCCTCCATCTCTGCCAAGTGACGAAGGTAGTTCAGGCCGACCGACAGGATCAGATTGGGGCGGGGGATTGGTGCGAGAAGATCGGCCTCACCGAGGACGACAAGAGCACTTAACTGGCGCAGGTTTTACTGTTCGTCATCGGACAATGCCTCAAGCTTGTCGAGCGCTTTGCGAACCGTGTACATGGCGTTGTCATGGCCGAGAATGTCCTTCACAGCGGATGGCGCATCGGTCGCAATTCCCGATGTGACCAGATCGAGAAGGTCATTGTTGCTGCTCAGTATGGCAGCATGGCCAAGGTCGCCGGTGTCCAGTGTCGCAAGCTTAATTAGGGTCTGCCGGTGTTGTTTTTCTGGGTCACAGTTCTGCACGCTTGTTGGCAAATATGCTAGCATCAGGGCCGCTAGAGAGGATTACCAAGATGAACGATACCAGCAACAAGTCCTTTGCCGCTTCACCGGGCAGTGTGGTTGAGATCGCCGCAAATATTTGCACGGGAAACACGACGCCGAGCGACGTGGTGCAAGGATATCTGGACCGCATCGCAGCTGTGGATTCGGTGGTGAATGCATGGGTGTCAGTGGATGATGCCGGCGCGCTTGCCGAAGCCAGCGAGATGACTCGTGAAGCCGCGCGCGGCGAGTTCCGCGGACCGCTTCACGGAGTTCCCGTAGCGATCAAGGATATCTGCGACGTGGTGGGATGGCCGACCCGCTGCAACAGCGCGACGCGCGCCAATGCCGGGCTAGCCACGGCAGATGCGGATATCGTCGCCTCGTTGCGTAATGCAGGGGCGATTGTTCTCGGCAAAACCCACACCACCGAATTCGCTTATTACGACCCGTCACCGGCGCGCAATCCTCACAACACCGATCACACTCCCGGCGGGTCTAGTAGTGGCTCGGGCGCAGCTGTTGGCTCTGGCATGGTACCCGCTGCGGTGGGAACCCAGACAGTGGCCTCAGTCAATCGCCCGGCCGCCTATTGCGGGGTGTCTGCGTTCAAGCCCTCGACCCGCAGTATGAGTGCTTATGGTATCGCCCCTCTGGCGCCGATGTACGACACGCCGGGTGTCTATGGTTGGGGCGTGGCGGATGCGGTCGCGCTCTATAACGCAGTATGTCCGCCTCATGCCCATGCTGTTGATATCAGAGAGCACGAACCACGCGTGCTTGTTCTGGATGATCCGTTCTTGGGTGAGGCTCATGATGAAATCATCGCCGCGCGTGACCGGGTGGCAGATCAGCTGCGCGATGCGGGCCATGTGGTTGAAACCATCGCTTCGCCAATTTCTATGGAAGCGCTGAACGATGTTCAGGGCCATACGACGGTCTATGAGTTGGCGCGGGTGCATGCAGCTTTGCTCGATTTTCCCGAGGACCAAGTTGGTAGCGTGCTGCGCCAAGCCGTGATCGATGGTGCCGAGATTACGGATGAGATTTATCGAAAGGACCGCCACGAAATAAACGCCATGTGCGCTAAGTTCTATGACGTCGTGCGTCCGACCGATATAGTACTCTGGCCGTCAGCACCAGCAACGGCACCGGCAGGTCTCGAATGGACAGGTGACCGACGCTATATCGCCCCCTGGACCGCGCTGGGTGGACCAGTCGTCTCTATGCCGTCTGGGTTCGGGGCCGGCGAAATGCCGATTGGCATGCTGCTCGCCGGTGCGCCGGGTTATGACCGGTTGATGGCAGAGATCGCGCCGATTCTGGCCGAGGCTGTTCCGCAATCCGAATAAATTCCGGTCCCCGGAGCGTTATCATGGGAGCGTTATCATGGAATGGGTGATCAAATGTGTGTCGAAGCCTGATATGGTGGAGCGGCGGGCAGCGGCGCTCAAAGCGCATATAGCGCATCTCGACATGTTCAAGGTCGAGACCTGGTATTCTGGTCCCATGATGGTCGGGGACGGTTCAAACGCCAATGGCAGCTTTCGGGTGATCGACTTCCCGACCCGCGAAAAGACTACGACCTATATTGAGACCGATCCCTATACTCTGGCCGCGATTTTCAAATCGATCGATATCAAAAGAGTGTTTCCCTACACCGACCTTCGCCAGCGCAACCACTCACAAACCGAATGTAATGCCCAATTCGTGATCGTGTCGTATACTGATCCGATTTCAGTTGCCGAAGTGCCTGATGCGCAAATGGCTGAATTCCTCGCGAAGCACGTAGACAAGCTGATTTTTGCAGGCATGCTCGCTGAAGATGACGGTAAAACGGGAACCGGTGTGCTCTATGTCATCGATGTGGTCAACCGCGATGCGGCGGATGCATTTGTCGCTGGAGAACCCTTGTCGCGCGGCCCGGATGGCCGCAGTCTTACCATCGAACGCTGGCGGTTCGGCCACGTCTAGGCCGAGCTTTGAAGGATACTTTACTTGAGCAATGCAGTCATCATATCCACCGCCCGAACCCCCATCGGGAAGGCTTACCGCGGTGCCTACAACAACACGACCCCGGCGAAACTCGGTGGTATCGCAATTCAGAACGCTGTTGCGCGCGCCGGTGTTGCGGTAGATGAGGTCGAAGATCTGATCATGGGTTGCGCGATGCCAGAGGGCGCGACGGGTCAGAATTTTGCCCGCCACGCGGCGCTATGGGCCGGGCTGCCCGTAACCACGGGTGCGGCAACCATTAACCGGTTCTGCTCCTCGGGTTTGCAGTCGATTGCCATGGCTGCCAATAGGGTGGTGATGGACAAGGTGCCGATCACAGTTGCGGGCGGAATTGAATCAATTAGCGCTCTGCCGCCCGAACATCAGGCCGATATGCGTGTTGAGGATGACCATGTGCGGGCGGTTAAACCCGAGATTTATATGGTGATGCTCGACACCGCCGAGACAGTGGCCAAGCGTTATGGCGTGAGCCGCGAAGCCCAAGATGAATACGCGCTCTCCAGTCAGATGCGCACGGCGACGGCCCAACAGGCTGGACGTTTCGATGACGAAATCATTCCCGTGGCAACCACAATGATGGTGAAGAGCCGAGAGACGGGCGAGATCAGCGAGCAGGACGTCACCCTGTTTCAGGACGAGTGCAATCGTCCGACCACCAATGCTAAAGATCTCGCCACACTAAACGTCGTACGCGAAGGTGGTTCGGTTACGCCGGGTAATGCCAGTCAACTATCCGATGGTGCCAGCGCGTGCGTAGTGATGGATGAGAAACTCGCCGAACAGCGTGGGCTGGAACCGCTGGGACGTTTCATAGGTCTGGCTGTATCAGGCTGTGAGCCTGACGAGATGGGCATCGGTCCTGTGTTTGCCGTGCCGCGCTTGCTCGAACGCAACGGGCTGACCGTTGATGACATTGATCTCTGGGAACTCAACGAAGCATTCGCTGTACAGGCGCTTTATTGCCGCGACACGCTAGGCATCGATCCGGAAAAGTACAATGTCGATGGTGGCTCGATCTCCATTGGCCATCCATATGGCATGAGCGGCAGCCGCATGGCTGGGCATGCCCTGATCGAAGGTCACCGCCGCGGCGCCAAGCACACCGTCGTCACGATGTGTGTCGGCGGCGGCATGGGTGTGGCGGGCCTGTTCGAGGTTTTTTAGTCTTGGCCGCCGAAGCTCGGGCGTTCGCCGTCCGGGGGGATGATTTCGAAGGTATTCAGGGCCATCGCCACGCCGGTGTAGTGACCCATAATGCCCATGATCTCGACGATCCCGTCTTCACCCACGCGTGCCTTCATGTCGTCATAAGCAGCCTGATCGATCCGGCTGCTGTGCAGCAGAGTACGAACAAAGCTGTAGATGGCAGCTTCCGTATCGTCGGTAAAATTCGGGGTTTCGCCGGCCTCAAGAGATGCCACGACGTCTTCAGAAACGCCTTCACGAACGGCGATTGGCGCGTGGGCGAACCATTCGAACTCGCAGCGCCAGTGACAGCCCACCACGAGAATCGCAAGCTCACGTACATTGCCTGGTAGGATTGCAGCGAAGCGTAGATAATGTCCCATCCGTTCCACGCCTTCGCAGACGCCCGGGTGCAGCAGGAATGCGTGATAGGGGCCGCGCACCTGTCCGCGCGGGCCACCGGCAATCCTGTCATAAATAGTTTTCTGTTCCTTGTTCAGTTTGGCTGGGTCGGTCGGTGATATACGCATGGTGGTTTTCCCCTGAATGAAACTTGTGTCGAATGAAGTTCGATTATGGTGCCAGAAACCAGATCAGTACGACGCCGATAAGCGCGAGAAAGAATGACACCGTCAATATGTGGCGAACGCCAGACCCGCCTGTTGATGTGGTTTTGTTGTTTCTGTTTTCGTCGTAGGGCATCCGGTATCTCTGATTTGTTTTGTTGTTTTTATACCCTAATTGAATTCGAGCTAAAGCCCGCAGAACGTTCGGGCTCGCTGCGTAATAGCCGATCAAAACTGTGATTGTCGTGATAAGATGTATGATCACATTTAAACTGATGAGAATTCGAACATATGACGTCTAGCTCGGAGGAAACGCACAAGCGTTACAGGATGGCCTTCGTGCTTATCCTGACGCTCGTGGTCTGTCTGGCGTTAGCGGCGCTCATTCGAGACTTCCTATTAGCGGTGCTGATGGCCGTTGTGTTCAGTGCGTTGTTGCACCCGGTTTATAGGCGGGTGCGCGCTGTTACACGCGCGCGTCCCTCAGTCACGTCAGGGCTGGTGATGCTGATTGTTTTGGTGGCGGTTGGGATCCCTCTTCTTGTGGTCGCAGGTCTTGTAGCCGCTGAAGCACTGGGCATAAGCAAGGCTGTATCACCCTGGATACAGGGACAGTTGCGGGGGGAGAGCGCCTTGGGCTTTAAATTACCGACCTGGCTGCCATTCAACGCGGATATTGAACCTTATAAGACTCAGATTATCGCCAAATTGGGTGAGGCGGCGGCTGGGGCTGGGAAGTTTTTCTTCGAAAGTATCCGTGAGGTGACGCGGGGGACATTTGCGGTGTTGCTGAACCTTTTTGTGTTTCTCTACGCGATGTTCTTCTTCTTGATGCGTGGTCCCGAGCTATTAGATTCAGCTCTCCGCTATCTGCCGCTTAATGAACCCGACCGGGATAGGTTGATTGATCGTGGTCTGACCGTCACGAAGGCCACTCTCAAAAGCATTCTCATCATTGGCGTGTTACAGGGTTTGCTGGTTGCTCTAGCGTTCTGGGTTCTGGGGATTGAGGGCGCCGCATTCTGGGGCACCATGGTTCTGATCCTCTCTGCGATCCCGGGTCTCGGATCGGCAATCGTCTGGGTCCCGGCGGCGGTCTATCTCTTCACGGTTGATCAGTTCTGGCCCGGCATGGCGTTGAGCCTATGGGGGGTTCTTGTCGTTGGCCTAGTCGACAATATCCTGCGCCCCCGTCTTGTGGGAGAGGAAGCTAAAATTCCCGATTTGCTGATTCTATTGTCGATTCTTGGTGGTATTGCCGGGTTTGGCGTGGTTGGAATTGTGGTGGGTCCGATTCTGGCTGCTGTTTTTCTGACGGTTCTGGATATTTATCGTACCGTTTTCGCAGAGCATCTACCCGTGCTGTAAACTGAACGTGATCTGTTTTCCTTATGTGGTGCGATTCAGGCCTGTCGAAATGTGTGGTTCTTGCAGGGATGCAGAGCTGTACTTTTCGGGCGCGCACATCATAAAAACGCCACGTTCAATAGTGGAATAGGCTGCAGTCCAGACATGATTGTCCCGATAGGTTGGTGGACGTGCAAGTTCTTTTCACTGTGCAAAATCGTGTAGATGGAACGGGTCTTGGTGTAGATTGACATCAATAATAACCAGAGATTAGAGGCCTCCATGATCCTACCTTCGCCGCTCTCAATGTTTGATGTTTCCGGAAAATCGGCTCTGGTGATTGGTGCCACGGGATCTTTCGGAAGCGCGGCCGCAAGCGCACTGGCCCAGATGGGCTGCTATCTTACTATCGCGGATATGAACTCCGAGAAGCTCGAGGCGCTCGCCGTAGAGCTGCGCGGAGGCGGCGCAAAGGTCAAAATAGTTGCGGAGATCGCAAACTCGGAAGCGGCAGCTCAGAAGATCATCGATGGCGTTGTGAGTGCCCACGGCGCGCTGGACATGATGTTCGTGGCTACCGGCCTTAATGATGTGGGCTATATCGAAGATCAGCCTTATGAAAAGTGGCGCGCGGTGATGACTGCCAATCTCGATGGCTACTGGCTGGCCTGTCAGGCCGCGGGCCGACAATTCGCAAAGCAGCCCGGCGATCGTGGGCGTGGCAAGGTTGTAGTTGTGTCCTCCACCCGCGGGCGCCATGGCCTTCCAACCGGGTACACTGGGTACTGCGCTTCAAAAGCTGGCCTCGACGGCATGGTGCGCGCGCTGGCCTGTGAATGGGGGGGGAAGGGAATCAACATCAATGCCATCGGGCCGACGGTGTTCCGCTCCCCGCTCTCGGAATGGATGTTCTCCGAAGAGAACCCTGGCAAGGCCACCCGTGAAGCCATGCTCGAACGGGTTCCTGTTGGTCGGCTCTCTGATACAAATGATCTTATAGGTGGATTGATTTACCTGCTGTCGCCGGCCTCGGACTACGTGACTGGTCACACGCTCTACATTGATGGTGGTTACACCGCTGAATAGATACTGGCGTAATATGAGCAAACAGGACAACTGAATATGTTCAAATTGATACTCTGGGCCCTTCCATGGGTTCTCCGCATTGCTCGCTGGCGTTCCCCGGAGTTTCGCGAGCGCCTGACAGAACGAAATATGGTGGTCCAAATCCGGACGGCCGATAGTAGCGCAGGGCGCTACATCGTCTTTCAGGATGGCGGTATTCGATCCGGGGCGGGTATCTACGACAACTCGACGGTTGAGCTGATTTTCAAGACAGCGGCCATCGGCGCAAAATTGCTGATGCCACCGATTGATCAGCTTGAACAGATTGATGCGCTGAAGAATTTTCTGGTGCGCCTGGAGGGTCCGGATGATGACGGGGTCTGGTTTGCCCAGACCGTGATGGCGGGGATGTCAGCGGGATGGCGGGTTGGCCGCAAGATGCCCGACGGCACGACGCGCCTCTGCACCATGACCAATGGCGGTCCGCTGTTCGTCTATGTCCGGGAAGGCAAGATCATCCGCACCACGCCGATTGAGTTTGATACTGATGATCCGGAATCCTGGTCGATTGAAGCCCGGGGTAAGGTCTTTACGCCCCCGCGCAGCGGTGCGCTTTCGCCACATGCGATGAACTGGAAATCCATGGTGTATGCGCCCAACCGGCTACAATACCCCATGAAACGGGTTGATTTTGACCCCAACGGTGAACGCAATGTCCAGAACCGCGGTGTTTCCGGCTATGAGCGGATCAGCTGGGATGAAGCCCTCGACATTGTCTCGTCCGAAATCCAGCGGATGAAGCGCGACTACGGCACCGGGGCCATCGCTTCGAGCAATGGATCGCACCACAACTGGGGAAATATTGGCTATTATCTGAGCGCCAAACTGCGTTTCATGAATGCGGTTGGCACCACCGAGGTGCACCACAATCCCGACAGCTGGGAAGGCTGGTACTGGGGCGCCCTGCACCATTGGGGTGGCAGTCTGCGCGTGGGCGGCGGTGAGCTCTTCGGGACCATCGAGGATTGTCTCGAGAATGCTGAGATGGTTGTCTTCTGGTCGAGCAATCCGGAAGCTACGGGCGGTGTCTATGGCGGTCAGGAAGGTACTGTGCGCCGCAGATGGCTGCGCGACCTAGATATCGAGCTGGTCCATATCGATCCCTATTACAACGACACGGCCCAGTTTCTGGGTGGTAAGTGGATCAGTCCACGCCCGACAACTTCGCCTGCTCTGGCACTCGCGATCGCACATGTCTGGATCACCGAAGGTCTATACGACAAGGAATATGTGGAGGCGCGCACCAAGGGCTTCGATGCCTGGCGTGACTACATTCTGGGTGTTGAAGACGGCGTGGCGAAATCACCGGAATGGCAAGGGTCGGAAACCGGTGTCCCGGCCAAGGACGTACGTGCTCTTGCGCGCAAATGGGGTAGCAAGCGCACTTATCTAGCTGTCGGCGGCATGGGCAATACTTTTGGTGGTGCGTGCCGCAACACCAACGGCACCCAGTGGACCCGCACCATGGTCTGCCTCATGGGGATGCAGGGGCTGGGCAAGCCCGGCGTCAATGTGGGCAATCTGCAACTCGGTGTGCCGCTCGATTTTAGCTTCTATTTCCCGGGATATGCCGATGGCGGTATCTCGGGGGATCTCAACAACACGGCCCTGGCCACCGCGCTCTATCAGCGGATGCCGCAACTGCCGACCATGAACCCGTCGACCCAGCTTATTCCGCGGCTGCGTTTGCCCGAGGCCATCATTGATGGTCATGCAGAAGGCTTCTTGTGGGATGCCCGGACGATGGAAGGGCAGTTCTCCAAGATCGTCTACCCCAAGCAGGGGCACGCCAAGGTGCACATGCTGTATCGCTACGGCACGGCGATCCTGGGAACCCTGAATGACGCCAACCGATATGTTGCGATGTATCGGTCACCGAACCTCGAATTCGTGGTCAACCAGTCGATCTGGAACGAAGGGGATGTCGAATTTTCCGATGTGATCCTGCCGGCCTGCACCAATCTGGAGCGTGAAGATATTGGCGAATGGGCCAATGCTGGCGGCTATGGCGCGCATTTCAATTCGCAGATCAACCACCGGATTATTGCGTATCAGGCCAAGTGTATTGAGCCTGTCGGGGAATCCCGTTCCGATTACGATATCTTCTCGGCTCTCGCGTGCCGACTGGGTCTCGGTTCCTATTATACGGAGGGCATGCGGGAACTTGATTGGGTCAAGCGGATGTTCGATGCGTCCGACCTACCGAAGCATATCTCGTGGAAGAAATTTCTCGAGCGCGGTTACTTCGTGGTGCCGTCAGAAAAACCTGAACACCGTCCGCCGACGGCTTATCGTTGGTTCGCGGAAGGTCGCAAGAAGGATTTGCCCGAGGCAATGCCGTTGCCGGGTGATTACACCGAGCAATTCCTCGAGGGGCTTCAGACCCAGTCTGGCAAGTTCGAGTTCGAAAGCTCGAGCCTCAAGCGTTACGCGCCGGATGATCCCGAACGCCCGCTGATCGTCAAATACACACCATCCTGGGAAAGTTCCAATACGCCTGGGCTTGAGGGGTATCCGCTGCAACTGATGACACCCCATTCGCGATACAGTTTTCACACACAGGGTGACGGCAAGGACAGCTTCCTCAACGACATCGCCGATCATCGCATGCTGGTCGACGACCATTACTACTGGGTTCTGCGCCTCAACCCGCAGGATGCTGCCGCACGCGGTATCAAGACCGGGGATCTGGTTAAGGTGTTCAATGGTCGTGGCGCGGTGTTGTGCGCAGCGTTGCTGACCGAGCGCCTGCGTGCAGGTGTGGCGCAGGGCTACGAATCTTCGGCCGTCTACGAGCCGATGGGTGAGCCCGGGCGTTCGGTGGACCGCGGTGGCTGTCTGAACCTGCTGTCTCCCCGACGTTCGCAGATCAAGAACTCACACTCCATGGCCAACGGCACCGCGATGGTGGAGGTAGTGGTCTGGGATGGGGATATCAGTTTCGAACGGACCGAGCCCCTCACTGATAGACAGGCCGTCGCTGCGGAGGCAGTAGAATGAATAAGTGGAACCTGATTGTTGACGTTGCCGAATGCACCAACTGCAGTCTGTGTACTCTGGCGGTTCAGGATGAGCATGTCGGGAATGAATTTCCCGGTTATGCGGCTGAAATGCCCAAGCATGGTCATCACTGGATCGAGATCGAACGCCGCGAACGCGGCCAGGGAACCATGGTCGATGTCGCCTATGTGCCAACCATGTGTCAGCACTGTGATGACGCCCCCTGTGTTGCCGCAGCGCAGAACGGGGGCGCCTATAAGCGCCCGGATGGCATTGTGATTATTGATCCGGAGAAGTCCAAAGGACAGAAACAGATTGCGGAGGCCTGTCCCTATAATGCGGTCTACTGGAATGAGGAGCGAGATATCCCGCAGCACTGGCTCTTTGATGCACATCTGCTCGATACCGGGTGGAAAGAGCCACGTTGTGTGAGTGTTTGTCCAACCAAGGCATTGCGCGCGATCAAAGTGGACGATGCACAGATGCAGGAGATGGTGAAAGTAGAAGAATTGGAATCGCTACGGCCCGATCTCGTGACCAAGCCGCGGGTGCATTACAAAAATCTCTGGCGCTATAATAGTAGCTTCATCGCCGGGACCGTCAGCGTAGAACGTGGTGGGATCGTGGACTGTCTGGAAGATGCACAGGTGGCTCTGAAACAAGAGAACAAGGCCATCTGCACGTTACAGAGCGATGGGTATGGAGACTTCAAGATCGATCGTCTTGAGGTCGACAGCGGCGTCTATTTATTGGAAGTCTCGGCGCCAGGTTATGCGAGCGAGACCCGCGAGGTAACCCTGGGTGAAAGCGTTAACCTTGGTGAAATCCGGCTGACGTCACCCGGATGATTGTGGCGTCGGGTGGGTCGAGAGACTGGGCTGCGTATTACACCAAGACCGGTGCGCGCCCGCCGCGACCAAATCTGCTGTTCGCGCTGGACCGATTTGAAGCGGAAACCAGCGACACGCCTCGGCTGGCCGTTGATTTGGGCGCTGGAGGTGGACGTGACGTCATTGAAATGCTTCGACGTGGCTGGCGAGTGATGGCGATTGATGGCGAGGCAGCAGCTGCTGAAGCGCTGCGGGCGCGTTCAGATCTTCCTGTGGGTGCAAGCTTTGAGACTAAGACGGCACGTTTCGAAGACGCTGACTGGCCGGGTTGTGACCTAGTGAATTCTAGCTTCGCTTTGCCTCTCTGCACGCCGGACCAGTTTCCGCTGGTCTGGCAAAAGATCACGTATAGCCTCAATTCGGGCGGACGATTTGCCGGGCAGTTCTATGGCGAACGCGACAGCTGGGCCGGGCGCGAGGGGATGACTTTTCACACGCAGCACGAGGTTGAGGCTCTTTTGTTAGGCTTAGAAATTGAGTTCTTCGAAGAGGAAGAGGACGATTCTAAAACCCCGCGTGGCGAAGCCAAGCACTGGCATGTGTTTCATGTGGTCGCGCAATTGCGTCTTGGCTAGTCTGCCCGTTCCCAGTCAAACAAAGCCGGTTCCTTGGCCAGAAAGCGTTCAAGCGCGGCCTTGTGATAAGGGCTAGCATTGGCCGCAGCCTGAGCATCGGCTTCCGCGTCGAGCGCCTCTGATCGGTTGGATTCAAACGCATTGCTCATGACGAGTTTGGCCAGATGGATAGCCTTCGGTGAGGCATTGGAGAAGCGGGCAGCGAAGGCTTGTGCGTGATCCAGCAAGACATCGTCGTCGACGATTTCGAGGACAATCCCAAGCGAATGAGCTTCTTCGGCGTCAACCATGCGTGCGGTGAGAATAATCTCTTTTGCGCGCTGTTGCCCCACGATGCGGGGCAGCAGGTACATGGCGCCCCAATCCGGGACTAGGCCAATTCGACCGAAGGACATAACAAAACGCGCGCGCCGAGCTGCAATGACGAAGTCACTGGCGAGGGCGAGAGAAAAGCCAGCACCGGCCGCTGCGCCGTTGACCGCGGCGATGGTGGGTATGGGAAGGTCGAGCCAGCGTTCGAGAATTTCGTGAGATTCTTTCATGCGGGTGCGCATGTTATCAGGACCCTTTTGGGTCATCTCCTGCAGAACGCGTATGTCGCCCCCGGCACAGAAGGCCGAACCCGCGCCCGTCAGAACGACAGCAAAAATAGTCTTGCCGGCCCGCTTACCAATCTCGATGACGGCATCGGAAAATTCTTCGCGCAGGGCGCCGCCTAGTGGGTTCCTTGCTTCTGGGCGGTTGAAGGTGATCGTGGCGATTCCATTTTGCACATCGAGCATAAGATCTGTGTAGGTCGTGGCCATGTCATACCTGTAACTGGTGGTGTTAAAGTTTGAGGGTAATAGCATGCAAAGCGCGGCTCATGGGTGCAAGGTCCGGTTGCTGAATGATGAAGGGGAGCGTGATGAGTGAATCTGAACTTCTGGAGCCAACCACCAATCCGGATACCAAAAAACTAGTGTACCGCAATGTGGTTGGCCGAAATTCTGGCGGCAGCCGAACCAAAATTACGGTGCGAGATACCCCGGGGATGGTAACCGACGAACCCATAAGTCGTGGTGGCACAAATGAGGGTCCGACACCGGTTGAAACTGTGATGGGTGGCCTTCTGGGGTGTGATTCCGTGATCACAGGCATGGTCGCTAAGCTACTAGATTTTGAGTATGGCGATGTTGAATATGTCTGTGATGCGGAGATCGATCCGCGCGGTGTACATGGTGTTAAGGGTTTCCGGCCCTATTTCGAAAAGGTCACGGTGCAGAAGACTATCAAGACCAACGAGCCAGTGGATCGAATCGAGAAGCTGAAGAAAAACGTTGAGCAGCGTTGTCCAGTGAGCAACTTGATCCGGGATGCAGGTGTTGATCTCCATATCGAATGGGTCGTCATACCGATGTAGTCGCGCGAGGCTTACGAAACGAAAAAAGACCGGCAAAGCGCCTGCCATTTTTGTATCTGCCTGAAACGTTGGCTAGCGTTTTAGGCGTGCGCCTTCACTGAGGATCGCACAGACCGCCGCGGTGTCTTCATCCGCCCGCCCTTGGGCCATGCCAGCGGTGTAGATGTCCGCGCAGGTGCCGAAGAGAGGTGTCGGGCAGTCGAGGTTTTTCGCAAAGTCGCCGATGATGCCCATGTCCTTCTGCCAGGTAGAGATCTTCATCGTAGCTTTGGAATAGTCATCTGCGACCATCATAGGGCCGCGGACTTCGAACATCCGTGAGGTGCCCGCGCTGTCGGCGATGACGTCAAAGATTGTCTGGGCATCGAGGCCAGCCTTCATGCCGAGTACGAAGGCTTCAGCGGCGGCGATGTTGTGAATCGCTACCAGATGATTGGCGACATATTTCATTTTGCTGCCGCTTCCGAAAGGACCGACATAGTAATGCGCCCGGGCAAAACCCTCGATCACCTCAGTGCAGGTCTGTGCCGCTGCTTCATCACCACTCAGATAGACCGCTAGATCCTTCTCCAGGGCCTGGGCGCCGGTGCCGGACAAAGGCGAGTCGAGCATGGTTATGCCGGCCACGGTCATGGCCTCGTGATTGCGCTGCTTGTCCTCGATAGGCAGCGTCGAGCATTCCATAATGGTAAAATCGCTCGTGCCGGCATTGGCAAAGCCGTCGGCACCGGTGCACACGGCGTCCAGGGCGGCGATGCTAGGCAGCAGCGTGAGCACGATATCACATTGAGTGGCCACCTCTGCAGGGGAGCCTAGCGCAGTGCCGCCGCTTGCTGCAAATGCGGCGACTTGTGTTTCGTTGACGTCAAATCCGGCAACCCTGTAGCCGGATTTCAGAAAATTACCCGAGATCGCTGAACCCATAATGCCAAGGCCGACCACTCCGATACTTTTGCTCATGTGAATGCTCCTGAAAGAAATTGGTGGGTCATGCCCCGCTGTTTGGGGCGCCTTATAGCATATCTACCATGCGCGACCGGGCCGTAAGAA
>JAPKDV010000180.1 GCA_028822385.1 Alphaproteobacteria bacterium
TCGACTCATGGGCAGAAGCCTCAATCAGGCCTCGCATCAAGTCGATGTCATAATTATCGTGCTTACCCTGCAGGACAGCAGCTAACCGCTCCAGTCCCATTCCGGTGTCGATAGAAGGTTTGGGAAGATTTTCACGCTGATCTGTTGTGACCTGCTCATACTGCATGAACACCAGGTTCCAAATTTCGATAAACCGATCACCATCTTCATCCAGACTACCCGGGGGGCCACCGGGGATATGATCGCCATGATCGTAGAAGATCTCGGAGCACGGACCACAGGGTCCTGTGTCACCCATCGCCCAGAAATTATCGTTGGTGGAGATACGGATGATCCGATCATCGCGCAGGCCTGCTATCTTGCCCCATAGATCATAGGCTTCATAATCATCCGCATAAACAGTAACCAACAGCTTTTCTGCGGCGAGACCGTATTCCTTTGTCATCAAGTTCCACGCCATCTCAATGGCATGTTCCTTGAAGTAATCCCCGAACGAGAAGTTACCCAGCATCTCGAAGAATGTATGATGGCGCGCGGTGCGACCCACGTTCTCAAGATCGTTGTGTTTGCCCCCGGCACGCACGCATTTCTGGGAAGTGGTCGCCCGGTTGTAGGACCGCGTTTCTGCGCCTGTGAACACGTTCTTAAACTGCACCATCCCTGCATTAGTGAACATCAATGTCGGATCGTTGCGCGGTATCAGCGGTGATGAGTCGACATGCTCGTGCCCATCCTGAGCAAAGAAGTCGAGAAACGTGGTTCGGATATCGTTAGTTGTTGCCATATCAGTCGGGCCGGTAATATTGGTTTGCGCCCCAGAACACGGGACAAAACAAGGCAAAAGCCGGAGGTGTTTGTACCGTGCGTCTGATTGCCTGTCGAGGTCGAGCAGCCTGCAGATTACCCCCGACTATCATGCAAACCTATGAAAAAGGCCCCTTTCCGGATCGGAAAGAGGCCTTGTGTTTGGGAGCTACCTGTCCACTGCAGGCGAGATCAATCTCCTTCGGCTACTAACGGTGCATCATCGTCGTCAGATTCAGCGTCCGGCTTGACCAACATTGCTTCGGCAATCAGACCGGCGTTTTCCCGGATCTTTCTTTCAATTTCCATGGTCATATCAGGGTTTTCCTTGAAAAACGTCTTCGCGTTCTCACGACCCTGACCAATACGTTCGCTACCGTAGGAGAACCAAGCACCGGACTTGTCAACGATCCCTGCCTGAACCCCAAGATCGAGAATCTCACCCATCTTCGACACGCCTTCGCCATACATGATGTCGAATTCAATGACCTTGAATGGCGGCGCCAGCTTGTTCTTCACAACCTTGACCCGGGTCTGGTTTCCGACCACTTCGTCACGATCCTTGATCGCACCGATGCGACGTATATCAAGTCGGACAGACGCATAGAATTTGAGCGCGTTGCCGCCGGTTGTGGTTTCCGGGCTACCAAACATTACGCCAATCTTGTGGCGGATCTGGTTGATGAAAACGACAGTTGTCTTGGATTTAGAAATTGAGCCCGTAAGCTTTCGCAGCGCCTGGCTCATCAAGCGCGCATGCAGACCGGGGAGCGAATCCCCCATCTCTCCTTCGAGCTCCGCCCGTGGGACCAGCGCGGCGACACTGTCGACCACCAGCACATCCAACGCGCCGGAACGCACCAGCGTGTCGACGATCTCGAGCGCCTGCTCACCCGTATCGGGCTGCGAAATCAGTAGGTCATCGAGATTCACACCGAGCTTGCGAGCATAGGTGGGATCAAGGGCGTGCTCGGCATCAATAAAGGCGCACGTGCCACCCGCCTTCTGGGCCTCGGCCGTTATATGCAGCGCCAGTGTGGTTTTGCCTGAACTCTCCGGGCCATAAATCTCCACGACGCGGCCACGTGGCACACCGCCAATACCAAGTGCTATATCCAGCCCGAGAGAGCCCGAAGAAATTGATTCAATCTCGACGGCATTGTCATCGCCGAGGCGCATGATCGAACCCTTGCCATATGATCGTTCGATCTGGCCCAACGCCTCGTCTAGCGCCTTTTTTCGGTCTTCGGTGTTCATTTGGTCCTCAACGACGCGAAGCTGCGCATTTCCCATTGATCGCTCCCTCATTCTACAAATTACACGGTGGCAAACAGGCCGTCCGCTTGATGAAGCTTTAATGTACTGGTTTTGTTCTTTCTGTAAAGTTCTTTTTTTGTTCTCATTTAAAAACGGCGGGATACAGGCGCGTGATACGCCTTATGCCAAATATTTTTAGGGCTAGATTGAAGTACTTCATGCTTCGGAGTCGCGCCGAAGACTAGTGCATATCCAAACAATACGGTTCAGTGAGGAACCTAGGCCTAACCTTTCCGGACAACTAAGTCAGCGAGCAAGGGCTCAAGCAATCCGTACCACAGCCAAGCCGCCTGCGGGCGTCCTCCCAGGCATATCCTGAGATATAAATTACAGGCTTGTTTGAAACCGTATCGCATAAATTCTTGTTCGGGGTGGGTCCATCCATCTTGGAAATCACAGCATCCGAGGTCAGCAGATCGACCGACTCGTCAAAATCACCATCAATTCCATCTTGGTTTTACCCATGCGGGCCGCGAGCATTTTGTAGGCCTTAGTGCGCACCCCTTGTCCGAGAACAGACGCACGGTATCTTCGTCATCGACAACCAGCAGAGTGACTGTGCTTGTTGTTTTGGCCGCACCAGACGCGTCTGGTGTCTCTGCCCCCTCAACCTCACTAAACTCCGCTGCATATGACGGCGACATGATGGTGATAGAGGTTCCTTTACCCCGAGCCGGATCCACCAACGAATATCCGCCAGTCTGTTTGACAATGCAATATACCGCGAAAAGGCGAGGCCGATGGCGAGAGCCCAACTGACCAACCCGAAACAATTAACTACACCGCCAACTAAGTCCCCTAAAAGTAAGCTACGCTAAAAAATCAACGGCGCCCACTTTTTGAGAGTAGACGCCGTTGGGGGGGGGTAATCTCCGACTGGGAGGTTGGCTCCGACTGGGAGGTTGGTAGATCAGAACTTAAAGGCGTTGCTGATCAGAAAGACGGTGCCGTCATTGTTCACAGGAACAGCGGTAGCATTGATGTTG
>JAPKDV010000181.1 GCA_028822385.1 Alphaproteobacteria bacterium
AATCAAGGACGTCCTGCCAGTGGGACATCAGGGTGTCGTAGCTCTGGTAGTGTTGCCCAGTGCTGAGATGATGTCTGCTCGGTCTGGCGCAAGTTTGGCTGCTTTCGTCAGATGGCGGATGGGGGCGGCATCCTCCCCCTGGGCATGGTTGTCGCGGCCAAGGCTGAACAGAATATCCGGGTCATTCGGTTGGGCGCGCAGGCATTTGCGAAGTAGTTTGGTTCCTGCCGCGATGCGTCCGCGCATCAGTTCTACGACTGCGATCCGGTAGAGTGCCTGGAAGTTACCGGGCTCGCTTAGCAGAACCACATTATAGACCTTGAAGGACTCGTCGAGGCGTCCGGCGCGGGCGAAAGCTTCCGCCCGGTTGAAGAGATGTTTGTTGACGCTCATCGGTAGAACATGGGCGCAACGAGGGGTGGTCCGTTAAGGGGTGAGGAAGATCTATCTATAACTATTTATAATAAACTATATTAATTTACATAATTTGAAATTAGACTTCTAGAAGGAGTAATGTTTTTAAAGTGCTGCCTGTTCGGACATAGAAACATTTTGGGGAGAAATAACCATGGTTAAGCCAATCCTGCAGACCTATCCGGTCATTCACGCCGAGAACGAAGCGGAGCGCGAGAAGCTTCGTCCGATCGGTCGCAACAAGGAACGCTATCAGGAGACTGTTCAGGGTTGGCACGAGGTTATCATGGCCGCTGACAACCTAAACTTCTGGGGTGTTGCCACCATCGAGCATCATTTCTGGTCAGAAGGTTATGAAGTTGGTCCTGCGCCAGCCATCATGGATGCCTATTGGGCCGCGATCACAAAGAACGTGCGCGTGGGTCAGCTCGGCTATGTGATGAGCATTCAGAACCCGATCCGAGTGGCTGAAGAGACCGCGATCATCGATCACCTGAGCCAGGGTCGTAGCTTTGTCGGTTTTGCCCGCGGGTATCAGAGCCGTTGGACTAATGTCTTCGGTCAGCATTACGGTACAACGTCGACAAAATCTCCGACTGCTGCCAAGAACAACAAGACTGCGGTTGGCGCGGGCTTCGCGCAGGCTGGGGGCAACATTTCCGAAAAGGATGTGGCCAACGATCAGCACAACCGCGATGTCTTCGAAGAAAACATCGAGATCGTGCTCAAGGCCTGGACCCAGGATTCGATGAATCACAAGGGCAATACCTGGCAGATTCCTTATCCCGGTGATACGGGCGTGGATGATTGGCAACTCGCCCATGTCGGCGTCACCCAGCGAATGGGTGCGTTGGACGAAGTTGACGAAAACAACAATGTGGTCAACGTGTCGGTTTGCCCGGCACCGTATCAGGACCCGCATCCGCCAGTCTTCGTGTCTGGCAGTGGTAGCCCGGAAACCATCGACTACAACGCGCGGATGGGCTTCATTCCGACTTACTTCACAGACATCAACACGGCCGCGCCGTTGGGTTTACAATATGCCGAAACTGCCAAGGCGAACGGCTTTAACTGGCTACCGGGGCAGAACCAGAACATCGTACGGTGGCTACAGATTGCTGATAGCTATGATGAGGCTGTGGATGCTGTGATGGCTCATGATTTCGATATCTGGAAGAACTTCTATGCGGCCATGGGGCGCCGAAAGCTCGACGAGGCTGATGTCATCGGTTCGATGCTTGATTCCGGTCTCTACTGCATCGGCACCGCCGAATCGGTCCGTGATCAGCTTGCGGCCCAGTGGGAACAGATGCCTGCTGAGTTTATCACGCTGATCTATCACTATGCTCAGATGCCCAAGGAAAAGGTCATCAAGAACATGGAAGAGTTCAACATGGTGGTGAAGCCGGTGCTCGACGAGATCACTGCGAACGCCGGCCACGACATGGCCATTGCTGCCGAGTAGTTGCTTCGTTAGTCACAATAGACAGTTTAGAATGGGAGGGCCGCATATGTTGCGGCCCTTTCTTTTTTTAGTCCGACTGGGGGAGCTGACCCGTGTTAAATATTCTAGGACGTGCGACGTCGACAAATGTGCAAAAGGTGCTGTGGTTCTGTGATGCTCAGGGTATTGAGTATGTCCATGACAACAATATCGGTGGTGCTTTTGGGCGCAATGATTCACCCGAATATCTGGCCATGAACCCAAATGGTCGCGTGCCGGTGGTGATTGATGATGGGTTCGCAATGTGGGAATCGTGCAGTATTATGCGCTATCTCGCCCGGAAGTCGAAAAGCGATCTTTATCCGTTAGACTTTGCGTTATGTCAGGTTGTTGAACGCTGGATGGACTGGGAGATTTCGCTGCTCGCGCCTCGCCATGTCCCCGTATTTATTGGCATGGTACGGACTAAGCCTGAAGACCGAAATCCGGAAGCAATTACGAATGGAGTGGGCCAGTGGAACGCTGCGATGCAGGTTCTTGAGAATCAGCTTTCGGAAAATGCCTATGTGGCTGGTAAAGCTTTCACTCTGGCTGATATTCCGATCGCACCGATTGCCCATCGCTGGTTCAATCTAGAGATTGATCGCATCGACGCACCAAATATTCGGCGCTGGTATGATAGCTTTGCCGATGATGCCGGTTTTCTGAAATGGGTCAATATCGAGTTGTCTTAGCTCCGTATCTGTCATGCCCGCACTTGTTGCGGGTATCTACGTCCATGGGCCCATGCAAGTGCCTGAACGTGACTCGCTGACGTGGATGGCCGGAACAAGTCCGGCCGAAGGAACAGGTCTAGTAGCCCAGCGTCATATCTACTGTGTTGGGGACAGCTGCACCGCGCTGGGTGCACGCGATTCCCTCGACGATCTGCCGGCCAACACTGCGCGGGTCGGTAATCGAGGCATTGTGAGGTGTGACCGTGATTCGGGGGTGATCCCAAAAGGGGTGGCTGTCGGGCAAAGGTTCGATGCGGAATACGTCCAGCGTGGCATGGGACAGACGGCCGGACTCAAGCGCCGGGATCAGATCATCTTCCACCAGATGTCCTCCGCGCGCCGCGTTTATCAGATGTGCGCCCCTGGGAAGTTTTGAGAATAGGTCCGCGTTCAGGATGCTTTCAGTTTCGGGGGTCAGCGGTAGAAGGCAGACAAGAATATGTGAGCGCCCGAG
>JAPKDV010000182.1 GCA_028822385.1 Alphaproteobacteria bacterium
ATACTTTTAACGGAGACTGCCGTTTCAATCTTGTTGATGTCCAGCCCATGCAGCTTTGCGATAGCCATGGTGGCCGTGATAGCGGGGCTGGGTTGCTCTAGCTCTCTTGCCAGCGTCCTGTCGGCCACCAGTTCAGCAGTCAGGCTGTCTATGGTTATGTCGCAGCGTTTGGCGTGTCTTTGCTGGCCTTTTTCCACCGCTGCCGCAACCTTGGCATTTCTTAGCAACTTACAACCAGTCACATCAGCCGAATGTTCGCTGTAACCTGCGCGTATGGCGGCCCGGGTGCCATTTCCGTCAATCAGGTACTCTCTAACGAATTTGGCTTGCTTTGGCGTTAGCATTGCGTTGCGCGACCCTTGAGGGCGGCCATTGGTCATCAGTCGCCCCCGACGCGCTTGCCCCACAGGACTATCTCCCGCGGCTGGTGGCTCACCTCGGCAGCTATTGACTGACGCGATTTGCCGTAGGCCCTATCCAGAAGTTCCTTGGCAGCTGCCAGCCGCGTCGCCTCGGTCTCGGCATTGGCGGCCAGATACACGATGGTCTCCAGGGCAGCGGGGCAATGCTTCATCGCCATCGCCTTGATTTCCGGCGTGACCTTGTTCTTGCTACCTGAAGGGCGACCAGCGCCGGGGCGTATTCCACCTGCCATGATATATTCCTGATTTGTTTATCAAAGGCTGGCGGGCATTATGACGCATATCATTCCATATACGAAATGAATATAGGTCGCGGGGGTGTTGTGTTGTCGGGCTGTATTGGCTGCGGAGGGGGCAGATCTCATGTCCGCTTATCACCCAATAGCGGTCGGTATATTAGCGAACCCAAACATACCGCTTTTGACCCAAAGCGGTCTTCACTGTTCAGATAGCGGAACGACAACTATGCGGACGAAGCTTCCATCTAGGTTTCATTATAGGATTGCTGCCTGGATGTGATCAGCGAACCTCGCAAAGTTCGGCTCCACTTGGGGCAATTATCAATTGTGCATCCGCGGCATTGCAGCCGGATCAAGCACTAGTTCCAATAGCACCGGGCCTTGCGTGCCCACCACGATCTCCAGCGCGGCGTCGAGCTCGGCCATTGTACCGACCCGCAGCCCTTTGGCCCCCATCGACTGTGCCATGGCCGCGAATGAGGGCCAGTTGAAGGTGGAAAGGGACGGGTCCATCTGCCGGTCCTTGAACTGGATATACTCGGCCCCATAGGCAGAATCGTTACAGATTACCGTGACCATATCGAGCCCCTCGCGCACAACTGAGGAAAACTCCGCCAGTCCACCCATCATAAACCCACCGTCACCGCAAATAAAAAGCGTTTTATGATCCGGGCGCGCAACGGCTGCACCTATCGCATAGCCCATGCCCATCCCAATCGCACCTGTGTTGATTGACAACAGAAGGTTCCTAGGCTCCAAGACCCCGATCCGGCACCAAGCCTCAGTCATAAATCGGCCGGCGTCCGACACAAAAAGCCGGTCTACTGGCAGGGCCTCATCGATACGTTCCAGCGCGCGGCTATAATCCAGAGTCCCGGGTGCATTGACCGGCTTAGGCATGGGGAAGCCTTCGCGCAGGGCGTCAGCGTTGATCGTATCCGTTGCTTGCGACGAAGGTATCTCGGCTTCGTCAAGCCAGTGCAAAATGGTTTCAGCCACCAGTGCCGGGTCGCCACACAGCATCGCATCCGGGTTATGCCGGCGGCTTAGTTGTCGCATGTCGTCGTCAACCTGTATCACACGAGTGCCCTCAAGATGAGTGCCGTGGACAGTGGTAAATCGGTTGAACCCGGCGCCGAAAGCAAGCACGCAATCAGCCGCGACAATCACTTCGCCCGCAGCCGGTGTGTTCACGGTGCCAAAAACACCAAGATCGTACGTGGCGCCGTTGAATAGCCCTTTTGCCTTTAGCGTGGTGGCAACTGGCGCACCGATGCGGTCCGCCAGTTTGAGCAGGGATTCTCGCGCATGGATGGCGCCTCGTCCAGCGAGGATCAGCGGAAGGCGGGCCGAGGCGAGGATGCCGATGGCCTCGTTAAGGGCGTCGCTTTCGCCCGGACTGATGGGCAGGTCTGGAACGCCAGCTGGTGCAGATGAGTATTCGGTCACCTCCGCCATAAAATTTGAGGGTATGTTGAGCACGATGGGGCGGCGCTCAAGCCGGGCGCGGCGGAAAGCGGTGGCAACGTCAGCCGCCACTGTGGCAGGGGATTTCAACTGTTCGAATCCTGCACCCGTGGCCTCGATCAGCGCTCGCTGGGCGACAGCCTGCTGATGGTCGGGATCCGCCACCGGCGTGTCGCCGCAAAGCAGCACGATGGGGATTGTGCCTTTCGTGCCTTCGATGAGCGCAGTGACGGTATTGGAGACAGCGGGTCCGTGGGTAATCGTAACCGCGCCAACTTGGCCTGTGGTGGAAGCGTGACCCAGCGCCATCAGCACCGCTCCGCTCTCGTGCACGGCTGGGACGTATCGGCCTTTGAGTTCGCGCACATAGTGGTTGACCATGAAAATATTGGCATCACCCATGAGACCATAGAGTGTTTCGACCCCCTGGTCTCGAAGGGCGTGGGCAATGGCGGCATGGACGGGCATGGTCTGGGGCATCAGAGGCTCTCATGTGGCGCGAATGTATTGATAAACCAGTTCACCATATGTGGAACAGGCTTTCAATCCCTCGGGAAATCAGGGAGCCGCTTGCAAGGGCGAAGTCCGCAATGGCTCAAACCCGACGTTCACGGTGATTAACACCAATGTAGGTTGCGCGGACCTCTGCCGCTTGGCAGAATCTCTGTAAGTTCGGGCTCGGAGTTGTCGTCCACTTTATATGCAGCTAATGACCGCAGTTGGCACAAACCGCTGGTAGAGGCCGGGAACGCCGGTGTCGGCTATGGCCCTAGCTTCGAGCATCGTTCTGTTGAACGGTGATCGTCGTGTCAGACCCAGAGCGCGCATCGTGAACAGTCACGTTATTGATCAAACGGACACGAGGACGTCAGAAAGTCCTTATCTGGTATCAGCGCCAGAGAAGCCATCAAGGCCTTCGCGTAGGATGGCGTTGAATGTT
>JAPKDV010000047.1 GCA_028822385.1 Alphaproteobacteria bacterium
AGCTTTACGTCACGCGCACGTCGGGCGACGAATTCGAGAACTGAGGAATCATCTATGGCAGGTTTGGTGTCGGGAAGCGTGACTACGGCCGTAACCCCGCCAGCAGCCGCAGCCTTGCTGCCACTTTCGATGTCTTCCTTATGTTCCGCACCCGGTTCGCAGAAATCGACCCGCATATCGACCAGGCCCGGCGCCAGCACAGCGCCCCCACAATTGACAATCTCTTCGACCGCCGGACGTCCAACATTGAAGATATCTGGACCCATTGCAACGATGCTTGAGCCGTCGGTCAACACACCGCCGGATTCGCTGGCAGCATGGTCGACGCCGGATGCCGGGTCAATTACCCGGGCGTTGGTATAGGCGATCTTGCCGGTCATTGGCTTATGCTCGGGTCGGTGTCTGAGCGTTCGCGTGTCAGCACGTCGAGACAGGCCATGCGGACCGCCACCCCCATTTCGACCTGCTCGCGGATCAGCGATCGGTCGAGGTCATCGGCGACATCAGAGTCGATCTCTACACCCCGGTTCATCGGGCCGGGGTGCATGATTAGAGCATCTGGTTTTGCGTGCTGCAGTTTGTCGTAATCGAGACCGTAGAATTTGAAGTACTCACGCACCGAAGGAACGAAAGAACCCTGCATGCGCTCGCGCTGCAGACGCAACATCATCACGATGTCGCAATCCTCAAGACCGGCCCTCATGTCGTGGAAGACTTCAACACCTAGCCGTTCCATGGCGGGGGGTACCAGCGTGGGCGGTGCAATGACACGAACCCGCGCGCCCATTGTTTGCAGCAGGTAGATGTTCGAACGCGCGACCCGGCTATGAGCGACATCGCCGCACAGCGCGACCAAAAGGCCTTGCAGATGGCCCTTGCGGCGGCGGATAGCCAGAGCGTCGAGTAGCGCCTGGGTCGGGTGCTCATGGCTACCATCGCCGCCATTGATCACCGCGCAGTTCATCTTCTCTGAAAGGAGTTTCACTGCACCGGCATTAGAGTGCCGGACCGCAAGAGCATCGGCATGCATAGCGTTCAGGGTCATCGCGGTGTCGATGATGGTCTCGCCCTTTTTGATGGAGGAATTGGCGACTGCGATGTTAATTACATCCGCACCTAGCCGCATGCCGGCCAGCTCGAAGCTAGTCCGCGTGCGGGTCGAGTCCTCGAAGAACAGGTTGATCAGCGTCTTATCCCGCATGATGGTCAGCTTGCCGCCGCGTGCACGGTTGTGCTCGGCGTAGCTGTCCGACAGATCGAGCAGATAAGTTATCTCATCCGGGGAGAGATCTTGGATACCCAATAGATGACGATGAGGGAAATTGATTTCCGCCGGCACGTTCGGGGCGGATAGGCCTTTTGTGGCTACAGTCATTAAAGCGGGAATATAGGTACCTGACCCCGGAAATTGCAAGCGGTGCTTGAATTCTAAGTATTCAGGGCTTTTCGAAATGTTCGCGGCGCTGAATGAGTAGTCTTTCGACCTCGTCCAGTTGCGAGCCAAGGAAACCTGGTGTGATGTTGATGTTTCCCTGGGCGATGATGTCCATCATTTCCACCAGCCAGCGTCGGGGCAGGGGCACCCGCATAACCACGGTGTCTCGGTCCCGCACGGTGATCGCGATATGATGGACGAGATAGTTTTTCTTTCGTGCAATGCCGGTGATCTCATCCCACGCTATCAGGCCAACGCTGGTGAGTGAGGCGTTGTCAGTGATGCCCTGTTCGTTGATGACCAGCGAGGGTGCACGCAGAAGCAGTCGTAACACAGCATAGGTCAGAAGCAGCCCGAAGAAGACGACGGCCGCACTACCCACGAGGCGGGATATCTGGTCCGGTGTAGCGATGAGTGCGAAGCCTGTGAATACGAACGCGCCATAAAGCACCACATTTACCAGCACCCGCCAGCGCGCAGGATAAATCAGGATTTCGTCTGAAATGTGCATGTCCGTCATTATCTGCTTCGCATAAAATCCATAAAATTCTGGAGGATGATCGCGGCGGCCATCTTATCGATAACTTCGCTGCGGCGCTTACGATTCATGTCAGCCTGATCGATCAGCACCCGTTCGGCTTCAGCGGTCGACAGGCGTTCATCCCAGAAGGTGATCGGTAGCCCGAACTTGCCCGCGATGTTGTCCGCAAACGCCCGGGTCGACTGGGCGCGGGGGCCTTCGGAACCGTCCATGTTGCGTGGTAAGCCCAAAACAATCCCGCCGACACCCTTTTCAATGATGATCGCACGTAGGGTCTCTGCGTCAGCCATGAACTTTGTCCGTCGCAAGGTTTCTAGGGGTGAGGCGACCATAAAACTGGAATCCGACACCGCTAGACCGATGGTTTTGGTGCCAAGGTCAAAGCCCAGCAAACGCGCGCGGGGCGCCAGTGCTGCTTTCAAGTCCGTTGTTTTGACGATGGGCATAGGCTTTGTTTAAGGCTTGATTGCCGTGACTGTCCACAGCCTGTCTGTCCGATCTGTTGTGTCGCTTTTTAGGGCGATGGCTTCCGAGTTGTCGCCGCCGTGTTACGATGATAGTTTTTGTGCCGATTTAGAACCCCAACCTTCCGGCTCGTAATGGCGCTCGACACCGATACCGTAAAGCGAATTGCACGGCTTGCCCGCATCCATGTGGATGAGGCTGATCTGGGTCTGCTAGCAGATGAACTCAACAATATTCTCGTTTGGGTCGAGCAGCTTGATGAGGTCAACACCGATGGTGTTGAACCGATGACAAGTGTCGTCGAGATGATTCAGCGCCTTCGTGTGGATGTGGTCACTGACGGTGATATCCGTAACCGGGTGCTGGCCAATGCACCGCTGTCGGCTGACGGCTTTTTCGTGGTGCCAAAGGTGATCGAGTAATGTCAGCACTGACCAATCTGACAATTGCGCAAGCAGGCGCGGGGCTCAGCAAGGGCGAATTCACTGCGCGCGAACTGACTGATGACTATCTGAGCGCGATGGAAGCTGCGCGGGGTCTGAACGCCTATATCGAGGAAACCCCCGAGCGTGCTCAAATGATGGCCGATGCTTCGGACGCGCGGCGGACCGCAGGCAATGCGGTCGGCGCGCTGGATGGCATCCCGCTGGCAATCAAGGATCTGTTCTGCACTGAGGGTGCGCTCTCCACGGCTGGCAGTCATATCCTCGATGGGTTCCGCCCGGCCTATGAGTCGACCGTCACCCAAAATCTTTGGGATGCAGGCGCGGTGATGCTCGGCAAAGCGAATATGGACGAGTTCGCCATGGGCTCGGCTAATATAACCAGCTACTACGGACCGACTCTCAATCCCTGGAAGGCCAGAAGTGGCGATAATGCAGGCAAGGATCTGGTGCCTGGAGGTTCCTCGGGTGGCTCGGCTTCAGCTGTGGCTGCACGGATCGCAGCGGGGGCAACTGGCACGGACACGGGTGGATCGATCCGTCAGCCGGGCGCCTTCTGCGGCATTGTGGGCCTCAAGCCGACCTATGGGCGTTGCTCGCGCTGGGGCGTCATCGCCTTTGCTAGTTCGCTGGATCAGGCGGGGCCGCTCGCGCGCACTGTCGAGGATTCGGCGCTGATGCTCGAAGGTATGGTCAGTTACGACCCGAAGGATTCCACTAGCGTCGATTTGCCGGTGCCGAACTACGCCGCGGCACTCACGGGCGATATCCGTGGATTGCGTGTGGGCGTGCCTGCTGAATACCGGATAGACGGTACCCCATCAGAGATCGAAACGCTCTGGCAGCAGGGCGTCCATTGGCTGCGCGATGCAGGCGCGGAGATCGTCGATATTTCCCTGCCGCACACAAAATATGCGCTGCCTGCTTATTATATCGTGGCCCCGGCGGAAGCCTCCTCAAACCTCGCGCGATATGATGGGATGCGCTACGGCCTGCGGGTCGATGGTGAGGATCTGGCCGAAACCTACGAGCGGACCCGCGCCGAGGGCTTCGGACATGAAGTCAAACGCCGGGTGATGATCGGCACCTATGTTCTTTCGGCCGGTTACTACGACGCCTATTACCTGAAGGCCCAACGGGTACGCACACGCATTGCTGATGACTTCCGTGCCGCCTGGGACAGCTGTGATGTGATCCTGACACCAACGACGCCGAACGCTGCCTTCGCGCTGGGTGAAAAGCAAGATGACCCGATTGCCATGTACCTGAATGACATCTTCACGGTCCCCGCCTCGATGGCCGGCTTGCCCGCGATTTCGCTGCCGGCAGGGCTCTCTGGTGACGGTTTGCCGCTGGGTCTGCATCTCATAGCGCCGCCCTTCGGTGAAGAAACCCTGCTGCGTGCCGCCGGTGTGCTGGAAAGCGCCGCCGGGTTTACCGCGCAACCGTGATGACTCTGGTCCGCGATCTCGCGCCTGAGGTCTTCCGCCAGCGCCACCTGATTGAGGGGCGATTCACAGTTGCCATCGACGAGGCAGCTGTGCGTGACTATCTGCTCGGCCTGGCCGCTGCGCTAGGCTCCAGACCCTATGGAGATCCCTTAGTGTTTTCACCGAATGCGATGATTGAAAGAGGTGACGGACGTGCTGAAAATGTAGGCTATGATGCGTTTCTGCCGCTTGTCGATAGTGGGATATCAGCCTATTTTTGGACGGCTTCGAAGTTTTTCTCGGTGGTGATTTACACCTGCAAGGGATTTGACCCGGATGCAGGACTGACGTTCACCCGGGACGCACTGGGCGTGACTGATGAGATCGTACATGCTGGATTTTGAGGACGACTGATGATCAACACAACCGACATACAGACCGAAGATATTCCCGACCATCTGGTCGCGCATTTCACCTCACGGACCGGCCACAACAGCGCTGACCTGATCGAGGGTGAGACAGGTGCATGGGAGATCATTATCGGTCTGGAAGTCCATGCTCAGGTGATGTCGGACTCCAAGTTATTCTCCGGCGCGCCAACAGGTTTTGGAAGCAAACCCAATACCCATGTCAGTCTAGTCGATGCCGCTATGCCAGGCATGCTGCCGGTGCTTAACGAAATGGCGATCCGGCAGGCCGTGCGTACCGGGCTGGGGCTGGAAGCACAGATCAATCTGCGTTCGATCTTTGACCGGAAGAACTATTTCTATCCTGACTTGCCACAGGGCTATCAGATTAGCCAGTTCTCTGACCCCATCGTGGGTGAAGGCCGCGTGAGCGTGGATATGAAGGATGGAGAGAGCTTCGAGGTTGGCGTTGTGCGTATCCATCTCGAGCAGGATGCGGGCAAGTCGATCCATGATCGTATTCCAGACCAGACCTGTATTGATCTGAATCGTTCCGGCGTGGCGCTGATGGAGATTGTCTCCAAGCCTGACATTCGCTCAGGCGCGGAAGCTGCGGCTTATTTCTCCAAGCTGCGCTCGATCCTGCGTTATCTGGGTACCTGCGATGGAAACTTGGAGGAAGGCTCGCTGCGCGCCGACGTAAATGTTTCTGTGCGCCGCCCGGGTGAAGACCTGGGTATCCGCTGTGAGATCAAGAACGTGAACTCGATCCGCTTTGTGCGCGAGGCCGTTGACTACGAAGCGCGCCGCCAGATCGAAATTCTGGAAGAGGGTGGTAAAATCGATCAGCAAACCCGCCTGTTCGATCCAGACCGGGGTGAGACACGCTCCATGCGTTCCAAGGAAGAGGCCCATGACTATCGCTATTTCCCAGACCCCGATTTGCTCCCGGTGGTGATCGACGAAGCCTTCATTGCGGAGATCAAGGCGAGTCTGCCCGAGTTGCCTGACATTAAGGCTGCTCGGTTTGTCAGTGAATTTGGATTGAGCGAATACGACGCCGGTGTGCTTGTCGCCGAACGGGAAACTGCAGAGTTCTTCGAAGCCGTCGTAGATGCGGGCGGTACCAAGCGCGACCCCAAGATTGCGGCGAACTGGATTTCCGGAGATTTCTTCCGCCGGCTCAATGCGGATGATCTGGAGATCGTCGACAGCCCGGTTTCGGGCGCGCAGCTCGGTGGCCTAATCGACCTGATTGCCGACGGCACGATTTCCGGCAAGATCGCCAAGGACGTGTTTGATGAGATGTTCGACAGCGGTAAGGAAGCCAATGCGATCGTCGAGGAAAAAGGCCTGAAGCAGATTAGCGACGCTGGTGAAATATCAGCGGTCATCGACCAGATCATTGAGGGCAACCCCGAGCAGGCTGACCAGTACCGTCAGGGTAACACGAAGGTCGCGGGCTGGTTTACCGGTCAGGCGATGAAGGCGACCCAAGGCAAGGCGAACCCGCAGATGGTAAACCAGCTGCTGCAGGAAAAGCTGGGCAGTTAGTCGCCGAGCGGACCAATGATCCCCGTTCTATCGATCGTCCTCCCCGTCTTTGGGTTGATCGGACTCGGCGTGGTAGGCGGACGTTCGAAGCTGTTTCCCGAAGCTGCGGTTAACGGGCTTAGTAATTTCGTTCTCTATGTGGCCGTACCCGCGTTGCTGTTTCGTACGATTGTGCGGTCGCGTCCGTTTGATGCGCTGAACTTCGACATCGTCTTTGCCTATTACGGTGCGTCATTTGTGGTGATGATCGGTGCACTGGCGCTGGGGCGTTATGTCTTTGGGCTGCGTGGCGGAGAGCGGGCCTCTTTTGCCATGGGATCGATGTTCTCCAACACCACCTTGCTTGGCGTACCGCTTGTCTTTGGGGCTTGGGGTGAGGCTGGGTTGGTGCCGCTGATGGTAATCATCACGCTCCATTCGCTGGTGTTCTCGACAACTTTCTTTGTGTTACATGACATGGCAAAATCAGGCGCCGTTGGCTGGATGAGCGCGGTACGACTGGCCGTGAGGTCAATTGTTACCAATCCAGTGATCATCTCCATTGTGGCTGGGCTTGTCTGGGCGTTTTTGGGTCTTGGCTTACCAGGCATTGTCAGCAGCATCGTCGATATGCTGGGGGAAGCGACCATCCCAGCCGCGCTGTTCGCGCTGGGTGCGGCGCTGGCGCAGTTTCCCGTCGCTGGTAATGTGAAACACGCGGTGGCGATGGCCACGATAAAGTTGTTGGTGCATCCGTTGGCGGTGTTTGTCGCTGCGAATTGGCTGTTCGAGCTGAGCGCTTTGGAACTTGGTGTTGCGACGCTCACCGCAGCCTTGCCTGGTGGGCTGATGGTGTTCCTCGTCGCTCAGTCCTATGGCGTTTATGTTGCGCGGGCGGGAACCTCGCTGGTGCTTTCGACTGCGGGCGGTATGGTCACGCTGTCGGTGCTGATTGGATTTTTTGCACGCTAGAGATTTCTTGAGTTCTGTACATAGACTTGACCCCGCGAAGATGTGACTTATTTTCACTTCCATTCGGTACCGTATGGTGGCTAAGGTCGTCTTCAGAACGGTGAAGTAGACATCAACAATGGGAGAATTCGACATGATCGGTGTAATCGGAGCGACAGGAATGACGGGCAATGCGCTCGTTGGGGCACTTAAAGGGAAAGGCGCGGATTTTCGTTGCCTAGTTAGGGATACAGCGAAAGCAGCCGAGACGCTGGGCACCGATGTTGCGGTGGTTCAAGCTGATCTGGCTGATGCTGCGAGCATCGAAGCGGGTATGCAGGGTTGCGACAAGCTATTCCTGCTCTCGGGTCATAGCCCGGTGATGGTTGAACAGCAGCTCAATGCGGTGAATGCTGCAAAGGCCGTGGGTGTGAGCCACATCGTGAAACTGTCGGGTGGCAGTTTCATCATCACGGAAGACACACCGGCGCTGATCGGCCGAGGGCATTGGCAGATTGAGCAAGAGATCCGCGCTAGCGGTCTCGACTGGACGTTTCTGCGCCCAGGCTTCTTCATGCAGAACTTCCTGAACATGGCCGAGGCCATCAAAGCCATGAGCAAGGTGATGATGCCGGTGCCGGCTGATATCAATTTGGGCATGATTGATGTGCGTGACACCGCGGATGTGGCGGCTGTAGTACTGACCACTGAAGGTCATGCAGGGCAGGTTTATGAGCTGTCTGGTCCTAATGTGACCCCGGCCGAAGCGGTCGCCGCAATCGGAAGCGCTATCGGCAAGGTGATAGACTTCATACCAGTTCCGATGGAAGGCGCAATCGGCGCCATGAAAGAACGCGGCATGCCGGACTGGCTCGTCGATCACCAGAGCACCCTGATGGGGCTGGCGGCTGAAGGAAACATGGCGACCTATGGCAACGATTTGATAGAGAAACTTGCCGGCCACGCGCCGCGTACGCCTGCGGACTTCGCGCGTGACCACGCAGGTGCGTTCACGGCGTAATTTCCTGGGCTGCAACTGTTTGATTGAGAGCGGGTTTTGAACTCGCCCTTTTTCTATGTGGCGTTTTCTAGGTGGTAAATAGCGTAGCGAAGTCTGGGCGTTCGTGCCGGGTAAGGACCGCAGGCTCTGCTAATGCGAGGACCCTTTTGGTAATGTGATCGAGATGTTTTCCTATTCCTATGAACAAACCTCGGCCAACTAGGCCAATGAGAGCTTAGATGCGAACTAGTCCGGAACTCCGGGAAGAAGGAGACTTCAATGTCTAAAGAACTGAAAAAAACCGAAACCATGGCTGAAGACGGCAAGGTGAAGACCTTCAACGTGGTCTTCAATGTCGAAGGCAAGGCCGTCGGCAAGATGCGCAATGAGATCAAAGGGCAGATGGTTAGTCCGGTTGTCGATGAAGCCTTCGAGATGGCCACCGATGAAGGCCCGGCTCATGGAGGGGATATGACCGCCCCGCCGCCGCTGGCCTATTTCTGCACTGGGTTCGTGGCCTGCCTGATGACCCAGATCCGTGCCTTCTCCAAGCGCCTGCGGGTGTCGATTGGCGAGCTGACGGTGAAGGCGCATATTGAATGGGAAGCTCGAGTCGAGGGGCGCGATCCCTATACCAGCCGCCCCGTCGCGTTCCGTCTGGATGTTGATCTCGATTCCGATGCGTCTTTCGAGGATCAGAAACGCCTGCTCGATGCGGCGCAGAAAGGCTGCTTCGTCGAAGCCACTCTGGCAAACCCGATCCCGGTAAACCATCGCCTGAAGATCGACGGCAACTTTCTGGACACCGACTGACACCTGCGAAGGTTGGCATCAGTACATGGACCTGCGCTAGAGTTTTGAAATCTACGAACACGCAGAAAAAGTAAGCGGTAATGCTCGGGAGAAGACGATGTTAAACGCAGCGGTGATCGGACTGGGATGGTGGGGCAAGCAGATCGTGACCTGCTTGTCGGGCAGCGACAAGATCACCGTGCGGCGTGGGGTGGATGTCAATCTTGATGATGTGCGCAGTTTTGCCACGACGCAAGGCTTTGATGTTGGTGACAGCTACGAAGACGTGCTCGCCGATGATGATATTGACGCGGTCATTCTCGTCACGCCCCATGCGCTTCACGAAGAACAAGTTCTGGCTGCTGCTGCTGCGGGCAAGCAGATTTTCTGTGAGAAGCCGTTTGCTCTTTCCGCTGAGGCTGCCAAACGCATGCTCTCTGCTTGTAATGATGCCGGATTGAAGGTGGTCGGGATTGGCCATGAGCGACGGTTCGAGCCGGCGCTCGAAGCCATGAAGACTCATCTCGACGGCGGTGATTTCGGTACCTTGATTCACATCGAGTGCAATTGGTCCCACAACAATTTCACCAAGGCTGCGACGTCGGCATCAACCTGGCGGAAAGATGCCAAACAGGCTCCACTGGGAACTCTGACCGCGCTGGGCGTGCACATCACCGATTACTTCCAGTCGCTCGCGGGACCGGTATCTCGGTTGCGAGCTGTGGCTAATAGCCGGTCGGATCTGTTCCCGGGTAATGATGTTGTCACCGTGCAATTCACTTTTGAATCCGGGGTCACCGGGTTCATGTGCAACATCGCAACGACGCCCTTCCACAGTGCGATCAAGGTGTTTGGTGACAAGGGTTGGGGCGAAGCGAGGGAGAATTCGAATGTGGATATTCTCGAGCCCGCTACCCTGACCACACGCTGGCTGGACGAGGAACTGACGACCCAGACATTTGCGTCCCAAAACGTGGTGAAGGCCAATCTGGAGCAATGGGCCGATGCTGCTGAAGGGAAGAAGGGCGGTTACCGGTTCACGCCGGATCACCTAATGCACAATGTCGAAATTCTGCAGGCGATTGTGGAATCTGCGGAAACCCGGGAAGAGGTTGAAGTCCGGTAACGCCAATGGGTCCTAAAACGCCGATTCTGGGCTAGTTGCTCGCCGATCTGCCGGATGCCGCAGATGGTAAGGTGATTGAGACATTTTTTGCAGGGGTCCGGGTTGCGGGCTCAGCGGAGCTGTTGCTCGAAAGTGAATGCGCTGCACGCAAACTTGCCGCCGGTGACACTGCCTACGTGCCGGCCCATTGCCGCCATCGCGTGACCTGAGCATCGCCAGAAGAACCAGAGCAAGTTTGTGTTCGTCGAATATGAGCCGGGAGCCAATCGACAAGCATTCTCGAGACAGTCAAAGTAGGTGGCGCGTCGTAACGGCAAGAGCCTCAGGGGGGGGGAGTTCAAATGATCCGTACCTATTCATGGCCCACGCCGAATGGCCACAAGGTCCACATCATGCTGCATGAGTGCGAACTTGAGCATGAAATTATTCCGGTCAATATTGGCGATGGTCAGCAGTTTACGCCTGAATTCCTTGCAATCAGCCCGAACAACCGCATTCCTGCTATCGTCGACACCGATGGGCTGGACGGCAAAGAAATCTCGATCTTTGAGACTGGCGCAATTCTCTATTATCTCGCCCGGAAGACTGGCAAGTTTTTATCGGATGAAGCCACTGATCCGGCTGGTCACTACGCCACGATGGAATGGCTGATGTGGCAGATGGGCGGGGTTGGTCCGATGATGGGGCAGGCAAATCATTTCCGTCGTTATGCACCGGACCGGATCGAATACGCCACTGAGCGTTATACAAACGAGACTAAGCGTCTGTTCGGCGTGGCCGATACGCGGCTCGCCAAGACAAAATATTTGGCGGGTGACAATTATACGATTGCGGACATTGCCGCCTTCCCGTGGATGCGAAACTGGAAAGGCCAGGAAGTGCCGTTGGATGATTATCCCAACACCAAGCGCTGGCTCGAAGAAGTCGGCGCACGCCCGGCCGTGAAGAACGGTCTGGAGGTGCTCATCGAGCATCGCAGTTCCAGCTCGCCGAAGGGTAAGGCCTGGGATGTTATGTTTGGCAAGGAACAATTCAAGCGGCGGTAGACCGCATCGCTAAAAACCAAATTTAGGGGGAACAATGGCCATCAAGAAATTGCGCACCAAGCGCGACGATCAGCAGTGGATGCTCGACTTGGCGCTGAATATGCGCGGACGGGTGCAGAACTTTGAGCGTGATGACTCGGAAACGCCGACCCGCGCCCACAACTACCGCATGTTGCCCAAGCAATGGGCGAAGAAGGGCGATCACGATGCTATGCTCGCCAAAAAGGCGCAGGAGCAGGGCTTCAACGCAACAGCGACGGATCACTATGATCACGCCATCGAAGCTTATCGCATGGCACAGCATCCGATCTTCTATGATGATAACCCTGTCAAGATCGACCTCTACAACCGCTTGTCAGACATGGTCGACCGCCGTTGCGAGACTGCGCCCTACCCGATCGAGCGCGTGGAAGTGCCCTTTGATGACGGCAAGACGATTTCCTGTTTGCTGCATCTGTTGCCCGACCGCCGCAAGGCACCCTGCGTGATCTATGTGCCTGGGATGGACCAGACCAAGGAAGCTGTGCCAAAGGCCGGTAAGAATCCTTTTATTGCGCGCGGCATGCATGTGATCTCCATCGATGGTCCGGGGCAGGGCAGTTCGAACATGCAGAAGATCCGCGCGGTGGGTGACAATTACGAGCGTGCCGGTGCTGCTGTGATGGATTACCTGCAAGGGCGCGAAGAGGTCGAAAACGACAAGATCGGTGTTTACGGAGTGTCCATGGGCAGCTACTGGTCCCTGCGGCTGGCAAGCTACGACCATCGTCCGGCTGCGCTGGTTAGTGCCGTTGCATGCTTCAATCCGAATAACACAATTTTTACTCAGTCTTCGCCACGCTTCAAACAGCAGTTCATGTACATGGCGGGCATGGAGGATGAGGACGAGTTCGATGAGATGGCCCGTGACATGACCGTGAAGGGCTACGTGGAGAAGGTCGAATGTCCGACCTTGCTCGTGTCAGGTGAATTCGATCCGCTGTGTCCGCTCGAGGATGCCATCGAAGTCTATGGCGATATTACCGCCAACAAGGAAATGTGGGTGGTCGAGGATCAGTTCCACCCGCTCTGGGGCTTGCCAAATCTGGGTGGGCTGGACTGCCACGACTACGTGGCCGACTGGTGTGCCCGGGTCCTGATCGACGGCAAGAGTGAGAAGGATCGGATCGCTTATGTCGAGGTGAAGGGTGACGGACCATTCGGTGATTGTGAGTGGACCCCGCCCGTCGGTCCAGATCAGGCTTATTTCTAGGTCTCTGAAGGCTTTGCCGGAAAAGAAAAGTTCAAGCGGCGTTAGCCTACAAAACTCTGGGATTGTGTAAATGCCAATGCTACCCCTGCATGACGCTAACCCGCGTCTCTATATCCGCGTTCACTACGTCACCATTGGTCTGGTAATTGTGAATGTTGGCGTTTTCGTCGCGATGTCTCTGCTGACCGCTGCGCAAAGCTATGATGTCGTGCTTGCGCATTCGGTTATCCCGGCGCGATTATTCGAGGGCCAGCAATTGCCGGAGGCATTGAATGCTGTGTCTCCACTAATGTCGCTCATCACCTATCAGTTTCTGCACGGTGGCTGGGCACATCTGATTTTTAACATAATATTTCTTTGGATTTTTGGTGACAATATTGAAGATGCTCTCGGCCACAGTCGGTTCTTCCTGTTTTTCTTGATTTGCGGGGCGATTGGCGGGCTTGTTCACTGTCTAGTGGATACAACAGATATGACTCCTGTGATTGGAGCGAGCGGTTCTATCTCAGGTATACTAGGGGCCTATCTGTTGCTCTACCCGCGCGCGCGCCTGCTGGTGCTTCTGTTCATGTTTATTCCGATACGCCTGCCGGCCATGCTGGTGATAGGCACATTTTTTGCTCAGGATTTGCTGTGGGCTGCGACCAACTCACCGGCAGCACTGGGGGTAGCAGTCTGGTCGCATATCGGCGGATTCTTGACCGGTGTTTTCCTAGTTTATTATATGCGCCGACCCGGCATTCACCTTTTTCAGCGATCGCCGCACCCTAAAGACCGGCAACGATAATAACGTTTGAATCCGAGGCTGATTGACGAATTTTGATCAACGGCACGTAGTTGTCACTGGTGTGAAATTCGTAAGCCTGCGCCGTCTCGGCAAAGGCAACGATAACTAGCCGGTCCAGATTCATGTCGCCCTCAACGGAACGTGTGCGTCCGCCGCGTGCCAGATAGCTGCCATTGAACGGTGCGAGCGCGTCGGGAACCTGGGCGGCGTAGGGCGCATATTTGTCGGCGTCGGTCATAAAGATGTTGGCGATCAGATAGCCATGTTTTTCGTCTGCATTGAGGCCATCACTGGGGCCCTCGACCAGCCAGATATGTGATGTAGTTGTGGCGTGGCGGATGGCCGCAATGGGCGCATAGTCGGGGTCATCGACGAACGCGTTAGCGCTGCCCCAGTCAGGGAATTCCAAAACCACGACACGGCCGGCTGGCCATGTGCCTTCGACCACATCGCAATCACCGCCACGAACAATGTAGCGCCCGTCGTGTTTTTCGATCAGTGGCGGGGCTTGAGTTTTGTAGGTTTCGTATTTTTCGACGTCGTGAACGTCGATTGCAGCGATCATATAAGTGGTCATGGCAGCACCGAATGTGGAATTAGAAATATGATGTAATATGCTATGCACTGGGCTTCCAAATTGCATCCCCCGAAATACTGCGGCAAAGCACGGCATCATGGCACGTGACATAGACAAGTCTCTCAAACCCGCTACCCTTTCGGCGCAGGCCCTTGGCTGGCTGGACCCCTCTACCCGCGCCGTGGCACCGCCGATCTATCCGTCGACGAATTACGCGCGGGACGAGAACTACGAGAAGTTCAAAAACCGAGGCTACACGCGCGATGAGAACCCGACCTATGAGCAACTCGAAGCATTGCTCGCAGCCCTCGAAAAAGGCGCGGGGGCGATGGTGTTTGGCTCGGGGATGGCGGCTGCCACCACCGTTATGATGGCGCTCTCGCCGGGTGATCATGTTGTGGCGCCATCCATCATGTATTTTGGGTTGCGCAACTGGCTGGTGAATGTTGGTTGTCGCTGGGGACTGAAAGTCGATTTTGTGCCGCCCGGAGACCCGGTGGCTCTGGCGAATGCGGTGCAGAAAGACAAAACCAAGTTGGTCTGGATAGAGACGCCAGCTAATCCTAGCTGGGAAGTGACTGATATCGCCGCATCTGCGCAGATCGCCCATGACGTAGGTGCTATTCTGGGCGTGGACTCCACAGTGTCCACGCCAGTGCTGACCAATCCTATTACCCTCGGCGCTGATATAGTCATGCATTCGGGAACCAAATATTTAAACGGGCACGGAGATTTGCTGGCGGGTGCGTTGGTAACAGCTCAGAGGGATGAGCTGTGGGAGCGGATGAATTATCTGCGGTTCGAGAATGGCGGAATGCTTGGGGCATTCGAGGCTTGGCTGTTGCTACGCGGCATGAGAACGTTACATCTGCGCGTGGAGCGCGCCAGCCAGTCGGCTCTACGTATCGCCGAACATTTTGAGGGGCACGCGCTGGTACGCGAAGTGCTCTATCCTGGTTTGTCGGCTCATGAGGGTCATGAGATTGCGGTGCGTCAGATGACGGGCGGCTTTGGCGGCATGTTGTCGTTGCGAGTGAAGGGCGGTGCGGCGACGGCTATTGAAACGGCCAAAGCACTCGAATTGTTTGTCTCGGCCACCTCGCTGGGTGGCGTGGAGAGCCTCGTGGAGCATCGAGCCACGGCGGAAGGCCCTGACAGCCCAGTCCCGGATGACCTGCTGAGGCTCTCCGTCGGAGTTGAGGACGCCGGTGATCTAATTGCTGACCTCGAGCGTGCGCTTGCCGCGTCGACCTGAGCGGTGCCGTTAGCCTTAGAGCTGAAACGTGGAACTAGCCCACGACACGTTGCGTTGCGCTTTGGCTTCCGGCAATGCGACCTCTGTGACGAAAACTGCTAAAATAAAGATGGTGTCGCGTGTGGATTGACACCCGCCGAACACCTTGGCACAACCCGTCTCGCAAACGTCGTGACGACCCACTCGCGTGCGGAGGGGTGGCCGAGTGGCTGAAGGCGACGGTTTGCTAAATCGTTATACGGGTAACCCCGTATCGAGGGTTCGAATCCCTCTCCCTCCGCCAATTA
>JAPKDV010000183.1 GCA_028822385.1 Alphaproteobacteria bacterium
CCGCAATATGAAACAGTTTCCCGCACAGCATGAAAAGACGTTCAAAAACGACCGTATATGAACATCTCGTTACGCCTTCCTAAAACTATGTTCTAAAACATATTGCGGTATTTATGAACACACTGCATAATGAACATGGTTTTTGAACAGGGAGGTTTTTGCCATGCACACTTTCGCTTATGCCCGTGTCTCAACTGTGGATCAAACCAACGACAACCAGCTTCTCGAAATTGAGCAGGCTGGTTATGAGATGGACACGATTTACACGGACACGGTCAGCGGCAAGGTGCCGGCGGCAGAGCGGGCCGAATTTGGCAAGATGCTAGATACCGTCGAGCGAACTCTGAAAGCAAAGCGGCTGATTGTGACGAAGCTAGATCGTCTGGGCCGCGATGCCATAGACATCCTGACCACCGTGCGTCGCCTGTCGGATTTAGGCTGCGCTGTACGGGTGCTGCAACTTGGTGACCTGGACCTTACTTCGTCGGCGGGAAAGATGGTTTTGTCCACACTGTCAGCCGTTGCCGAGATGGAGAGGGATATTCTGGTGGAGCGCACAAAGGCCGGTTTGGCGCGGGCGCGAAATGAAGGAAAAACACTCGGTCGCCCCAAACTTACCAACAAGAAAACGGCGTTGGAAATCCATGAGAAGCTGGGCAGGGGGATCAGCGTTGCGCAAATTGCCCGTGATCACGGCGTGTCTCGCATGACGATCATGCGGGTTCGCGACGCTGCTTGATTAAGGCTCCCCACCGGGTGCTGGCCTGCCTTTCAACCTCGCCCGCTGCGACGGCGGAAGCGTCCGCATTGCAGTCCTACGCAAACAGTTCGCATGAGCCGCGAACGAGGGTTCGAATTGTCTGATTCAATCCACTAGGTGCCATGCATTAGGAAACACTAACAGTCTCCTTATGGCACATAGCGCTGGTAATGCGGCGTCAGGCCGATGTCAGCTTATCCCTTAGCTTCGAGCATCGCCATGGGTTCGCTAATTCCGATTATCGGCACCCAATAGGCATTGCGTATCAATCCCTTTCCATTGATCGAGGCCGACCGGCAATACTAGGGTAGTATTTCGACTCAGAACTCGATGACGAGCCGGCCACGTGTCCCACCGGCTTCGAGCCGCCGATGCGTTTCCGCCGCTTGTTCGGGCGGGTAGGTATCTGCCACGCGAAGTGTAAGGTCTCCAGACTCCACCAGTTGCCGTAGACGGTCGAGTTTTTCGAATTCGCCATCATAAGTGCGCACCCAAGTGGCCGTGAACGTGATTCCGCGTAGCGGTTCGCCCTTAAAACCACGCACAGCCGTGAACGAACCACCGTCACGAACTGCTGGAATAACGAGCTCGTTCTGAACGGCGCCGTCAGCTAGACCATCGACGCCATCCGGGAAGTGCTCCCGAATTCGTGCTGCAACGTCGTCACCCCGGCGGACAATAATGTCGGCTCCGAGCGATGTGATGAGATTCTCATCGGCCTCGGATGCATCGGCGATGACCGTCAGACCTTCAGTCTTGGCCAGTTGAATAACGTAGCCACCGTAAGCGCCGGCAGAGCCCGTTACGGCAAGCGTTTGCCCAGGCAACAGACCAAGCAGGTCAAGCGATAGGCGGGCCGTGAGACCGTTCATCGGCAAAGTGCAAGCCTCAACGTGCGTCGAGCCGGCAGGGGCAGGAACCACTGCTCGTGCATCAAGGACAATCTGTTCGCGGTATGCGCCATGGCTTGCATGCGGGACCACCATGGCCATAACCGAGTCACCGATTTGCACGCCGGTGGAAACGTCGTCGCCGACTTCGTCGACGGTGCCGGCAGCGTCCATTCCAGGTACGTATGGCGGCGGGTCGAGCTTCTGTTGTTCGGCTCGTGATCCGTTCCGCGCCATAGTGTCGGTTGGGCTCACTGCTGCAGCACGCACTTGGACGCGCACCTGCCCAGGTCCGGCGTGAACCTCTGGAAGATCAACGACCTCCAAAGCCTCTGGGCCACCGTGCGCCATAATTCCTACTGCACGCATATGATTTTCCTTTCATCGTATGGATCCAAGTCTGCCCGACCAGTTGGTACTGGGCGTCCAATTCCGATTCTACGTTATTTTTCTGCCAACCTGAAACCGGCAATATCTACGGCTACAATCGTTGTTAGTCTACGTTGCGTCACGCCTGCCCACCGATCTCGAACCCGACGCGGCTGCACCACCGCGTCGGTCTCCACCCCAATAGACAACAATAATGCCCGTGCATATTATTCCCATAATAGATGTAGGGTGGGTGTGGCATGGGCTATCGCATCCAGGCACGACGCATATCGCAAGTGAAGCGACGTATCATTCTGGCTGGCGATGGTCCAACAGCCGCACAACAATAGGAGATAAAAATGCAGGTAGGTGTTGTCTTCCCACAGACGGAAATCGGATCGGACCCAATAGCCGTTCGAGATTATGCACAGGCGGCTGAAGGGTTGGATTGCAGCCATATCCTGGCATTTGACCATGTCCTGGGTGCTAATCGGGCCAGCCGACCGGATTTTCGCGGGCCCTACGATCACAATTCCCTGTTTCATGAACCGTTCGTTTTATACGGCTATCTGGCCGGGTTGACGGAACGCATCGGCCTGACCACAGGAATTATTATTGTCGCCCAGCGGCAGACGGTGCTGGTGGCGAAACAGGCGGCTGCCGTGGATGTGCTGAGCGGCGGGCGCCTGCGCCTGGGCATCGGCATCGGCTGGAACGACGTGGAGTTCGAGGCCTTGGGCGAGAATTTCCATGATCGGGGTAAACGCTCGGAAGAACAGGTGGCCGTAATGCGGGCCCTGTGGACCAACGAGACCGTCAGCTTTGATGGCCGCTGGCACAAGATTACCGATGCTGGCATCAACCCGTTGCCAGTACAGCGGCCCATCCCCATTCTTTTTGGCGGCATGTCAGACAACGTGATGCGCCGCATTGCCAAGATGGGTGACGGCTGGCTGCCCCAGTTCGAAGGTTTCGGGCCGGACGGCGCCACGGCCAACGATGAGGGGCGGGCGTTGATCGC
>JAPKDV010000184.1 GCA_028822385.1 Alphaproteobacteria bacterium
GCGACCCCGGAACCATACTTTCCCACGTACTTGCCTGCCTGACCGATGCGCGTGGACAGATCAAGGTACCTGAATGGCGCCCGACGAGCCTGACAACGGACATTCGCGATATTCTTGCCGAAATAAAAGTCGCCGGCGGCCCGGGTGCACCGGAAATCAATTATGACTGGGGCGAAGAAGGGTTGTCTGCTGAAGAGCGGGTCTATGGTTGGAACAGTTTCGCCGTGCTCGCGCTGGAACTCGGCGATCCCGCGAAACCACAGAATGCCATTGCGCCTTTAGCCCGCGCTGTCTGCCAGCTTCGCTATGTGGTTGGCACCGACCCGAATGATGTTCTGCCAGCTCTACGCCGCCATCTGGACCGCCACGGATTTGAGGATGTCACGGTGACGCCTACCCGCATGGCGGGCATGCGGGCCACCCGACAGAATCACAACAATCCCTGGGTTCAAAAGACCCGGGCCTCCTTCGCCCGAACCTTGGGAAAACCAGCTGCGATGATTCCCAATATTGGTGGCGGTATTCCGAACGATATCTTCTCAGAAGTGCTGGGTCTGCCGACGGTCTGGGTTCCGCACTCTTATGCAGGGTGCAACCAGCACGCCCCCAACGAGCACATGCTCGAATCCGTCGCCCGCGAAGGATTACAAATCATGGCCGGGCTTTTCTGGGACATCGGCACAGGTAAGCCCGTCTAGTCGGCACTGACACCTTCAAGCGCCTCACTAGCTTCTATCCAAACCGCCTCGGCACGTTCGAGCTTCTTCTCAACCTCTCCACGCGATTTCATCAGCTCAGACATGGATTGTCCCTGATAGGTCTCTGACCCACCATCCGGATCAAACATGGCGCGGTCGATTTCCGTACGCTCTTCAGTAAGAAGGGCCATCCCCTTTTCGGCGTCATGGGCCGCCGACCGCAAATGCTTTGTTCGATCGCGCTCCTGCGCTGCCGCACGGCGCTCATCCTTGCGGTTTCCGCTCTTGCTTTTTTTCTGTTCAACAACATTGTTGGACTTCTTTGCGCCACGGCCCAGCAAAAGGTCCCGATAGTCATCGAGGCTACCGGCGAACTCTCCTGCACTCCCGTCGGCCACCAGCACAAGGCGATCTGCCGTCATCTCAAGCAAATGCCGGTCATGGCTGACCATCACGACAGCACCCTCATAGGCATTGAGCGCCTGTACGAGTGCTTCGCGGGCATCCACATCGAGATGGTTAGTTGGCTCATCAAGGATTAGAATATGGGGCGCCTCACGGGTGATGAGCGCTAGCGCCAGTCGCGCGCGCTCGCCGCCCGAAAGCTTTTTGACTTCCAAGTGTACCTTTTCTCCAGAAAATCCGAACCGCCCAAGCTGCGAACGGACATCGCCGGGCTTAGAACCCTTCAGCAGTCGGGACATGTGGTCCAGTGGCGTATCATCTGCGACGAGCTCTTCTACCTGATGCTGAGCAAAATATCCGACCTTCAGCTTGCCGCTTGAGGTCATCCCCCCAGCCATGGTCGGAAGCTGGCCCGCGAGTAACCGCGCGAGTGTCGTCTTGCCATTGCCATTGCGACCCAGAAACGCGATCCGGTCATCGGGATCGATGCGGAAGTTTAATTTCGAGAGCACCGGGGTGCCGGCCACATAACCGACCGCGGCATCGTCAGCGACAATCAATGGCGGTCGTAATTCATTGGGATTGGGGAAGTCAAAACGCAGGGACGGATCTTCGGTCGCGGCGGCCACAGGTTCCATGCGTGCCAGGGCCTTCATGCGGCTCTGTGCCTGCTTGGCGGTATGGGCTTTATAGCGCCATCGATCAACATAGGCCTGCAGTTTCGCACGCTTTTCTTCCTGACGGGTCCGCATCGACTCAACCTGACTGAGACGCTCGGATCGCTGACGCTCAAAAGCGTCATATCCCCCGGGATAAAGGGTGATCTTACCCCCCTGCACATGGAGAATATGATCGGCAACATTGTTCAGAAGGTCGCGTTCATGGCTGACAATCACCATCGCGGCTGGATAGGTCCGCAGAAAGGATTCCAGCCAGAGAGCAGCCTCAAGATCAAGATGGTTGGAGGGCTCATCAAGCAGCAGCAGATCAGGGCGCGAGAATAGCAACCCCGCAAGCGCCACGCGCATGCGCCAGCCACCGGAAAAAGATGACAGCGGTTCGTGCTGGCCTTCTTCATCAAAGCCTAGTCCAGCCAGAATGCGTGCCGCACGGGCAGGTGCGCCATGGGCATCGATCATGTTCAGGCGTTCATGAGCGTCCGAAATCTCAGTCGCGTCTGTGGCTCTTTCGGCACTGCCTAGAAGTTCGACCCGTTCTTCGTCAGCTGCCAGTACCATTTCAAACGGTGTAGTCGTGCCGCCTGGTGCTTCCTGAGCCACATAGCCGATCCGTGTGTTGCGCGGCGTTTCGACAGCCCCACCATCGGCCTGCATCTCACCAGCGATGATCTTCAGCAGGGTCGACTTGCCCGCACCGTTTCGTCCGACGATACCCACACGGCTCCGCGCGGGAAGCGTGGCTGTCGCTTCTTCGAGAATTGTCTGGCCGCCTAGACGGGCCGTAATGGAATTGAGGATCAACATCGGTGCGCGCTGATAGCACACTCATATGCATGTCAAAAGCCGACGGGCGTTAATTTCCTACTCTGCAGCAGCCCGCGTTGCTTCAGCAGCTGCCGGAAGACCTGCAGCAACGACAGCTTCGCCAATCCGAAAAATCTCTGCATCGGTCAGTTTCACCAGCGGCGGGCGCACAATTGCCTTGTCCTGCCTACCCAGATGGACTAGCGCTTCCTTCATCCGGTTATGCATATCTCCGAACGGATCGGAATAAAACGCATTGGTCGCGTGCCACATGCGTTCGGAAACTTCCTGGGCGCGCGTCAAATTCTGCGCTTGCACAGCCTGAAAGAGTTCGACCTGCAGATCGGCGATCACTGAGCCTGCTCCCGATAACAAGCCTTTGGCTCCCATCACCAATGAGGACATCATCCATGCCGAATTGGTCGACAGCACGTTGATCGGTCGGGAGAG
>JAPKDV010000048.1 GCA_028822385.1 Alphaproteobacteria bacterium
CAAAGGGGTCTCGCGAAGTGGTGGAAAACCAGTTGCCTTCACCTCGCTTGATGGCGCACCTGAGAACCGTGCTCGTCGCCTGACCGGGCTGAAAGAGCTCGACCGCGTCTGCGGTGGTGGTTTCGTGCCCGGTTCAGCCCTGCTGGTCGGCGGGGATCCTGGCATCGGTAAATCAACCTTACTGCTGCAGGCCGCCGCCCTACTTGCCCGCGCCGGGACCTCTGTCGCCTACATCACTGGCGAAGAAGCGATCGATCAAATTCGCCTGCGGGCACACCGCCTCGGCCTAGCCGATGCGCCTGTCTCTCTCGCTGCAGCAACTAATATCCGCGACATACTCGCCGCGCTCGACACACCGGATGCCGCGGACGTGGCAATCATCGATTCAATCCAGACCATGTACGTGGATACCCTTGATTCCGCGCCCGGCACTGTGGCCCAGGTTCGCACTTGCGCACAGGAGTTGATCCGGGTCGCAAAACGCCGCGGGCAGACGATAATCTTGGTCGGCCATGTAACAAAGGAAGGAACCATCGCCGGCCCACGTGTTCTCGAGCACATGGTTGATGCGGTGCTGTACTTTGAGGGCGAACGCGCCAATCAGTTCCGTCTCTTGCGCGCAGTCAAGAATCGCTTTGGCGCCACCGACGAAATTGGTGTGTTCGAGATGACCGATGCCGGTCTTGCTGAAGTTACCAATCCCTCCGAGCTCTTTCTTGCCGGCCACAGCGACACGACAAGTGGTTCAGCCGTGTTCGCCGGAATCGAGGGCACACGCCCGGTCCTCGTGGAGATACAGGCGCTCGTAGCACCAACCGCACTCGGTACAGCTCGACGAGCGGTTGTTGGCTGGGATTCAGGACGATTGGCGATGATCATTGCCGTTCTACAAACCCGATGTGGGCTCAATCTTGGCTCCCATGACGTGTACCTTAATGTTGCTGGCGGGTTGCGGATCAGCGAACCAGGGGCGGACCTAGCAGTCGCAGCCGCTCTGGTATCCGCACATATGGATCAGCCCCTGCCCTTGCGTACGGTTGTATTTGGTGAGGTTGGGCTCGGTGGCGAAGTGAGGGGTGTAGGGCAAGCCGATGCACGTCTGCGTGAAGCTAGCAATCTGGGATTCGAGCGTGCCTTTATCCCGGCGCTCAGCAAAATGGGTAAGAAGAACTCCGGTGACCTTCAGGTCATCGAAATTGCCGAATTGCGCGATCTGTTCAACCAATTTGATGCTCCCACCAAACCCCAAGAAGTCGGGGCGATCTAACAATGGAAATTTCAGGTTTCAGCGTGTTCGATATCGGCGTTCTGGCGATCCTGTTTCTCGGCGCACTCTTCGGTCTAGTCACCGGATTTGTGCGTGGAGGGTTGTTCGTCGCCTCTTGGATAGGAGCCGGATTGGTCACAATGTATGGCTTTGAAAAGATTACTCCTTTCGCCGCTAAACATATTCAGCCCGAATGGGTTGCCTACATCGCATCCGGCGCAGGCCTATTCATCGTCGCTCTTATCATTTTCCATCTCATCAGCCACATTTTAAGCGGATGGATCAAGACAGGCCGCCTGAATGCACTCGACCGATCACTCGGACTTCTGGCAGGTCTTGGTTCCGCAGCCTTAGTGATCAGTGTGGCGTTCCTGTTCATGAGCGATGTGTGGGGCGAGGATACACCCGAATGGAACGATACCGCTCGAACCTGGTCAGCGGTTGAACGCGGCGCCTTATTGGTGCGCGATCTACTACCTGAAAACATCATCGGAGGCACCGGCGCAGTGCTCCAAAAGGCTCAGGAACGAGCTAATGATGTGGGCGCTGCGCGCAAGGCACTCGACCGCCTGACACGCCCCCCTGAATCATCTGCACCTCCGCCCCAAGAAGGGTATAAGGATGGCGCACGTGAGCGTCTCGAAGATCTGATCCGGAAAACACAGTGACATCCATGATGAAAACCAATCCGTTTCAGCCATCACTTGACCAGGATAAATTCCATGAAGAATGTGGGGTATTTGGTGTCTACGGCACTGAAGATGCAGCCGCGCTCACCGCACTGGGCCTGCATGCCCTGCAGCATCGGGGGCAGGAAGCTGCGGGCATCGTGTCCTATGACGGCGATCGCTTCCACCCGCACCGCGCTATGGGACTCGTGGGCGACATCTTCGGCAATGCCGAAGTAATTCAGACCATGCCCGGTGATTCCGCAATCGGGCACAACCGCTATTCAACCGCAGGCGAGACGGTGCTGCGGAACGTACAGCCGCTCTATGCCGATTACAGCTTCGGCGGTCTTGCCCTCGCCCATAACGGCAATCTGACAAACGCTCGTCAACTGCGCCGCGAACTTGTTCAGGCAGGATCGCTGTTCCAGTCAACAATGGACACCGAGGTTATCCAGCATCTGATCGCAACCAGCCGTGAAACGCGTTTGCTCGACCGGTTCATCGAAGCGTTGCGCGCCATCGAAGGCGCCTATTCGTTGGTTGCCTTGTCGCGGCGAAAAATGATTGGTGCGCGCGACCCACTCGGCGTGCGTCCTCTAGTGCTCGGGAAGCTAGGTGACGCCTGGATCTTAGCCTCAGAGACCTGCGCACTCGACATTATTGACGCTACTTTTATCCGTGATATCGAGCCCGGCGAACTCATCGTCATCGACGAAGATGGCTTGCATTCCTACAAACCTTCGCCGCAGGTCCGTAAACGCCTGTGCATTTTTGAGTACATCTATTTCGCTCGACCGGATTCTGATGTCGATGGAACCAATGTTTATGAGGCTCGTAAAGCGATAGGTGCAGGACTCGCACGTGAAAGCCACGTGGATGCCGATCTAGTGATTCCCGTTCCAGACAGCGGCGTCCCTGCGGCCATTGGCTACGCGGCACAAGCGGGTATCCCCTTTGAATTAGGATTGATTCGCAATCATTACGTGGGGCGAACATTCATTGAGCCAACTGACGAGATTCGTCATCTCGGCGTGCGCCTGAAGCACAACGCCAACCGAGGCCAGTTGGCTGGAAAACGCGTGATCCTTGTTGATGACAGTATTGTGCGCGGTACGACCTCCAAGAAGATAGTGGAGATGGTACGCAATGCCGGTGCCAAGGAAGTTCATTTCAGGATTTCCAGCCCGCCCACACGCAGGCCTTGCTACTATGGAATAGATACGCCGGAAGCGTCCCAGCTCCTGGCGGCTAATCACGAGGTCGACGAAATTCGTAAACTTATCGGCGCGGATAGCCTGTCCTATATCAGTATCGATGGTCTCTATCGCGCGATGGGCGAAGAGGGCAGGAATAACGAAGCCCCGCAATATTGCGACGCCTGCTTCAGCGGCGAATATCCGATTGCACTGACCGACATGGAACATGCTGATGACGTGCCCCAGATGTCACTGCTCGCCGAACTAGCTTGACGACGAGTACGCATATGTCTGCCCAAGCTGCCCTATCGGGCCGTGTGGCCCTGATTACTGGCGCATCGCGCGGCATTGGCGCGGCTGTCGCGAAGCGGTTCGCTACCGAAGGCGCGCATGTTATTTTAATTGCACGCACCGTCGGCGGACTTGAAGAAGTTGACGATGCTATAAGGGCCGTAGGTGGTCAGGCAACTCTGGTGCCCTGCGACTTGACCGATTTCGAGGCCATCGACACGCTAGGACCGGCCCTAATCGAACGCTTCGGAAAGCTAGATATATTCGTCGGAAATGCTGGAGTTCTCGGTGAAATGACGCCACTGACTCACTACGATGCAAAGTCATGGCACGAAGTCTTTGATGTCAATGTACACGCAAACTGGCGGCTGATCAGGACGCTGGACCCCCTGCTCCGCCGCTCAGAATCTGGACGGGCCATCATTGTCACAAGCGGTGCGGCTGCGAGCCCGCGCGCGTTCTGGGGCGCTTATGCAGTCACAAAGGCCGCAGTAGAGAGCCTGGCCAAGGTATGGGCATCAGAACTCGAAAACAGCGAAGTCCGGGTCAATCTCCTCAACCCCGGGGCAACACGCACCGGCATGCGCGCCGCAGCATTCCCCGGGGAAGATCCGGAATCGCTGAAAACACCGGAAGAAGTCGTTGGCCAATTCGTCGAAATGGCGAGCCCAGCCTGGACCAGCCATGGCGAGCTCATCGACCTCGCCTAGCTAACGCTATTTCTTCTTGTGATAGGGGTTTTGCCCCTTCCGAGTTTGAATACGGATGGGTGTTCCGACAAGCTTGAAGTGATCGCGAAAACTATTCTCCAAATACCGCAAATAGCTGGTAGGAAGATCTTCTGGCCGATTGCCAAACAGAACCACCGTTGGCGGCCGTGCTTTGGGCTGCGTGACATACCGTAAACGTATCGAACGCTTATTCGCCGCAAGCGGCGGTGGATGTCGCTCTAGCACACCTTCAAGCCAATCATTAAGCGCCGCAGTGGGCACACGTCGGTTCCAGTGCTCATATGCGGCCAACACCGTGGGCATTAACCGTTCCAGCCCCCGGCCCGTAGCCGCAGACAAGGTGACAATGGGTGTTCCCGTACCTTGCGGCAAAGACGTGAGCATGCGGTCATGCAATACCCGAAGCGCTGCCGCACCATCGGTGACCTTATCCCACTTGTTGACGACGATTACGAACGCGCGACCTTCCTCAATCACATGGCGTGCGATCGCAAGGTCCTGTTTTTCTAGCATCTGGCCGGAATCCAACACTAGCGCGACCACGTGAGCGTACTGAATTGCATTCAGAGAATTTCCAACGGACAGCTTCTCAAGTTTTTCCTCGATCCGGGCCTTTCGACGTAATCCCGCCGTATCAACCAATGCAATCTTCTGACCGTCGAACTCCCATTCGATCGAAATAGCATCTCGCGTGATCCCTGCTTCCGGGCCAGTCAGCATACGATCGTCATTCAACATAGTGTTGATCAGAGTGGATTTACCGACATTGGGCCGCCCCACAATTGCTAGTTGCAGCGCCCTCCCATCTTCTTCCAGGAAATCGTCATCCAATGTCTCTTCCGGTTCCTCCTCAACCGCCGCAATGGAATCAAACAACAGATGAATTCCCTCACCATGTTCAGCAGAAATAGCTATCGGATCGCCAAGTCCCAAAGAATAAGCTTCCAGATATCCGCTTTCGCCGGCCCGGCCTTCGCATTTATTAACAATCAGAACGACGTTCGCACCACGCGTGCGCAACCAGTCGGCAAAATGCTCATCAAGGGGTGTGACCCCAGCGCGCGCATCCAGAACAAGCATCACCAGATCGGCGGCCTCGATTGCTTGCTCGGTCTGTCGGCGCATCCGGGCAGGAAGGCTCTCGTCAAACGCATCCTCTAGCCCCGCGGTATCAACCAAACGGAACTGCAAATCGGCAATGGAGCCTTCACCCTCTCTGCGGTCCCGCGTCACACCAGGGGTGTCATCAACCAAGGCTTCACGTCGACCAACAAGACGATTGAAAAGTGTGGACTTGCCAACATTCGGCCGTCCGACAATGACGACAGTCGGTACCATAATTTTGTGTGTCCCTTCCGGAACTAGTGAAACGCAATTAGGCGTGCGTTATCGGTCTGAAAATACAATGATCCACCTGCCAGAATAGGAGGCAGAGAAACACCATCGGGCATCTCAATTTCGCCGACCACCTCGCCCGTATAGGGCGACAGCGCCGTGGCAACGCCATGACTTCCTGTCACGATCAGACGATCACTGGCGAGCACAGGACCAGACCAACTGATCAGGTTGTCTCGGTCACCAGGTTCTTCATACCGCCCCAGCGGTGTCACCCAGCGAACAAGGCCATTTTCAGCGACGAGTGCCACCACATCACCTTCCGTGGTGACAACATAGATAAATCGGCCCGCTATCCAGGGCTGATTAACGCCGCCAACCTCCGCCTCCCAGACCCTACGTCCGCTGGCTAAATCAATCGCCACCATGCGGCCCGAGTGACTAACGGCATAGACACGACCGCGGTCGATCACCGGGCGTCCACGAATATCAGCAAGTGCAGAGACCGCATCAGCACGACGAATTGCTGCCAGATTGTCACTCCAGAGAACGCGCCCGTTCTCTGCTCGCAGGGCAAAAATTTCTCCCGATGAATACGGTACAATCACAATATCACCATCAACGGCAGGACTAGCAGATCCCATCAGGCCGGCGGTTTCTTCAATTCCTGTATGTGTCCAGTCGACTATGCCGCTCTCAGCATCAATAGCGAACACCTGATTATCTCTGGTAATCGCATAAACCTTGCCCCCAAAGGCAGTGGGTGCGGACCGCATCGGCCCCGAAACCGGTGTGCGCCATAGCAAACGTCCGGTTTTGGCATTCAGCGCTACGACCTGTGCAAACCCGGTCCCGATATAAAGGTTACCCAGATCATAGGCGACTCCTCCGCCCCAGTTGCCGTCATCTTCGTTCTCAGGTTCAATTTCTGAACGCCAAACTAGGTTACCGTTATCCGCCTTACGGGCAGATACTACGGCGTCGGCATCCATCGTAAAGACCAGCCCTTCGGCGATAACCGGACCCGATAGGATCGGAGCATCATCATCCGAACCAGACCCAACACTAGTCGACCAGACCTCTACAGGCACTTCACTCAACGCCAGATGGTGCATGGCATGGTTTGCAAACCCGCCTTGCTGCGGCCACTCATCATTAATCAATGGCCGCGGTAACCGAATTGCGAGATCAGCCACTTGCGTTGATACCTCGATCTGGTTCTTCCCTGACAGAACAACAATCCGCTCGCCTGAAAGAGGCGCAACATCGTCCCCCCCAATAAAGTCGAGCGTGTCACACGCGGCAAGCGCAAATATTGTGACGGGAACCAACCAGAATTTTTTTACAGAACCAAACATCGCCGGAACCAATCTTAGTTGTCTCAGTTGCCAATCAGCGCTAGCAATTCGTTTGCGCGCACACGAACAGAAGCGGGGGTTTCCCGATCATCTAGGTTCGCACGCAACAGCTCATCTGCGCGCGCCTCATTGCCAGCACGAATGGCCGAAACCGCTAGAAATTCACGTGCAGTCGCGCGAAACGGATTAGTTGCGACATTCAGGTTGAATAAACGCTCCTCGACTTCTTCAACAGACATGCTCTCCATGCCGCGTGCAACAGCAGAAATACGCGCCACATCCCGATAGGGCCCAGCGAACGCATCGTCTGTTGCCAACGCGTCGAAAATAGCGACCGCTTCAGCAACATCTCCTGCTTCAGCCAGAAGCGCAGCCTCCCGCAAACTGGCCAGGAACCGATAACCCGCCGTGCCATCACGAGCGATTTCGCGTAATGCTGTGATCGCCTCATCACGCTGCGTTTTCTCTTGCATAACCGCAGCCAAAAAACGCGAGCCGTCAGCTTCCTTCGCCGCCAGCTGGGAATCGCGCCAGACCACAAAAGCGACCGTCGCGCCAACTATCAATACCACCACAGCTAAGCCAATGGCACTATACCGTTTCCAGAGTTGCTGAAAACGGTCCTGGCGGACCTCTTCGTCTACTTCACGGAACAACTCGTCAGACACAAAATATTTCCTTTTCAATCACTTCGCGCAACTGCCTGAGCGCTATATCGCCGTAGCGCGCTTCGAAATCAACCTATTAACAGGATTTTGATACAATCCCCTGCCTAATCAAACCATACCTAAACCGGGATAAGGGAAAATTAGCGTAATTTGAACCGACAAACGATCATGACACAACATCTTTAAAAATTACGCTCTGAAGCTCGTGCCAATCCCGCAAAAATCAAGCGTCTCTGGTCCTCTGCGAGGCGAGTGTTGTAATTACTGTCGATCCCGATGAAACAGCCATCTAAAACACGATGTCCTGCGCGACTGGCGAAACCAACCTATCCCCGAACTGATTTAGCGGAAAATGTTGGCAAATTTCTGAGCACAGCGAAAAGGCAAAGCCACCGACTGACGTCTGCTACCAGTCGATGGGATCATCACCTGCTCCCTTGTTACAAACCCACACGAATCTCTTAGCCGCCGGACGTAAAACGCAAACATGGTGTCTGCTGGACACACCACGGAAAATCAGGAAAAATCATATCCGAATCAAATAACTGAAACGGGCGAGCGCATATCTTATGAGTTCCGTGCATATCGTAACCCAGAAGAACCGTAGCCCCAGCCAGGTCAAATTTGACCGCAACGAACTCCGCGTCCTCCTGAACGAATATAGTCGCCGTGTCGCGGCCGGCGAATGGCGCGACTACGCCATTGATCTGTTGCGTGACCGCGCCGTGTTCTCGGTGTTTCGCCACACGGCCGAACACCCACTCTATTCGATTGAAAAATTTCCCAAAAAGGGCAAGCGCCCGTGCAGCTATGCGGTTTCACGCGGCCCCCAAAAATTAAAGCAGGGGCAGGATCTGATGGGCGTTCTGGGCGCGATCAAAAAGCGGCCCAAGCTCATTGCACTTAGCTGATTTTCTCCAGTTTTTAGTCGGTTTCTCAACAAAATAGCGCGAAAATAGTTCTAGTTCCTAAAACTATAGCTACGCACGGTATTCGTTACCTCACGGCAGCAACGGGAGAAGGCTATGGGACATTCGAAGAGATTCCGCGTGTAGCCAAACAATCAAACTTGACACCACATCGGATTCGAAATCACCTATGGAGCGTGGCAAAGAGACCATAAAGCGCGTCAAACTGGTCAAACCCAAAAGCCAAATTTTTCGAACACGCGCCCGCTACGACCCGATAGAAGCTGATGTTTTTTCGAAACCATCGACCCTACCTTGAGTGATGTGATGGGTCCCTTGTCCGCCCAAAAGGCCGTCGACAACCACACCGGTCTGCGGTTTAGTAGCCCGTTGGTTGACCGTAAGTCTGACCAACGATACGCCCTTCCGCGATCACAGAGACCGTCTATAGGCTAGGGCCCATGCAGGTTCTTGAGCAACTGAACGAACATAAAAGACTCGCACTTTCAGGTCTTGATCGTTTGCTGTCCGATAACGAGACCATCGCGGGCTTGGCGAAGCGCCAGGTCGGCCTACTGACAAACCACGCCTGTACAACCTGTGAAGGCGTGCCTACCTCCCGGGCGCTCAACAACAAATTGAGTGACGCTGGCGGCGGCCCCATAAGGCTTTTCACGCCCGAGCATGGCATTCAGCTGTCCATGAGGGCTGGCGCAGCGGTCAACCACGGCCTCGATCCTCTGACCGGACTTCCGGTTTACAGTCTCTACAAACACGGGCGCCTCGACGACGACGCTACATTCGGGCATATCGAAACATTAGTGATCGACCTGCGTGATGTTGGGGTGCGTTGCTACACCTATGCCGCTACCGCTGCACAAGCGGCGCAAAAGGCGCTGGAGCAGAATATTGATGTGATCGTTTGCGACCGTGCGAACCCACTGGGGCCCGGTGCAGAAGGCCCGTGCCCGGAATCGGAACGACGTTCGCTGCTTGCATATTTCGACATACCGTTTGTGCATGGCCACACAATTTCTGAGCTTTTAGCGACTTGCATAACACAAGGAAAGGACGATGCCTCCTATCTAGTCTACCCAGCGGACATCGCTGGTCAGGCTGGTCTTGGCTGGATCCCACCCTCTCCCGCTTTATCTCATCCAGATGCCGTGGCAGCCTATGCTGGGCTTGTGTTGCTGGAGGCGACCAATATCAGTGAAGGCCGGGGTTCATCGGCATCATTTCGTAGCGTCGCCGCGCCCGATCTTGATGCATTGTCGCTGACCGCCGCACTGGCCGAATGGAATACGGGGTTTGCAGCGGCGCCCGCCGTGATCACAAGCATGGGCGGAGATCAAGCCGGACAACCCTTGCCTGGAATTCAAATCTGGCCACAACGGAACATGCGGAAAAAGCCGTTATCGCTGGGGATTCACCTTCTCTCTTGGCTTCGTCAGGAGCATTCGGATTTCTCTTGGCTTCCGCTCCAGAAGAATAAATCCGGTTCCGCGATCGACAACTTGTTTGGGCACTCAGACTTACGCGAAAAACTTAACGATGGCGTCAGCGCAGATCAGATCATGGCCGCGTGGCGTTAACTCAGGCTCGGGAAATCGTCTCTCCCTCGACCACGACCTCCGTGACCTTCATCTGACCATCCAGAACCACAAAATCGGCCCAGCCACGCAGAGTAATGCGGCCACGGTCCCGCCGACCGATGAAGTCGGCCGGGTAAGTTGAAAGCCGCAGGCTCGCTTCCTCCAACGGCATCCCAAGCGCCAGAAGCCGCGCAAACGCCTCATCCATCGTCAGGGCACTGCCAGCAAGCGTTCCGTCATCCATAAATACACTGTCCCCACGCTTGGTGACCATGTGGCTCCCCAAAGGGTACTCACCATCCGGCATACCCGCTGCCGCTGTCGCATCCGTCACCATGAACAATTTGGGGATCGCCCGAAGAGCCGCGAGCAACGCCCCATCGGCAACATGTACACCGTCCGGAATGATTGCCGCATACTCGGCGCGTGCCAGCGCAGCGCCCACTACGCCGGGAGCCCGGTGGTGTAGTGCCGACATGGCATTGAACAAATGCGTAACCCCCCGCGCACCGGCATCCATAGCGGCGCAGGCTGTCTCATAGTCCGCATCTGTATGACCAATTTGCACAACAATACCTGCGCTTGAAAAGGCTCTCACAGCCTCAAGTCCACCTTCGACTTCCGGCGCGAGTGTCACAAGTTTAACAATCTGGCCTGCACAAACAGACGCAATGAACTTAGATTCGGGATCACGTGAAAACGGGGGCTGCGCGCCCAACCTACCCCCATTAATATACGGACCTTCCATATGAGCACCCAGAACACGCGCTTCACCCGAAGCACGTTTAGCCTGAACTTCGCTAATGCCCGCCAACGCAGATATCAGCTCTTCTTCGGGTGCCGTGATCGTAGCCGGCAAAAATGACGTTGTGCCATGCCGGGCATGCAGGCGCGCGGCAGTGCGAACGGCATCTGCGCCCTGCATCACATCCGCCCCGCCGCCACCGGGCACATGCAAATCCACAAAACCCGGGATAATCCGTGGCGCCCCTAATGCTACCGCGCCAGGCTCGATCGCCAAAACATGGCCGTCATAGACAATGCGCCCTGCCACCCAGCCACTTGAGGTGAGAATTCGACCAACACGTTGCTCTTCGCTCATCGGTTTTTCCACACAATCGTTTCGTCCGGGGCGCGGCCTTGGGCTAGCATCAGCGCGCCAACAATTGGTTCTTCATTCGGCGCACGCGCCCAATTCCGTAAACGGTCCGGCAGGAACGGATCCAGAGGCTCGGCAAGGCCGCCAACAAGCGCAAGAGGCACATTTCGCGCCGGGTCGAGTGCCTCGGCCAGAGCGTCGATCTCACGACCAGCTTCGGTGACAATCGCCAGCGCTGACATGTCTCCATCACCGGCACATTCGAGAACCAGCGGCGCAATTTCTGCAAACTTCGCTGGCTCGGCACCCCAAAGCCAATCCAGCATCTCGTCCCGGGTGCTCCCACAGCATGTCGTAACAGCACGATGCAAAGCAGTGGCCGGACGCCGGTGACGGGCATCCACGACCCTCACCGTCTGCTTGATCGCTTGGCGCCCAATCCAGGCACCGCTACCTTCATCACCAACCTGAAAGCCCCATCCGCCAGCCAATCGGCAGCGACCCGCCGCTTCTATCCGATAACCAACACTGCCGGTGCCTACAATCACGATCGCTCCCGCAGCACCCCCGTGGGCGCCCAATGCTGCGATATAAGCATCCGTCGAGACCCGCAGACCGCCTGCAGACGGCGCAGCATCCATAAACAGTTCTCGCTGGGACGAATTGTTCGCACCCGCCAGCCCTATGCCGAAATGGGTTTGCGCCAGATAATCACCTTCAAGAGATACCGCACGAGCAACGTTCTCCAGAACGGTTAAGATTTCTTGCCACGCTCCCGCCCCGCGAAGGGTCAGACTGGTTGGCCCGCCAACCGACAGGCCAAGGCGGCGTCCTGCATCGTCATACAGCGCTACACGGGTATTACTTGCGCCTCCATCGACGCAACAGAACAAGCGAGAATCCATCGACGACTTATCTCCCAATTGGGTTTCGTTATTATTCTACACAAATGCACACCGAACCGGCGTTTCAGAACATGGCGGCGCGAAACCATGTGTTATCTAGAGATGTTGAATGCAGCTATTGGGTTCTATGCGCAAGACCGAAGAATTTGCCGATACTTATCGAGATCTGGAGACCCGGGAAAGCTCGGATATCCTGCGCACCATTCTGGGTGCGCAGGAGCGTGGGCTGGCCGCCCTCAAACCTGCCATTCCGGCCATTGCAGCCGCAGCCGATGCGGCTGCTGACTGTCTGCGGAAACATCCCGCCGGCCGTCTTATCTATGCCGGTGCGGGAACATCGGCCCGACTGGGCGTTCAAGACGGGGTCGAACTTGTCCCCACATTCGGCTGGCCCGAAGAACGCCTTGCCTATCTGATTGCCGGTGGACCAGCAGCTCTCACACATACAGCCGAGGGTGCCGAAGATAATGTTGAGCAGGCGATGAACGACGCCCGCGCCCTGACACTACGTGCGGGTGATGTCTGTATTTCACTTTCCGCTAGCGGTGTGACTCCCTACGCGATTTCGGCCTGCAACGCTGCAAGAACCGCTGGCGCGTTGACCATCGGCATTGCCAATAATCCCGATACGCCGCTCCTCTACTCTGCCGACCATGCGATCCTAATGGAATCGGGTCCGGAACCCATTGGCGGCTCCACCCGCATGACGGCTGGCACCACTCAGAAGGTCGCCCTGAACTTGTTCTCAACCCTCACTATGATCCGCATGGGCCGCGTTTATCACGGCATGATGGTTGATGTTATTCCCTCGAATGCCAAGCTGCGTAAACGTGCGGTCCGAATCGTCGTCGTCGGTGCCGACACCGACGAAAGCACAGCACGTGCGGCGCTCGAAACCACTGACTATCACGTTAAAACCGCAATCCTAGTGGCACTCGGATTTAATGCCGATGCTGCAGACGATCTGATTGAGACACATCACGGTGACCTTCATGCGATACTTGCCGTACGAGGCATCGAATAACGCGGAGGTCGTTGAATGTCTGACCTGAACCCGTTTCGTATCAGCAGGCACCCCCACGGACACGGACAATTGAACGGAATGCTTACGGCCTGTAAACGGCCCTGCCTGACCCAAACGTCGTCCTACGCATTGGCCATGCACGAGCCACTCCGGTAAGCCGTTGAGAAACTCAAAGCAAACGTTATTGCCTGGTTTGATCTCAGCGGAATGAACGCCGGTGCGCCCGGCGTGGCACGCCTCAAAAGTAGATTGAATAGTAACGAGACAACCTTTGTTAGTGGGTGTCTCTAGAACTAAGCCGCGACTGTATCGCCATCTTGCGACACGAAATTCGCCGCGGTGGCCACGAGGCCCGCAGCCTCGCCGGCGGAACTGGCAAACCCTGGTGCGTTCTCCGAAAGATAGCGCCGAAACGCGCGAGCGCCAGGCAGACCGTTGAACAGACCCAGAATGTGCCGCGTGATCGCAATCAACGGGGTACCTGCCGAGATCTCCTGCTCGATGTAAGGCAGATAGGCGTCGATGATCTGGTGCCGGGTCAGCGGCGTTGTCTCTGCGGCGTAGAAAAGCTGGTCTACTTTGGCCAGCATATACGGGTTCTGATAGGCCGCGCGGCCAAGCATCACCCCATCGACATGCGCAAGATGCTCGCTTGCCTGCTCGAGAGTATCGATGCCGCCATTGATGGTGACATGTAAATCCGGTCGTTCGGCCTTCAGCCGATACACAAGGTCATAGTGCAAGGGCGGGACTTCGCGGTTTTCACGTGGGCTCAACCCCTTTAGCCAAGCTTTCCGTGCATGCACTATCACGTCTTCGCATCCGGCTTCCGCCACAGCATCAACAAACCCGACGAGGGTCTTCCATTCGGGCTGATCGTCGATTGCGATCCGGTGCTTGACCGTTACTGGGATATCAACTGCCGCACGCATGAATTCAACACCGCGCGCCACAAGGTCAGGCTCTGCCATCAGGCAGGCACCAAAACGACCGGATTGTACCCGATCAGATGGGCAGCCAACATTGAGATTGATCTCATCATAGCCCAGATCCACACCTATCCGTGCACACTCAGCCAGAGCGGCGGGTTCCGACCCGCCGAGCTGCAGGGCGACCGGATGTTCGGTTTCATCAAACGCCAGAAGCCGTGCACGATCCCCGTGCTGGATCGCGCCCGTGGTCACCATTTCGGTGTACAGCCACGCATGCCGACTAATCAGACGCAGGAAGGAACGCTCATGGCGGTCCGTCCAGTCCATCATCGGGGCAACAGAGATCACTTTATTCATGTTTTTCATTGTCTTATAATTTGCAGAAATACGCCAAACGAAAATGAAATGGTACAAATTTTCTGAGGGGTGGTTCCAGAGAATGAGATATACCTAGAAGAATTAATATTCGACACAACTCCAGACCAGAGCCGATGCGCATAATATTCCTGATTGTTGGTGGACTAACTCTCTTTGCATCCAACACCCATGGCGCCAAAATGCCACTGTCCGACGCCCATAACTACTACAGCCCCGACGACAGCACCTACGAAGCGTGCAGCTTGCTGTTTCATATACGGTGTGACTGGCAGATTTACATATCCGCCTATGGAGCAGACAACACCACGCTCTTTAAGCTGAATGTGGCCGACGAATGAGGCACGCGCGCGCACTTGTTAGTACCGTCGCGAGCGGCCTAATTGCCCTTTCCGTACTCTCACAATCCGCATTCTCCGAGAGCCTCGTTCTAACACAAAATGAAATCGCACGCGTCTTATCCCACGGACCATGGCCTCTCCACCCAACTACAGATCTCAGCAACCGTGCCTCCGGTAAACCCGAAGCCATCGCATTGGGTCGTAATCTGTTCTTCAGCCCGCGACTTTCCGCGAACGGGCAGACAAGCTGTGGGTCCTGTCACCAGCCTGCACGCAATTTTACGGACGGTATGGCCCGCGGCGAAGGATTTAGCACCCTCGATCGCAACACACTCGCCCTGCAAAACTTGCGCTACCACCGATGGTTCGGCTGGGACGGCAAGAGCGACAACCTCTGGGCCCAGAGTATCGTACCTATCGTGCATGCCGACGAAATGGCATTGCAAGCCGACACGTTAGTCGATGTACTTTCCGACCCTATATTCGAACCAGCCTACACTACTCTTTTCGGGTCACCAGCCCAGCACAGTAGTGAGCAGAACCTCGTCAATGTAGG
>JAPKDV010000049.1 GCA_028822385.1 Alphaproteobacteria bacterium
CACCAGACGGTCATTGGAGAACGCATAGACCGGCACAGCTTGCGGGCGCATCACACCCGCTGCCGCGCTGACAGCGTCCGAGAACAGGGGGCCGAGCAGAAGGCGAACGCCATCCTGTTGTGCGCGTGCGGCTGCCGAGGCAGCTATCACCGGATTACTGCCTGTATCGTAGATCCGCAATTCAAAACGATCTAGCGTAAAATCGAACAGGGCGAGTTGGGCCGCATCGAGCAAATCGCGCCCAACCCCGGCCGCAGAACCGCTTAGCGGAATCATTAAACCAACGCGGAGCACACCCGGCACACCCGGCACGGCGGGGACCGGCGCGACCTCTTCAAGAAACGGGGCCAAGACAGTAACGGGGGAATCAACAACAGCCGCGGGTTGTATGAAGCCCAGAGACACCGCTAGGTTGGCTTCCGAGCACGCTGCAAGAGCGAAAACAGTCGCAACCAACATGACGCGCGGTGCAAACGGGAAAACCGATCGTGGCACGAAAAGAAACCTCTCAGTCAATAGCTAGCAACTCCAGCGCGCGAGAACCTAACGGCGCAGCGCAGTGCGAACAAGCACCCATACGTTTATTGAGCGCAGGGCTATATCCGGTAGCCACACCCATCGGTAATCTTCGCGACATCACCTTACGCGCCCTCGATGTTCTGGGCACCGCTAACTTGATCGTCTGCGAAGACACACGGGTTACCCGGAAACTACTCACGCGATACGGCATCACTACCAAAACCATCTCCTACAACGACCACAACGCACAAAGGGTGCTCCCGGGCTTGATTAGGCGCCTCAATGGGGGCGATTGCCTGGCATTGGTCAGTGATGCCGGGACGCCGCTAATTTCGGACCCCGGCTTCAAACTAGTCGAAGCTGCCGTGTCAGAAGGCATTCCTGTTTATCCCATTCCTGGTGCCAATGCCGCAATCGCCGGACTGGTCTCCTCTGGCCTGCCCACCGACAGCTTCTTTTTCGCTGGCTTCCTGCCGCCCAAAAGAGGCGCCCGCCGCAAGCGTCTGGAAGAGCTGGCACGAATACCCGGAAGTCTTGTATTTTATGAATCCTCTGGCCGCCTCCCGTTATCCCTGGCCGATATGCTCGATGTGCTAGGTTCTCGTGACGCCGTCGTTGCCCGAGAAATAACCAAACTTCATGAGGAAGTAATTCGCGGCACGCTCCTCAATCTCGCAGCGACATACGGAGAAGCGGGCGGCCCACGCGGCGAAATTGTTGTGATTGTCGGGCCACCCGGGGCAGAGACTATGAGCGATGAAACCGTTGAGCAGGCAATCCGAGACGCCTTGACCACCATGAGCGTGCGCGATGCAGCGAGTGAAATCGCGCAACAAACCGGCCGCGCACGCCGTGAGGTTTATGGCATGGCTCTCGCAATTTCTGGTGCGGACGAGAAAAATTAACTCAGGAACGACGACCGACAACAGCAAGATACCACGCACGTCACCTAATATTTTCTTACTGCAAATCTACAATATGCCAAAGAGCGTACCGAGGCGTATCACTTAGTCCCAAACCGCGTTCGAGAGCACCAACATGGCCAAAACAATGCAAAACATGAAGCAAATCCATCAATTATGCGCCGCCCTTGTGGCGGGTACGATAATGTTGTCGGCCTGCGCACCCGCCGGGGTTGTTTTGGGAGCAGGCGCTTCGGTCGGCGTTTCAGCTTCAGAAGAGCGTGGCATAAAGGGCGCTGGGTCAGACGCCCTGATACGAGTCGCAATCAACGAAGCCTGGTTCAAAAATGATTTCGACACCTTTAGTCGTCTCAATCTGCAGATCTATGAGGGTCGAGTTCTGCTTTCCGGCCGGGTTCCCGATCAGGCACGCGCCGACAAAGCCGTCCAGATTGCCTGGCAACCTAAAAATGTTCGTGAGGTGATCAACGAGATTGAAATTTCCAACGCCAGCGTCCTCAACAACTTCGGCAACGACACCCTGATCAACGCGCGTCTGGACTTCCAGTTATTGTTGGACACCAAAATTAGCTCAATCAATTATCTGACACGGTCTGTCGCAGGAACTGTCTTCCTGATGGGCGTGGCACAGAACCGCGCCGAGCTCGACCGAGTGTTCGGGATCGCCCGCGACATCCCCAACGTCAAACGCGTGATCAGCCATGTGATTTTAAAGGATGACCCGCGGCGGGCTGCCGCTCCGGCTGGAAAACCACTAGAGAAGCCAGCCGCGCAGCGCTAACCGACCCGTGTCAGACAACGAGTTCCAGCTTGCACTTCGTAGAATGGCCGGTAATGACAACGCGCAAATAGATCTCGCTGAAGCGGCGCTCCTGCTGACATCCCGCGAATACCCTGAGGTTTAACAAGATCGCCGGACGCCTGACGGTTGCGGAGGACATGCTGCTGTTTGCCCCCGGCGCGGCGTCGCTGACCGGGCTCAAGTGGCATGCCTTATTTCCAATATTTGCGAACAGCTGAACTGACACACAGATTTCGCGGGACAGAGAATTGCCAAAGCCGGGAAAACCCTTAGATTGTACGCCGATACACCCCGCCGGAGCCTGCCCGTCATGAGCCTTGCCGTTGCTATCCAGATGGACCCGATCGATGCGATCGACATCAATGGCGATTCAACCTTCGCGATGGCCCTTGAGGCCCAGTCACGCGGACATGGTCTCTACCACTATCTGCCACAGGATTTATCATTCCTCGAAGGCCGGGTGGTCGCCAAGGTGCGACCGCTTAAGGTGCGCCGTAAAGAGGGTAACCACTTCACGCTGGGGGACCCCAAAACTCTCGACCTCGCCGATGTCGATGTAGTGCTGATGCGACAGGACCCGCCCTTCGACATGGCCTACATCACGGCCACGCATATCCTCGAGCACGTTCACCCGAAAACGCTGGTGGTGAACGATCCAGTTTCCGTCCGCAATGCGCCGGAAAAGCTCTTTGTCACCCATTTTGAAGGCCTGATGCCACCGACGCTGATCAGCTCGTCGCGCGAGGAAATCATCGCGTTCCGGAAAAAGTACAAGGACATCATCGTCAAGCCGCTCTACGGCAATGGCGGGGCAGGCGTATTCCACATTCAGCCCGGTGACGAAAATTTGAATTCGCTACTGGAAATATTCACAAAGATGTCCCGCGAGCCGGTCATTGCCCAGCGCTACCTTCCCGAGGTGCGTCAGGGCGACAAACGAATTATTCTGGTTGATGGCGAACCTGTAGGCGCGATCAACCGGGTTCCAGCCGAAGGCGAGGCGCGCTCCAACATGCATGTGGGTGGTCGCGCTGAACGTAGCGATCTCACCCAACGGGAGCAGGAAATCTGCGCGGCTATTGGCCCGACGCTGCGCGAGCAGGGCCTGATCTTTGTCGGAATTGATGTGATCGGTGACTACATGACCGAGATCAACGTTACCTCTCCCACTGGTATTCAGGAGATCGACCGCTATGACGGCGTAAACCTGTCAGGTCTGGTCTGGGACGCTATCGAGAAACGCCGCGCAAACGCGATCTGCTGACGACAGCCTTATCCTAAAAGACCGAAGGGGCCCCGGGGCCCCTTCTTTTTTTATAGATTATTTAGTTCGCCGGGAACTCGGTGAGGTCCGGCGGCGTGCCATCGGGGCGCTGCAGCAGATCTTTCTCTGCTTCTCCTGCCTTGTAGCGACCAAACAGTTCATCTGGGTCGAACTTGATACCAATCGGATTTGAGGTGAACTCGCCATTACTGAAATAATCAGCGAAATTTTCTTCAGGAATGTTATCTACCTGCAGTTCAACTTGGTTTTTGTCTGGATCAAAATAATACATCGAAGTGGTTGGACCGTGGTTAATGGTGAACTCCGGCAGGATATTTTCTTCCTTTAGGCGATAATAAGTATGCATCAGGTCGCCAAGGTTGGCGTATGTAAATGCAACGTGATGCATCCCCGCGTATCCATCCGCATGCTCTTTAATACCCGGAAAGCCTAACACCCCAATTCGATGATGCTCGGTGTCGTAAGTAATGAAGCCCAAGCCCTCAGCCTCATACATCGCCTCGCCTTCGAGCACGACCTTGTACCAGTCGAGGATCATCTTCACTCTCTCCGGCGGCGTACGAAGAACCACATGAGCTAGCTTGGCGGGGGCTATCTTCCCTCGCTCTTTAGCTGTCTTCGGCATTTTTGCGATTGCGTTCATTTAAACCCCCGTTTTTATTATTTTAGTTTTCGCGAACAATTCTTGCGCTAACTCAAAAAAAACTCAACTATTTTAATAATTATCATAATAGTGAGAAAAATTATGGTTGAGAAACTAAAATCACCACCGCCCGACCGCAACCCAAAGACACCACAGATCAAACTTCCGGCAGGCGCGACCGATACGCATTTTCATATTTACGGCCCCCAGGCACGGTTCCCGTTTAATCCCGCCTCACCGCTAGACGTGGAGGATTCGACCCTCGACGACATGCTGCAACTACACAACACCCTAAGGATCGAACGCGGCGTGATTGTGCAATCCGTTGTCCAGGGCAATTGCTATGAATACATGGTCCACGCCCTTTCCCGTGAGCCCGACCGCTTGCGCGGCATCGCCCTTCCGGCCCCAGACATCACCGACCGAGAGTTGGAAATCCTGACCACCGCCGGCGTCGTGGGCGCGCGCTTTGCCTACCGCGCTAGTCCTGACATCAACATGGATCTCATCCACCGCACCCATGAGTTCGGCTGGCACCCGCAATTTTGGTTTCGTGGCCCTGACGAGGCAGCGGCCTGGCGCGACCAAATGCTGTCTGTACCCGGTAATTTCGTGATCGATCATATGGGGTGGCAACCCGCCGAGATGGGCATCGATTCACCCGGCTTCAAGGTCGTGCTCGAATGTCTCGACACCGGGCGATGCTGGGTGAAGCTCTCCGGCCCGAACCGGTTCTCTGCCGAGCCGGGACTGCCTTATTCAGATGCAGTTCCCTTTGCGCAGGCGCTGATCGAGCGCAACCCAGACCGCCTGCTCTGGGGTTCGGACTGGCCCCATCCCGACCATTTTGAAGCCATGCCCAATGATGGCGACTTGATTGATCTAATGCTCACTTGGGCACCCGACGAAGCCTTGCGGAAGAAAATCTTCACCGACAACCCGGCCGAACTGTTCGGGTTCCCAGCGGTCTGACCCAGCGCCCTCAGGCCACAATGTCCTGACCGCGAAGTTCGAGGAATCGCACCGGCGCACACTGCAGAGTGTCGATCATGTCCTAGGAGTCGGTGATGTTCACACTGGACTGGGGCAAAACCCGCAGCGTTAGATGTACCGGTGTCGCGAAAGCCGCAGGGTCGCAGGTCAAATTTTGAAATATCGATCACTTTCGTAGGCGCCCGGTTTGCCGCCACGAGAACCTAAGAGGAGGAGGAGCGGAATTCCGGTGCAACGCCACCACATCGCAGAGGCCCTGAGCTACCCCCGGGTCATGCCCGGGCGGTAAACCAACTTAAGCCGCCCCGGGCTTGATACCTCGCGCGGCTTCCACCGCCAGCGGTGAGTAGATCGCCGAGCGCATCCCGACACCCGCATCAACAACCACATCAATTACCGTCGGCAGGCCCCCGGCACGGGTCTCATCTACGGCCGCACGGATTGCCGGGACAATATCGCCGGGCCGGGAAATCCGTTCCGCTTGGGCCCCCATGGACCGTGCAATCGCTGCGTAGTCCGTATCAGGAAGTTCGCTCCCCATAGCGCGATTCCCCATTCCTTCGGCGGTCATCCCAAGTTGGGAGTTGTTCATCAATACCGTGATCGGCGCAGCCCCGTACTGCACCGCGCTGAGCAGCGTGTGCATCTGCATGGCAAATCCGCCATCGCTGCATACACCAATAGCCGGACGCTCGGGATGAATGATCTGGGCTGTCAGTGCTGCTGGCAGAGACCAGCTGACCCCGCCAATGCCCCCGCAGCCGAAATAGCATCCCGGCCGTTGGGTGCGGAAAAAATGGTTCATCCAGTGGCGATTGCTGCCCGCATCCGAGCAGATGATGGCGTCTTCTGGTGCCGCCCGCGCAACCCCCGCCACGACACGTTGGGGCATGACCGGCATCGCATCGGACGCCATCGCCGGGTCATCAAACAAAGCACCCAGCGCCTTCCGTATCATGAAAGTGCTACGCCGTGCCGCCGCCAGCGCCGTGTCGATGCGGCCGGCCAGTCGCGTGTTGAGGGCCGCCATCGTCAAGCCCGCATCCCCAGTCAGGGCAATTTCGGCCGGAATCGTCCAGGACGCGTTTCGCGGATCCACATCGATCTGGAAGATGCGCTGGCGATTGGGGTCGAAAAGCTGGGGGTGCTCGTAGCAGGTTTCCTGAGGCTTCAGTCGACACCCAATCACCAGAACCGTATCAGCCGCACCGAGTGTGTCATTGGCCACCGGCGTGCCGGTATAGCCAATACAGCCAGCTGCCAGCTCATGGGTCTCGGCAATTGCGCTCTTGCCGAGATAGCTGGTCACCACAGGCGCACCGAGCGTCTCGGCCAGGGCCATCAGGTCTTCGTAACCTCGGGCGATCCGTACACCATTCCCCGCCACGATGACCGGACGTTCAGCCGCACGCAGAGCTTCAGCCACCGCATCAAGAGCGCCCTCGGGTGGCAGAGTCTTGGTGGTCGTCAGCAGCCGTTTGGTATCATGAATTTCCGGCAGGCCATTGTCCCCCACCGGCTCAGACAGGACATTGGCACGGAACACACAGGCCGTCGGGCCCGGACGTCCGGCCACTGCATGTTTCAGCGCCAGCTGAGTTGCGATCACCGCCTCACGGGACTGATGAGGTGTGGCGGTATATTTTGTGGTGCTGCGATACATGGCGGCGAGATCGAAAGATCCATACTGCCCGCTGCCCGACTGGATCGGCGCGTGAACATTGAAACCATTGGCATCCGACATCTCCGTCAGCACGACCATAGGTGACGAGGCCAGAAAGGCTTCGATCACACCGAACATCCCGGTCGAACCCGCAAAGGCGCCTTGCGCGGCAAAGACCCCGGGCTTGCCGGTCAGCTTGCCATACATATCCGCCATGCAAGACGCAGTCTGTTCGTCCCGCGGCACGATCGTGCGAATCTCTGTTTCGCGACCATGCAATGCCTTGAAGATTTCCATGGTCGCACCCCCGGGCAAGCCGAATAGATGATCGACCCCAGCCTCGACCACACAGTCAATGATACGTTCGGATGCCAGTTTGACCGCGCTCATGTTTCCCTCTCCCCAAAGTTCTGCAACGAGAATGCCTGAGGTCAGCCCCAATGCCTATCGACCGCGCTAGGCGCGTTTCCCCTTCCGGGATAGAGTGCTGCGCGAAATCAGATACCGGGAGAACCAGACCATGAGCAGCAGTGATATCTATATTGTCGGTGTCGGGATGACGCCATTCGGGAAGTTCCTCGACCGCTCCGTCAAGGCGTTGACCGCCAAGGCCGTCAACGGTGCACTATCTGATGCCGGAGCACAGGTTTCCGATATCGAGGGCGCATGGTTTGCCAACGCGGCCCAGTCGATCCTCGAAGGTCAGGGTTCGATCCCCGGCGAAATCGCACTCCGCGATATGGGAATTCAGGAAATCCCGGTGTTCAATGTGGAGAATGCCTGTGCCAGTGCATCCACCGCACTGGACATGGCCGGGACATGGCTTCAAGCCGGGCGCGGCGGGGTCGCGCTGGCGGTTGGCGCCGAGAAAATGTTCCACACGGACAAGGCCAAGATGTTTTCAGTCTTCGACGGTGGCTGGGATGTACACGAAGCCAAGGCCGCAACCGCGCGCCTGCTAGCATTGGGCGACGGCATGGCCGACCCGGATGGCAAAGAAGACACAGGTGCCCGCAGCGTGTTCATGGATATCTATGGCGCACTGGCAAAATTCCACATGAAGACTTTTGGCACGACCCAGCAACAACTGGCAGCCGTGGCCGCCAAGAACCATGTCCACTCTCAGTACAATCCACTGTCCCAGTACCAGGCGCCGATGTCTGTGGGGGAAGTGATGGCAGCCCGCAAAGTCAGCTGGCCCCTGACTGTGCCCATGTGCTCACCTATTTCAGACGGCGCCGCCGCCGCAATCTTGTGCCGCGAGGAAGAGCTCCATCGGTTTGATCGATCGCGCGCAGTGAAGATTAAAGCCACTGCCCTGCGAACCGGGTCGGATCGCAAGCCTGAAGAGTTCGACCGGCACATCACCCATCTTGCCGCCAAAGACGCTTATACGCGGGCCGGCTTGAGTCCAGCGGATATGGACGTCGCGGAAGTTCATGACGCGACCGCCTTTGCCGAAATTCAGCAGATCGAAAATCTCGGCTTTTGTGACTTCGGAGCGGGTGGGGCATTCACGGAATCCGGGGCGACGTCTCTGGGCGGCACTATTCCGGTCAATCCATCCGGTGGTCTCGAATCCAAAGGCCACCCGGTGGGGGCAACAGGACTGGCGCAGATCTTTGAGTTGACCACTCAGTTGCGTGGGGAAGCCGGTGGGCGGCAAGTGGAAAACGCCCGTTTCGCGATTGCCGAAAACGGCGGCGGTTTTCACGGAATCGAAGAGGCCGTGGCCTGCGTGACGATTCTCAGTCGCGCTTAAACAGGCGTATTTGCCGGCCTTTCAGCCAAGGCTTGCAAATTGTGCGCCGCACAATTAGCGTTCGCCCGGAGAACCGGCACCAAGCCGGTCGGGGGAAAATTTCGATGAGCACAACGTCGCAAGCCCGGCGCATTGGCGTCCCGGAAATTCGTGCCCGCAAAGGCGCAGAACCGATTGTCAGCCTGACCGCCTATACCGCGCCCATGGCGCGGATGCTCGACCCGCATGTGGATTTCCTGCTGGTCGGGGATTCCCTAGGCATGGTCGTCTACGGCTTCGATTCAACGCTCCCCGTAACTCTGGATATGATGATCGCCCATGGAGCGGCCGTGGTGCGCGGCAGTGAATATGCCTGCATTGTCGTCGATATGCCGTTCAGCAGTTATGAGGCTTCACCCGAACAGGCATACCATTCCGCCGCGCGGGTTCTGGCAGAGACCGGATGCGCCGCCGTCAAGTTAGAAGGTGGTGTCTCCATGTCCGAGACCATCGCCTTTCTGACCGCCCGCGGCATTCCCGTGCTGGCGCATATCGGTCTAACCCCGCAATCCGTAAATGCCTTTGGCGGTTTTCGTGTGCAGGGGCGAGGTGAAGAACATGCCGCTGCAGTTCGCGCCGACGCGCAAGCGGTCGAAAAGGCAGGGGCCTTTGGCATCGTCATTGAAGGCGTCCCCGAACCCCTGGCGCGGACGATCACCGAAGAAACCACGATCCCGACCATCGGCATCGGAGCATCCCCCGCCTGTGACGGTCAGGTTCTGGTGACCGAGGACATGATAGGAATGTTCGGCAGCTTCACCCCAAAATTCGCCAAGCGCTACGCCGAACTCGGGGAAACACTCGGGGACGTCGCGGCCACCTATGCCACAGAAGTTCGCGACCGCAGTTTCCCGGGACCCGAACACTGTTTCGATGCCAAACCGGCACCGAAAAAGGACAGCTAACGGAGCCCCACCCGATGTCCGATCTGGAAATCGTCCGCAGCATTTCCGAACTTCGTGCAGCCATCACCGGATGGCGGCGGGATGGCCAGACAGTTGCGCTGGTACCCACCATGGGCGCATTACATGACGCGCATATGGCGCTGATGCACGAAGCACGAAGCCGCGCAGACCGGGTTGTCGCGACAATCTTCGTCAACCCCACACAGTTTGCCGCCGACGAAGATTTGGACAGTTATCCCCGGCACGAGGCCGCCGATATCGAAAAACTGCAAACGGACGGGGTTGATCTTCTGTTCGCACCGGAGGCAAGCGAAGTCTATCCGGATGGGTTCGCCACCACGATCACGGTCACGGGTGTGAGCGAAGGATTGTGTGGAGATCATCGCCCCGGCCATTTTGCAGGTGTTGCCACAGTGGTGACCAAATTGCTGTTGCAGGCCCTTCCCGATATCGCCCTTTTCGGTGAGAAAGACTATCAGCAACTGCAGGTCATCCATCGGCTGTCACGGGACCTCAATATCCCGGTGGAAATTCTTGGCGTGCCAACCGTGCGTGAACCAGACGGGCTCGCCATGTCCTCGCGCAACCTTCATCTGAGTAAGGCCGAACGGGACGTCGCACCACAAATGTACCGGACACTGATGGATGTGGCGGCCCGCCTGCGCAACGGGATAGGCTCGGAAGCCGCTTGCGCGGCTGGCCGTGTCCAGCTTGCCGAGAACGGCTTTTCGCCCGTTGAGTATCTTGAAGTCCGGGATGCCGAGACATTGGCCCAACCATTATCTGGGCACTCCCGAAGAGTATTGTCGGCCGCCTGGCTCGGCGAAACCCGGCTCATCGACAGCATCCCACTCCCCTGACTGGGGCCTATGCGGCAACTAGGTCGCCGGAACACGGCAGGACACATGATTGCGCCCCGCACATTTGTGCATTGCACAAAACGCGGGTGTTAATCCTTGAAAAACCAACTATATACTCATTGTGCGCTGCAACAAAAACAGGGCGCGCGGAGGTGATGCCGTCACATTTACGACGGAGTTATTCATGAAGACCGAAACCAAAAACACGACGATCCCGATGAACGAAGATATGAGTAATCGGGTGCTCACAAATAGCGAGCTCTACGCCACAATCCACGCGGCAGAGCAGCTCCGTTCTAAAACCCTGTACCGGCTGTTCACAGCTGCATTCCGCTTTCTGAGGCGGGGCACCGCCCGCCTGTTTGATGTGGAAGCCCAGCGCCACGCCTAGGCTGGCTTGCATCCGTTCATTGGATGCGCCAACGCAAAACGGAGCCGACTTCCCCCGTCGGCTCCGTTTTCACACCTGATCTCTAGAATTCTCTGATTCAGGCGAAGGGCACATCGCCTTGGATCACGATGCGATGCATCAGGCGGTGTTCGGTGTAGTCGAACAATGCGTAATGCAAGGACACCCGATTGTCCCAGACCGCGAGATCATTGGTCTGCCATTTATGGCGATAGTTGAATTCCGGCGTGCGCAAGTAATCGAAGAGATAGCGCAGCAACATACCGCTTTCCTTTCGGTCCATATCCTTGATGAAGGTGGTCATGGATTCATTGACGAAAAGGCCGCGCTTGCCGGTCACCGGGTGTTTGCGAATCAGCGGATGTAACGCCGGGCGATATGTCGCCCGCTTATTTCTGATGTAATCCGTACCCTTGTCGCCTTCATACATTTCCGGGCGCACTTCCTCAGCATAGGGTTGATAGGAATCGTGATAGGCCTCAAGCCCCTCAAGATGCGCTTTCATCCGGTCGGACAGTGCCTCATAGGCCGCCACCATATTGACCCAGATCGTGTCACCACCACCTGTTGGGATGTCCTTGGCATAGAGAACCGTGCCCATGGCCGGGCGTTCCGTTCCGACAAAATCCGTGTGCCACAAATCACGAGTCACGTGCGGCGGGTTATCGGAATCATATTCCAGAATGTCGATTTCCGGGTTTTCCTTACTTTTCTCAAAACCGGAGACCCCGGAAGGCTGCGGCTCACCGAAGCGGCGGGAGAAGGCGACCTGCTGTTCGGGGGTCAAGTTCTGATCCCGAAAGACAATCACGGTACGGTCGATCAAGGCTTCGTGAATTTCGTCAAACTGCAGGTTGGTCAGGTCTTGCGAAAGATCGATCCCGTCGATGATCGCGCCACAGGCTGGCGACATCTCCTGAACGTCTATTGTTTCATAAGTCATAGTGAACTCCTCCGGACGACATTTTCCACCTTTGGAAAATGCGAGGCAAGGACAGAACTTACCCGGCCGGCTGAATCATTCGACCCAACACGCGGCCGCCACAAATATGAACGTGGAAATGCGGCACTTCCTGTCCGCCATCATGCCCGGTATTGGCGAGCATCCGGTAACCCGGATCCGCCAGTCCCAGCTCCCGGGCGACATGGCCGACGGCACGAAAAAATCCAGTCACCTCTATATCACTGGCATTAGCGGTGAAATCATCATTGGAAACATAGGCCCCTTTCGGGATAACTAAAACATGGTTCGGCGCCTGCGGGTTGATGTCCTCAAAGGCCAGCACGTGATCATTTTCATAGACCTTGGTGCAGGGGATTTCCCCACGAAGGATCTTCGCGAAAATATTTTCATTGTTGTAATCCGCCATGCTCAGCTCTTCCGGTTGGCTTTTTCCGTCAACCCGGACACACCCTCACGTTCCGTGAGTTTGGTCCAGACATCCTCAGGTTTGAGCCCGGCATCGGCCCACAGGACACAAAGGTGATAAAGCAGATCCGCACTTTCCGAAGCAAGCGCGTCGGGCCCTTCCTTCAGCGCGGCGATCACTGTTTCCACCGCTTCCTCCCCGACCTTTTCAGCAATCTTGCTTGTCCCCTTGTCGAGCAGCCATGCGGTATAGGACTCGTCCGGGTTCGCTCCCCGTCGCGCTTCGATCACCGCATAGAGCGCGTCAAGAACACCGCCATTCAGTTTGTCACTCATTTGCTCACCTCTGATGAATCGGTATCGGCTACCAGCCGCACCGGAACCCCTGCTTGATCCATATGCGCCTTGGCTTCCCCGATCGAGTGTTCCCCGAAATGGAAAATCGACGCCGCCAGTACCGCCGAAGCATGTCCCTCTCGCGCGCCATCGACAAGGTGATCCAAAGTCCCCACACCGCCCGAAGCAATCACGGGAATGGGTATCGCGTCGGAAAGGGCACGCGTCAGCTTCACGTCAAAGCCGGACTTAGTCCCATCCCGGTCCATGGAGGTCAGGAGAATTTCGCCAGCACCGTATTCAGCCATTCGCTGTGCCCATTCGATAGCGTCCAGTCCTGTTGAGTTACGACCCCCATGGGTGAAAACCTCCCATTTATTATCGCCCGTCGCTTTGGCATCGATCGCCACAACAATGCACTGACTACCGAATTTTTCTGAAGCTTCACGCACAAATTCGGGGTTGGTCACGGCCGCCGTGTTGATCGAGACTTTGTCAGCACCGGCCAGCAAAAGTTTGCGTATGTCTTCAACCGTGCGCACACCACCGCCGACGGTCAACGGCATAAAACAGGCCTCCGCCGTGCGGGAAACCACATCAAAGATAATGTCCCGGTCTTCGTGGCTTGCGGTGATGTCGAGGAAACACAATTCGTCTGCGCCGGCCCGATCATATACTTGAGCTTGTTCAACGGGATCACCGGCATCGCGGAGACCAACAAAATTGACGCCCTTTACGACGCGGCCATCCTTCACGTCGAGGCAGGGGATAATCCGGACCTTCAGCATTGTTCAGGCTCACGCAAACGATTGAGGGCCGCAGCCAGATCCATCCGCCCATCATAAATGGCACGCCCGGAGATAACCCCTGCAATCCCGCTGGCTGCATGGGGCAGGAAGACTTCGACATCAGCCAAAGAGGACACACCGCCCGAAGCAATCACCGGAATGTCGATCGCCTCAGCCAACGCAACCGTAGCTTCCACATTCGGGCCGCCCATTGCGCCGTCGCGATCAATATCGGTGTAAATAATTGCGGCCACCCCAACATCAGCAAAGCGCCGGGCAAGCTCGTCCACAGCGAGATCTGATGTTTCCGCCCAGCCCTCAACCGCCACGCGACCGCCGCGCGCATCGATGCCGACCACTATACGTCCGGGAAACTCCCGACAAGACCCCGTCACTAAATCCGGATTCTTCACTGCGGCCGTACCAAGTATGACACGGTCGATACCGTCTGACAGCCACGCAGAGACCTGATCGCGTGTTCGGATCCCACCACCTAGCTGCACTTGAACATCTGCGGCGCGGGTGACATTTAGAATCGCTCGTACAGCTACGCCGTTGACGGATTCACCATCAAAAGCGCCGTTCAGATCGACCATATGGAGCCACGACGTACCGGCCTCGACAAAGACCTGTGCCTGATCAGCCGGACTATCGTTGAAGACCGTCGCGGCCTCCATATCCCCACGCAACAAACGCACGCAGGCACCATCTTTCAGGTCTATGGCAGGAAACAAAATCATCGAGGTCAGGACTATAGGTTTTTCATATAATAGAAACCGGCAACGTACTCACCGCCGGCGCGTTCATATTTGGGATGAGTGCCCCAATGCACATATCCGCTTTCCGTGAAGATTTGTATGGCGCGTTCCTGAGTTTCACGCACACTCAGATTGAGAACAGTGTAGCCTTCACGGCGTGCGAGGTCTTCACAGGCATCTAATATAGCCGGGGCCAGAGAATGACCGCGTGCCCACGGCGCCATGAAAAAGGTTGAGACTTGGACCGAAAACGACTGCGCTTCGGCGTTAGAATAGGGCCGGGTAAGCTGCGCCGCTCCGGCGATAACCCCATCCAGACGCCCCACGATAACCGTTCGGCCTGGCACAAGTAGTGTTCCCCTCCAATACGCCTCCATCACGTCCCGGCGCGGCGGCTGCAGCCAGCCAAAGCCACCACCAGCAACGATCGCAGCTTCTGCAGCATCACATAGGTCGGCTAGGTCATTGCCCCGAAACTCACCAATGCGTTCGACGTGAGTATTGGTCAAGGTGCCCAACGCAGAAAGGCCGAAATTAGAGCTAATCCAACGGCCTGACTCTTTTCCGGATGAAACTGAGTCCCCACCATATTGTCTTGCCCCACCGCCGCTGTGATGGCGCCACCATATTCCACCGTGGCCAAGACATCCCGGCTATTCTCGGCCTTAAGCTGAAAACTATGTACGAAATAAGCGTGAGGCCGGCCGGATCCAAGACCTGACAAAAGTGGGTGAGGGTCGTCCGGCAGATCGAGTTCATTCCAGCCCATATGAGGAATCTTTAGGCTGTTATCTCTAGGCACTACCGACACTACTTCGCCCGGTATCCAGCCAAACCCCGCGGTTTTACCGTATTCTAGGCCAGTTGTGGCCATAAGCTGCATGCCGACACATATACCCAAAAATGGGCGGCATTTTTGTCGCACGCTTTCCTCCAACGCATCGAGCAGACCGTCCTTGGCTTCGAGGCCCTCACGACAGTCGCGGAAAGCCCCGACACCAGGCAAAACCACCCGGTCGGCATTAGCGACAACCTCGGGATCCGAGGTCACCTGGATGCGGCGCT
>JAPKDV010000050.1 GCA_028822385.1 Alphaproteobacteria bacterium
AGTCAGCATTTGTGTTCTGATTTTTGCGGTTTTCGAGCCATCCCACTGTGATCGACATCATAGGTGGAACAATGGCCAAAGTGAGCACGGCCGAGAGTGACAAACCACCCAGCACGACCGATCCCAAACCGCGATACAGTTCCGATCCCGCACCCGGAAACACTACCAACGGCAACATGCCAAACACCGACGTCAGGGTCGACATAAAGATCGGCCGCACCCGGTTCTGGGTGGCGCGCATGATAGCATCGTCTGCGCGCATGCCGTCTTCCCTGATATGGAAGAGGGTCTGGTGGACAAGCAAAATCGCGTTGTTGACGACAATGCCGGTCAGAATCACGAAGCCCAGCATGGTCAGCATATCCAGCGGCTGGTTGACGCCAGTATTTAGCACGGCGAGACCGGCGATGCCTCCAGCCGCTGCGATGGGGACCGTGAGCAGGATAATTACTGGATAGACGAAACTCTCAAACAGAACCGCCATCACCAGATAAACAATGATGATTGCAAGGAGCAGGTCGATCACTATTTCGTTCCAAGTTTCGATAAGCTTGTCGGCTGTTCCTGTAAGCTCCAGAGAGATGCCGTCCGGCAAGCCCTCCGATTCGAAGGGTTCGACGACCTTATCCTGGATCAATTCCAGTGCTTCCTGAAGTGGCATTTCGGCATTAGGGGTGATCTGAAGCGTGACGGTACGTGTTCTGTCAGCGCGCCGGACTTCGGTTGGTCCGCTGGTGATGCGGACATCGGCCAGTCCTTCGACAGGCACGATTCGTCCATCGCGCGTTACCACGGGAAGTGCACCGATACCCTGAGTTTGGTTCACCATTTCCTGAGGACCCATCAAGGTCAGGTCAATTCGTTTGCCTTCGATGGTGATCTCAGCCACCCGGACACCGTCGTTGAAGGCATCCACTGACTGGCCCAGAGACCGCGCTGAAAGTCCGTTGTCGGCCAGCCGTATGCGATCGGGAATGACCCGAACTTCCGGTGCAGACAGGGTGCGCCCCGGAATTGCACGGGTTTTATGTCCATCGGGAAAAGGCATAACCTGTATTACCCGGCGAAAGATATTATCGGCGGTTGTATATATTTCCTGTAGGTCGTTGCCGCGAATATCGAGTTCGATGTTTCGGCCGCCCCCGACGGATCGACCAAACAGGGAAGGCTGGAATGGGAATGCCCGTACACCATCAGGCTCGCCTTGAGCTGCATCGGACAGAACCGGGATGAGTTCGGCGGCGCGAGCAGGATCTACAGAGGTGCCTCCGATAAAAGCCCGTCCTGCAAATGGCACACGCATAAATCTCTCAAATTTTGGTGGCCCGCCAGGCTCGGATTCGGGGCCTGTTTCGGTTGCCCAAAGCTGCCGTGTCCGTTCCGCCATTCTCTCGGTTGTCGCAGCTACTTCTTTAAGGTTGTAACCGGGTGGAAAAACGACGAAGCCGAAGACGAAATTACGATTACCTGTCGGTAGGTAGTCAAGTTTTGGCGCAAACACGACTGTAAACAGTCCGGCGATAATTGTGATGGCGGCAACGATGGCTACTGCGCCAATTTTTGAGCGTACCACCAAGAGAGTGTAGCTTTGCCAAAAATTGATGAACCCGCGCGCGAAACCATCGACAAGTGGCAGTCGCATCATTTGATTGCCATCGGCCGAGTTTTTCACAAGTAAGCGATTAGCCAACGCCGGGATTACAGTTACTGACACCAGTAGTGACAGAATCACAGATACCGAGATTGCCACCGCTATATCGCGGAACAGCTGGCCGGCCTCGAGTTCCATGATAAGAATCGGAATGAAAACCATCACAGTCGTTAGGGACGATACAAGGACGGCGGGCCAAACTTGGGCCGCTCCCTTGTGCGCAGCTTCGGAGCGCGGCATGCCTTCCTGACGTAGTCGATAGATGTTTTCTAGAACCACAATCGCGGCATCTACGACCATACCGACCGCAAAAGCGATGCCGGCGAGGCTGACCACATTAAGTGATCGTCCCAGTGCCGCCATTGCCACAAAAGACCCAATCACCGAGACAGGGATGGCTAAAGAAACAATGAGGGTCGGTCGCCACGACCGAAGGAATAACATAAGGATCAGGGCGGCAAGAACGCCGCCGACGATGATGTTCTGCTGGACGAGAGAGATTGCCGATTTCACGTAGAGTGTTTCGTCGTAGACGTTCTCGATCACGAGGCCGACATCTTTCAATGCACCATCGGCCAAATCTGCGATGACCGCGTCAACCTGATCCATGACGAGCAGCACGTTGGCGCCCTGCTCGCGGGTCATATTGAACGCCATGGCCCTGTCATCGAACTTGTGTGGTAGGGCAACCGCCTTTTTGTAATCAAGTTCGACAATAGCGATGTCTCGTACGGTCACCCGCGCGATGCGGCCATCTTCGAGGTTGGTGTCCGAGCGGAGCACGATGTCATAGACTTGGTCGACATCTTTGAAATCGCCCTCGGTCCGCACAATATAGCGACGCTTTCCTTCGTCCACGTCACCGCCAGAAATCGAAGCATTTTCCTCACGTAAGCGGCTTACTACGTCTTCAACGGTTAAACGGAACTGCGCAAGTCGTTCGGGATCGACGATAACGCGCATTTCGCGTTCAGTTTCGCCGAAGATATTGACCCCCGAGATACCCGGAATGCGCTCAATCCGTTCTTGGACAACATCCTCGAGAAAGTCGCCATATGTGATCATATCGCGCTCATTGCCTTCTGCACGCGTCAGGATGTACCACGCAATGGCATTGTCATCGGTACCAGATGTGCGCAACGTGGGCTCGTCGGATTCCTCCGGATAGCCGCTGACGCGGTCCAAACGATTGGCAACAAGCAGTAGTGCGCGATCCATGTTCTGGCTCGGGCCAAACTCTAAGGTGATGTCCGAACGTCCGGTTCGGGATCGGCTTTCGATCCTGCGGATACCCTCTAGCCCCTTGAGAACATCTTCCTGGCGATTAACGATTTCGCGTTCGACTTCCAGTGGCGATGCGCCGGGCCATAATGTATCGACGATGATGACCGGTTGGCGCACATCGGGGGTCATCTGGATGGGGATACGCGATAGCGCAACCCAGCCGAACATAATCACCATGATGACGACAGCGATGACTGCGATCGGTCGATGGATGGCTTGGGAAATTAGGTTCATGCGTTGCTAATCCTGCACGCGATTATTTGATGGTACATTCCCCTCGTCGAGGATGATTAGACGCTGGCCAAGCCGCAGTTGCTCGTTACCACGGATGACAACCTGATCGCCGGGCTTGAGCCCGCTGCGTATGATGAAACGATCCCCCGAACCATCCCCGACCGTGACAGGGGTAGGTTGGGCAGTTCCGTTTTGGACTACAAACACGGTCATGCGCCCCGCGCGTTCGATGATTGCATCCTTGGAGACAGTGATAGCGGTGCGCGCATTGCCGACCGGGATCAAAACGGTGACGCTCTGATTATTCGCCAGTGCTTTTGTGATCCTTGAGGTGTCCGGGGTGAACCGAACCGGCCGTGTGCGGGTCCGGGGGTTTTCACTCGGCACAATGGCCCGCAGTCTGGCTGTTGTCTGACTGCCGTCGTCGAGACGCACACCCACGATACTGTCCGGTGTCAGACCTGCTAGCCGTTTCGCAGGGACATCGGCTTCGATGTCCAGATTGGTGTCGTTGATGATTGTCACGACCTGTGCGCCGACCGACAGATAGGCCCCAACCTCGGTGTGGGTTTCGCTGACCACACCGGGGAAGGGAGCCTCGATTTCGGTATCGGTTAGATCGCGTTCGGCACGTTTGAGCTGGTTTTGGGCCTGAGCGAGCTGGGCAAGGGCCACGGCTACACTCCCCGTCTGCATGGTTACTTCCTGAACTGCGTCATCGTAGCGCGCCTGAGAAAATGCAGCAGATTTCCGGATGCCTTCCAGACGTTTAAGACCGTTGCGGGTTTTGTTCAAATTTGCGCGTGCGGAGGTCAATTGCGCAGCTCGTTGGGTTAAGATAGAGGCATAGCGATCACGCTCGAGTTCTAGGCGCGCGCGGTCGAGTACGGCCAGAATGTCACCGGTTTCAACTCTGTCTCCGACATCGACCCGCATCTCGTCCACGGCTCCGCCAATACGAGCAGCAATAGGCCCAGCTTCCAGGGCCACCAACCGGCCGATCACGGGTGTGGTTTGTCCGATTGTTTCCTGGATAACCATGTCAATCACAACCGAAGCAGGCGGGCCGGTGGGTCGACCACCGGGTCCGGCACCGCCTTGGAAGAAGGTACGAATTTCCGCGCCGTCTAATGTGCCGTTCTTGTTTTTGTCGATAGTTTCGAAATTTGCGGAGATGGGGCCGCCGGCTTCGAGTTTGTCGATTACGCCGTTGCCGTTCGCGTCGCGGGCTTTGGCTCGTGAGGAAAGCTCGGTCAATCCGGCCCCACTTTTAGCAGGTGCAGGCGATGGGCTACCCCGAAAGAAGGTGCTAATTTCTGCCCCGTCAAGCGTGCCGTTCTTGTCGGCGTCGATGGTTTCAAAGTTTGCTGAAATCGGGCCGCCGGCCTCGGATTTTTCGATCACGCCATTGCCATTGGTATCTCGTGCTTTCGCGAGTTCGGACAGCTCTTTGGATTCAGCGGCGGCTGGCGTGGCAAACAAAAGTAGGAAGCTCAGGCTGGTGCTCAGCTTGATGCTGCTACGAAAATTCCGAAACTGATTCAGTTCAAGCACGTGATGTCTCCTAAACCTTTGGTTGCGCCGCTTTAAAGCGCATTCGGTATGTCTCGAGAACACGCCAATATGAATTCTCTGTCAATTAGCATGCGCGTAATTATAAAGTGAAATTACTCTCGATTTCAGCAGCGGAAAAATTTGGAAAGATTTGCCGGTAACGCGTTATATTAGCAAGATATATTCACGTCGTATAAAGGTCCGCCATGACCACCCGATACTTCTTTCATCCTGTGTGCATCGAGCATGAACCTTCTAAACAGCACCCGGAATCTTCGGATCGTCTACGGACAATTGCGCATGTGCTCTTGGATGACGAATTTGACGCTCTGGACCGACAGACGCCGTTTGAGGCCAGTCGGGCGCAGATCATGCGCGCTCATCCTAAAAGCTATGTGGATCGCGTGTTCGCGACGATCCCTGAGGAGGGGTATGCGCATATTGATGCCGATACGATTGTCTCTCCGAAATCAGGTGAAGCCGCATTACGTGCTGCAGGGGCCCTGATTGGGGCGGTGGATGCTGTGATGACTGGAGAAGTTGACAGCGCCTTCTGTGCCATTCGCCCGCCGGGTCACCATGCCGAGGCCGAACGAGGTATGGGGTTTTGTCTTTTTAACAATGTGGTCATCGGCGCCGAACATGCGCGTGCTGCCCATGGTGCGGAACGCGTGGCGGTGGTGGATTTCGATGTGCATCACGGGAATGGGACTCAGGCGATGTTCTGGGATGATGCGGATATGTTCTACGCATCGACCCATCAATGGCCACTTTATCCGGGGACAGGTGACAAGTCAGAGACTGGCGCCCACGGGAATATCGTCAATGCCCCGCTCTGGGTGGGCGCAGGATCTAACGATTTCCGTACAGCCATGCGTGAGGTGGTGCTCCCCGCGTTGGAAGACTTTGCGCCTGATCTGGTAATGATTTCAGCCGGGTTCGATGCTCATCGCCGCGACCCGCTGGCCCAGTTGGAGCTCGAAACCGAGGATTTTGTATGGGCGACGGATGCGCTTCGTAAAGTTGCCGAAAAAAAATGTGATGGTCGCCTCATTTCCACTCTGGAAGGTGGGTATGATCTTCAGGCGTTGGGCGAATCGGCTGCCGCACATGTGCGCGTTCTGATGGGGTGACCTGCAATGGTGCCAGGAGTGTTTGACGTCAGCTTCTGGCGCAGATACACCGATGCGAACACTAAAAGGCCTTTTGCGAAGGAATGATAATGTCAGATGAAAGCAGGGGTGCAGAGATGCCTGCCAATATTGTCGAGCTCTCGTTCGAGGATGCACTGGCACAGCTCGAGGCGATCGTTCGCAACCTTGAAGGTGGTGATGGTGCGTTGGATGATGCTATTGCGGCCTATGAGCGTGGTGCGGCCTTGAAACGGCATTGTGAAAGCAAGCTTCGTCAGGCGCAGGCTCGGGTTGAGAAGATTTCACTGGGTGCTGATGGTAATCCTGAGGCCACACCGGCTGACGTCGGTTAGATTCCAATTCGTTTCGGATTCGGTCACATTTCCACAAGCAACATGTCTAGCACTGATTACGCGGCGGCCCTCTCGGCCATAGCTGTGGAATTTGACGTGTGCCTGTCACAGGTTCTGGAACGTGAACCTGATGATGTTCCGCGCTTGTGGGAGGCTATGCGTTACGCCGCGATGGCCGGTGGGAAGCGTTTGCGCCCATTTTTGGTGGTCACCTGTGCGGATATCTGTGGCGGTGACCGCTCTGCCGCCCTGAGGGTGGCAGCGGCAGTTGAGATCATGCACACCTATTCCCTTGTGCATGACGACCTTCCGGCGATGGATGATGATAGTTTGCGCCGTGGACAGCCAACGTTACATAGAGAGTTTGACGAGGCGACGGCGATTCTTGCTGGAGATGCGCTTTTAACGCTGGCGTTTGAAGTGCTGTCGGACCCTCTTACCCACAAGGACAGTCAAATTCGCTCCGACCTTGTTTTTGGGCTGGCCCGCGCCGGTGGTCCCCGGGGAATGGCGGGCGGGCAGATGCTCGATCTGGAAGCTGAAACCAACCCTGAAGGCCAACAGGATGCGGTCATTCGCTTGGAATCAATGAAAACTGGCGCGTTGTTTGCATGGTCCTGTGAGGCTGGGGCCGTCGTGTCCGGGGCGGGTAAGGAAGAATGCAAGAAGCTACGGGCGTTTGGGGCCGAATTTGGTATGGCGTTCCAGATTACTGATGACATTCTGGATGAAACCGGCAATGTCGATGAAGCAGGGAAAGCGGTTGGGAAGGATAGGTATCGGGGCAAGGCAACGCTGGTCTCTTTGTGGGGATTGGATGGCGCTCGGGATGCGGCATTGGAGCACGCCCGGAAAGCCGTGGAAAACCTTGATTTCTTTGGGGAAAAGGCAGATTTACTACGGGCTTCTGCCGCGCAGTTAATCGACAGGCGCGTATGATTGTATTTATTGATCGTGTTGAGCCGATCACAAACGGACGAAACCTTGAGCGATAGTAGCAAGACACCTCTACTCGATACCGTTCGTATTCCGGCGGATATGCGTGATTTTTCTGCCGATGAACTCAAGCAGTTGGCAGACGAACTGCGTCTCGAGACGATTGATGCCGTCTCAATCACGGGTGGACATCTGGGTGCAGGTCTAGGCGTTGTCGAACTGACTGTTGCACTGCATCACGTGTTTGAAGCACCGGCCGATCGCCTTATCTGGGATGTTAGCCATCAGTGCTATCCGCACAAGATTTTAACCGACCGGCGAGACCGCATCCGCACCTTGCGTCAGGGTGGTGGCCTGTCGGGCTTCACCCGTAGGGTTGAAAGTGAATACGACCCCTTTGGCGCCGCGCATAGTTCGACATCGATTTCTGCCGGGCTCGGCATGGCTGTTGCGCGTGACCTAGCGAAAAAGAATAACAATGTTGTTTGTGTGATCGGCGACGGTTCGATGAGTGCCGGAATGGCCTATGAGGCCATGAATAATGCTGGTTCGATGGATACCCAACTGGTCGTGGTGCTGAACGACAATGATATGTCGATTGCCCCGGCGGTTGGTGCGATGAGTGCCTATCTCTCGCGCCTGATCTCGTCGAAGAGCTATCGCTCCCTGCGTCAGATTGCCAAGGATATGGCGCATAAATTTCCGAAGAGCTTCGAGGAAGCAGCCCGACGTGCAGAAGAACACGCACGGGGCTTCGTCACAGGTGGAACACTGTTTGAGGAACTTGGTTTCTATTATATTGGTCCGATTGATGGTCATAATATCGACCACCTATTGCCGGTCCTGAGGAACGTTCGTGACAGCAAGCAGAACGTTCCAGTGCTCGTCCATGTAGTGACGCAAAAGGGTAAGGGTTTCGAATCTGACAAGGGCGAAGACGAGAAGTATCACGCAGTCGCCAAGTTCGATGTTGTCACCGGCGCTCAGGTGAAGGCGAAGTCCAACGCGCCTAGCTACACCAAAGTGTTTGCCCAAAGCTTGGTAAAGGAAGCTGAGCGCGATGAGAAGATTGTTGCGATAACCGCGGCGATGCCGTCAGGAACCGGCCTCGATATTTTCGGTGAGGTTTTTCCCGACAGGTGCTTTGATGTCGGGATTGCCGAACAGCATGGCGTGACCTTTGCCGCCGGACTGGCTTCTGAAGGCTTCAAACCGTTTGCGGCAATCTATTCGACATTCCTGCAGCGTGGTTACGATCAGGTTGTGCATGATGTGGCGATCCAGAGCCTACCAGTTCGGTTCGCCATTGATCGCGCCGGTCTCGTCGGTGCCGATGGCGCAACTCATCACGGATCCTTCGATGTTGCCTATCTCGGCTGTCTGCCCGGTTTTGTATTAATGGCAGCGGCTGATGAAGCCGAGCTTGTGAATATGGTGGCCACTGCTGCCCAGATTGATGACCGTCCTTCGGCGTTCCGATATCCCCGTGGGGAAGGCGTTGGCGTTGATATGCCGGCTATCGGTGTTCCTCTGGAGATCGGCAAGGGGCGTGTCATGCGGCAAGGCAGCACGGTCGCGCTGCTGTCCTATGGTGGGCGGCTTCAAGAATGCCTGCGTGCGGCTGAAGACTTAGCCTCCCATGGTCTTAGCGCGACCGTCGCGGATGCACGTTTTGCCAAGCCCCTCGACTCTGACCTGATCCGCCGCCTAGCGCGCGAACATGAGGTTCTGATCACCATCGAAGAAGGTTCTATCGGTGGCTTTGCCGCGCAGGTGATGACTGATTTGGCGAATGCTGGTCTGCTCGATGGCGGATTGAAGTTCCGTCCCATGACATTGCCGGATATTTTCATTGATCATGAGAAACCCGAAGTACAGTACGAGATTGCGGGTCTCACTGCGTCGAACATTGTCGCCAAGGTGCTGTGCGCACTGGGTCGCGTATCTGAAGTGAGCGACATCCGCGCCTGATTTTCAAGAGTTTTTCAGCAGAATAGGCGGGATTACTTGAGTCGTCTGGATACATCCGAGGCCGATCTGGAATACGCGTAAGCAGATGAAACCCGACTGCTTGAGAGATTACGGGCTGAGCAGGATTCTGTGTTTGCAGAATTGGTTTTCCAGTTTGGCAGCCGGCTGCTAGCTGTGGCGCGCGATTGTGCCGGCAAGAATCACGAGAGTGAACTACAAAGGTAGCTCGTGGGGCAGAACCACATGATCTCGGGTGATATGGCTCAGGTCGGTCAGGCCCATTACGCCCATGGTGCGGCGTAATTCGCTTTGGAGAATCTCCAGCGCTCGTGACGCGCCGGGCTCGCCAGCGGCGGACACTCCATAGAGGGTGGCCCGTCCGACCATTACGGCATCGGCACCCAGCGCTAGGCCCTTGAGGATGTCGCTGCCGCGCCGGAAACCGGAATCGACGATCACTGTCATCTTGCCATTAACTTCCCGGACGACTGACGGCAGCACGTCAATCGGTGCCAGTGCTGCATCGCTGGCGATGCCACCGTGGTTGGAGATGATCACACAATCGACGCCGTATTCGGCGCATTTTGCGGCGTCCTCGGCATGTAGAACGCCTTTCACCACTAATCTGCGCGGCCAAATGTCTCGGATGCGTTTTAGAAAGTCCCAGTCCAGCGTGTCGTTCTTAAATAGGAAGTCCCGTACGCCCGTTGTGGGCATGCCTTCGGGCATGTCGATGTTGCTGTAACGGGGCAGATGCCCGTCCGCAAGTACATAGCGCCCGACCGTGCCGAACAGCCAGCGCGGGTGGGTCGCCAGATCAGCAATGTTCCGGGGGGTCAGCCGCACCGGCATGGTGGTACCGTTGCGTACATCGAATTCACGGTTATAGGGTACGGTGGAATCAACGGTCAGTACGAGTGCATCAAAGCCCGCAGCTTTGGCGCGAGGTATGGCCTTGAGGGAGGTCTCCATGTCGCGCCAGACATACAGGTGATACCACTGGCGTCCGCCACCATTCTCGCGGATCTCCTCCATCGGCGTGTTTGACGTGCTGGCCAGCGTGAAGGGAATGTTTGCTTTCGCTGCAGCTTTTGCTAGCTCGGTCTCGCCTCGGTACCAGACGAACCCGGCTGGCCCCGTCGGTCCGATCACCAGCGGCATGCCTACCTCTTCACCAAAGAGCGTCGAACGTGTGTGGCGTCCGGATGTGTCGTTCAATACACGGGAGCGAAGTTTAATCCGCTCTAGCGCCGCCCGGTTATGACGCAGGGCCACGTCATCTTCGGAACCGCGATCCACGAACTCGAACAGCCCCTTGGTCAGACGTCGTTTAGCGAGCTTGCGCAGGTCTTCAATATTGAGGGCAGCGGTGGTGAGGTTAGTCATAGATGGTGCCTGCTACTCTTTTCCGAAGGGCACGTCGTCGATGCCTTCACGTTCTTCGAGTCCGGCCAAGCCGCGCATGATTTCGTAGAATGCTACCGTGTCTTTCTCGGCGAAGCCTTTTTCCAGAGCGGCCTGCATGATCTGAGAATAGACTTGGATCATCATGGTCGGTGCACCAAGTTTCTGGCCCATATCCATCATCAGGCGAGAGTCCTTTAGGCTGACCTTCACCTGGCCCTGTTTAGAGTAATCGGCGTCGATCATCTTCGGACCCTTGTCGACCATGGTCTTGGAACTACAGGCGCCGTCTTTCAGGACTTCGAGCAGGTTGTTGGCCTCCAGCCCGGCTTTTTCACCCAGCACCATGCCTTCGGCGAGTGCCAGACGGTTGCCTGCCAGGATGAGATTGATGATCAGCTTGGTGCGCGCGCCTGAGCCCGCCGGTCCCATGTGGTAGGCGGCGCGGGAGAAGCCGGCGAAAAATTCGCGGCAGGCTTCGAAATCCTCGATATCACCACCAGCAATGACCACCAGATCACCTGCCTGGGCCATGGTGCTGGTGCCACTGACTGCGGAATCCATGTAGGGGATGCCGCGTTCCTTCAACTCGGCATAGGTGCGCTCGGAATCTTCTGGGCGGGCTGTTGTCGTGTCGCAAATATAGAGGCCTTCGGCTGCGCCCGCGGCAATGCCGTTGGCGCCAAAGATCACTTCGCGGGCAATGTCGCTGGTCGGAAGGGACACGATCAGGCAATCTACATCCTTGGCGGCGTCTGCGGGCGTATCAACCGGGTGCCCACCGGCTTCGGCCAGCTGGTCCAAGCGGTTGGGGTCAAGATCAAACCCCTGAATAGTGAACTGGGACTTGCGCAGATTGGTGATGAAGGCCTGTCCCATCAGGCCCATGCCGACGATACCGATACGTTTGCTCATAACTGCTTCCCCCGGAAGATGTGTTGTTGTTTGGTATGATCTTACAGGGGGATAGGGCGACCCGTCACGCCTGCTGCGCCTGGTCGATGCGAGGTGGGCTGTCAGGCTGTGGCTATTCGGAGCTGACAGGCGCGCTGCTGGGCTGCCCTCACCCTGAGCCTGACGTAGGGCGACGGTGTGGCTCATACTTTGACGAGCTCAGTTTGAGGTTTTCATGGGTCACGGCTCATCTCCATGCTATGTCCCGTCCGTGGCAAAGAATGAAAAAATACCCAAAATCCGAGCAGATCTGGCGTTGGTCGAACGCGGCCTCGCGGAATCGCGGACGCGCGCGCAGGCACTGATTCTTGCCGGGCTCGTGTTTACCGGCGAAAAGCGTGTCGAGAAGGCGGGGGATAGCCTTGCAGCAGACGCGCCGCTGAAGCTGCGAGGGCAGGACCACCCCTGGGTCAGCCGGGGTGGGCTGAAGCTCGATTATGCGCTCGAAGAACTCGGTATCGACGTGGCGGATACGGTTGCTATTGATGTGGGGGCGTCGACGGGCGGGTTTACCGATGTGCTGCTCTCGCGCGGTGCGGCAAGGGTCTACGCCGTTGATGTCGGGCATGGCCAGTTAGCCTGGCGGCTGCGCAATGATGAACGCGTGGTGGTGCTAGAAAAGACCAATGCGCGGTACCTGATCAATGAACACATTCCCGAGGCGGTCGATGTAATCGTCTGCGATGCTAGCTTTATCGGACTCCAGGTGGTGCTTCCCGCCGCGATAAGCTTTGCCGAAACGGGTGCGCGCCTGATCGCACTGATCAAGCCGCAGTTCGAGGTCGGAAAGAGCGAGGTTGGCAAAAAGGGCGTGGTGCGTGATCCTGCCTTGCACGAGGCGGTCTGCACGCGTATCCGCAGTTGGGTTGATAGCTTGCCCGGCTGGCAGGTGACCGGCCTTGCCGAAAGTCCGATCACCGGACCGGAAGGCAATAAGGAGTTCTTGATTGCGGGGCTCTTCTCTGGAGAAGACTCCCCAGGAGTGGACAATGAATAGTGGCAAAATTCACGAGGTCACAATCAAGCGGCTCGGTCTGCGCGGTGATGGCATTGGGGTAAGCCCGATTGGCCCACTCTATATCGCGGGCGCGTTGCCGGGTGAGACCGTGCGTGTGCGCGTTGGCAGCAAGCGTGCCGATGGGTTCGCAGCGAGCCTGGAGGAGATTGTCGAAGCATCCCCCAGCCGCGTGACAGCACCCTGTCCTCATTTTGGGACCTGTGGCGGCTGCGCGACCCAGACTTTAGATGATATGAGCTACGTGGCATGGAAGCAGGAGATGGTGGTCTCTGCGGTCAAGCGCGCGGGGCTGGATCCCACACTGGTGGCACCGATGTTGAGCACGGCCTCGGATGGTCGCCGCCGGGCGGAATTCTCGGCTTTCCGACCACGCGCCAAGAATTCAAAAACCTATTTCGGCTTTCATGGCCGGGCGAGCAATCAGATCATCAATCTGGAGACCTGTCTGATCGTGCGCCCAGCGATCGCTACGCTGATCCCCAAATTGCGCGCTACCCTGTCGGACATCGTGCCGCCGGGTGCGAGCTGGGATGTGCTGGTGACGGAGGTCGACAACGGTCTTGATCTGCAGGTCACGGCTAATCATTCGCCGGGTCCCGATGCAAGCATTGGGCTGGCGATGTTTGCCGAGACCGAAGATCTGGCGCGCGTGTCCTGGTTGGCCGATGACGGTGTGGAGCCGATTGCTCTGCGCCGTATGCCGATGCTCGACCTCTCGGGTACCGTGATTGAAGTGCCGCCGGGGGCCTTCCTGCAGGCCAGCGCGGAAGCTGAAGGTCTGCTCTCCGGAATAGTGTGTGAGGCCGTGCAAGGATCTACAAAAATCGCCGATCTCTATTGTGGGGTTGGCACCTTTGCCCTGCCGATGGCGGCTGCTGGTGCCAATGTCTTCGCGGTCGATGGGGCAGGCCCTGCTTTGGAAGCCATGGCGCGCGCCGCGGGCAAGGCGGGTTTTGGCGGCCGGATTACAACCGAGATACGCGATCTGGTGCGTCGCCCAATAATGGCGGCAGATCTGAAGTTCACCGAGACCGTGGTCTTTGACCCGCCCCGCGCAGGGGCATTCCATCAGGTTGAAGAGATCGTCAAATCACCCGTAGCGCGCGTGATCGCCGTCTCGTGCAATCCCGCGACCTTCGCCAAGGATGCTGGCCTGCTGGCCAAGGGTGGGTTCAAGCTTGAAGCCGCAACCCCGGTCGACCAGTTCGTATGGTCGGGCCATGTGGAATTGGTTGCAGTGTTTTCGCGCTAGACTAGCGGGTGGCTCATGGTTGCCGTAGTGGTCCGTATTGGGGAAATCCCCAGCAGGACGATGGTAATGCCGCCGCAGAAGGCGATGGTGTCGAGCACCACAGCTAGAACGCCACTAACAGCCTTGGTAGCAATCGATGTCGAAACGTTCTCATCTGCCTTCTCCGCGACCCCCCAACAGTACCCTTTTCCTACTTCGCTGCGTCCTTGTGGGCGCCTGGGTCGGGCAGGCGGTTCATGCCGAAATACTCTTCGTTTGGTAGCATGCCGAGGCCATGGGTCATGCGGTTGGTGTAGTTGAAATAGGCCGTCGTGTCGGTGACCTCGAAAATTTCCTTCGGGCCTAGGCCGACCGCGGTCAGCTTGGCGCGGTCTTTGTCGCCTAGTTCGGCAGGATTGGACGTCAGCTTGAAGGCGTAGTCGAGGATTGCGCGCTGACGCTCGGTCAGGTTGGCCTCGCGGTAATTGATCATAATGATATCGCCGAGCACCGGGTCGTCGGATAGATCACGTACGGCCTGACTGTGTGAGGTAATGCAGTAGACACAGTGATTGTGGGAGGAGACTACGACCGCGATCATTTCTCGCTCCAGCCGGGTGAGCAGAGCATCTTCTCCCAGCATCAACTCGTTGTATTTGCCAATGAAGGTGCGCAGCTTTTCCGGGCGTAGCGCAAAGGCGCGGATCACGTTCGGGATCAGGCCGAGCTTCTCCTTACAGATGCGCATGTATTTTTGTAGGTCCTCGTCGAGGCTCTCAACATCGGGCACTGGCAGTTTCGAGATATGCTGCAGCTGATTGGGGGTTTCACGCTTTTTGTCCATGGGGTCAGTCTCCCTAAGGGGTGTCGGTTGGGTTAGAGAAAGTATAGGTGAGCGCCGCAATGTTGCTAGCCTCGTCATCCCCGCGAATGCGGGTGTCCATAAATACCTATGCTTATCAGATAACCGCCTGATTTTATTGGTCCCGCTTGCACGGTAACAACGATTAGAAGTTTGCTAGTGCTGGGCCTTATCGCGTGCGGTAAAGGGCGCTTGGGAGCCGAATTCACCGATCTGGGCGCGGTGGCGGAGCAGATGATCGGCAATGACGCAGGCCATCATGGCTTCGCCTACGGGCACCGCACGAATGCCCACACAGGGGTCGTGCCGTCCTTTGGTGGAGACGTCCGCGTCTTCGCCTGCGCTGGTCACGCTTTTGCGGGGTGTCAGGATCGAGCTGGTCGGCTTCACGGCGAAGCGCACCACCAGATCCTGACCGGTGGAGATACCGCCGAGCACACCGCCAGCATGGTTCGAGCCGAATGAGACGTTCTTGCCTTCCATGCGCATTTCGTCGGCATTTTCCTCGCCGGTCAGTGCCGCAGCAGACATGC
>JAPKDV010000185.1 GCA_028822385.1 Alphaproteobacteria bacterium
ATCATGTGCCCGCCGGTGAGACCTACACAGCGGTCGAGGCTCCAAAGGGTGAGTTCGGTGTGTTTATCGTCGCGGACGGTACCAACCGACCTTACAAGTGCAAGATTCGCGCGCCGGGGTTTGCCTTCATGCAGGCGCTGGCTCCACTCAGCAAGGGCCATATGCTGGCCGACGTACCTGCCGTGATCGGCAGTATGGATATCGTTTTCGGAGAGGTGGACCGGTGAGCGAAACCTTCGCATTCAACGACGTGTTCGAAGCGCGCGCACAGACAATCATCGCCCGCTATCCCGAAGGTCGTCAGCAAAGCGCGGTGATCCCGCTGCTCGATCTGGCCCAGCGCCAGGCCGGTGGCTGGTTGCCGACCGAGGTGATTGAGTATGTCGGTGGTTATCTCGGGATGCCGAAAATTCGTGTGCTCGAAGTAGCCAGTTTCTATTCGATGTTCAATCTGGAGCCGGTTGGCGAGAATTTTGTTCAACTTTGCCGCACGACGCCGTGCTGGCTGCGTGGCTCGGATGATCTGCGTGCCGCGGCCAAGGAGGCCACTGGCTGCAGCCTGGGCGAAACGAGCGAAGACGGAAAGTTTACCGTGGTCGAAGTCGAATGCCTTGGCGCGTGCTGTAACGCGCCGATGGTGCAGATCAACGATAATTACTACGAAGATTTGACGCCAGAGAGTTTCAAGGCCGTTCTCGAATCCCTCAAGCGGGGCGAGAAACCGGATACAGGTTCAAGCACCGGGCGTTCCGGCTCTGAACCCGTAGGTGGCCTGACCACACTGACGACGGTAGGTGCGTGATGTTGCGTGACGAAGACCGCATCTTCAAAAATCTATACGGCAGGGATGACTGGGGCCTAGAAGGCGCCCGCAAGCGCGGCATCTGGGACAACACCAAGGCATTGCTGGAACTTGGCCGTGAAAAGCTGGTCGACGATGTCAAGGCTTCAGGGCTGCGCGGACGCGGTGGTGCAGGTTTCCCAACCGGCGTTAAATGGTCGTTCATGCCGCCGGAAGAACGGCGCGATGGTCGCCCGCATTATCTTGTGGTTAACGCGGATGAATCCGAACCGGGTACCTGCAAGGACCGGGAAATCCTGCGTTATGACCCCCACACCCTCGTTGAAGGCTGCCTCGTTGGCGGTTTCGCAATGGGCGCGAACGCGGCTTATATCTACGTGCGTGGTGAGTTCTTCTCGGAAGCCTCTAACCTGCAAGTGGCCATCGACGAAGCTTACGAAGCCGGTCTGATTGGAAAGAACGCTTGTGATTCAGGCTGGGATTTTGATGTCTACCTGCACCGGGGTGCGGGTGCGTATATCTGTGGTGAAGAAACCGCGCTGCTTGAAAGCTTGGAGGGCAAGAAAGGCCAGCCGCGCCTGAAGCCGCCATTTCCGGCCGCTTGTGGTCTTTATGGTTGTCCGACGACCGTCAACAATGTTGAGACCGTCGCTGTCGTGCCAACCATCCTGCGCCGCGGCCCTTCATGGTTTGCGGGCTTTGGCCGCGAGAACAACACCGGGACGAAAATCTTCTCGATCTCCGGTCATGTGAACAATCCATGCAATGTCGAAGAAGAGATGAGCATCCCGTTGAAGGAACTCATCGAAAAACATGCTGGTGGTGTGCGTGGTGGCTGGGACAACCTGCTTGCGGTGATCCCGGGCGGATCATCGACGCCGTGCCTGTCGAAGAACATCTGCGACAATATTCTGATGGATTTTGACTCCCTGCGTGAACACAACACCGGTCTTGGAACCGCAGCCGTGATCGTCATGGACAAGTCGACGGATATCGTCGAAGCGATTGCACGCTTAAGCCACTTCTATCGCCATGAAAGTTGTGGGCAATGCACGCCGTGCCGTGAAGGTATGGGCTGGGTCTATCGGATCATGACCCGGATGGTGACCGGTGATGCAGAGATCGAGGAAATTGATATGCTTTGGGATGTCACCAAGCAGATTGAAGGTCACACCATTTGTGCACTTGCCGATGGTGGTGTCTGGCCGGTCCAGGGGCTGATCCGGCATTTCCGTCCGGAACTCGAGCGCCGTATCAATGATCGTAAGGTTGCAGCCGGCATCATGCCGGCGCAAGCCGCGGAATAGGCGGGGACGAAGGATGCCAAACGTAACGATTGACGGCACAGAGATCGAAGTTCCGGCTGGAATTACCGTTCTGCAGGCCTGTGAGATGGCGGGCGTTGAAATCCCGCGCTTCTGTTACCACGAGCGTCTGTCCGTCGCGGGCAATTGCCGTATGTGTCTGGTTGAAGTTGCACCTGGTCCTCCCAAGCCGGCCGCATCCTGTGCGCTGCCTGTTGCTGAAGGGATGACTATCAAGACTGACACTGAGATGGTCCAGAAGGCGCGCAATGGCGTGATGGAATTCCTTCTGATCAACCATCCGCTCGATTGCCCGATCTGTGATCAGGGCGGTGAGTGCGATTTGCAGGATCAGGCGATGGCCTATGGTCGGGACGGCTCGCGGTTTGAAGAGAACAAGCGCTCGGTCAAGGACAAAAATATGGGTCCGTTGGTCAAGACGATCATGACCCGCTGTATCCACTGCACCCGTTGCGTGCGTTTCGCCACCGAAGTTGCCGGTGTGCCGGAGCTGGGTATGCTGGGGCGTGGTGAGCATGCAGAGATCACGACCTATCTGGAAAAGTCGCTTGAGTCCGAACTCAGCGCCAATGTGATTGACCTTTGCCCCGTTGGTGCGCTGACATCGAAGCCCTACGCTTTTGTGTCTCGCCCGTGGGAATTGAGCAAGACCGAATCCATCGACGTTCTTGATGCGGTGGGTTCTGCCATCCGAGTGGATTCACGCCAGACCGAAGTCCTGCGGGTGCTCCCGCGGCTTAACGAAGACGTCAATGAAGAATGGCTCGGCGACAAGTCGCGCTATGCCTGTGACGGACTAATGCGCCAGCGCCTCGACCGTCCTTATGT
>JAPKDV010000186.1 GCA_028822385.1 Alphaproteobacteria bacterium
AACTCACCCTTTGGAGCCTCGACCGCTGTGTAGGTCTCACCGGCGGGCACATGATAGCCCTCGGTGTAGAGCTTGAAGTGATGGATCAACGCTTCCATCGACTGCTTCATTTCACCGCGACGCGGCGGGGTCAGCTTGTGGTTCTGGGTCATCACTGGACCATCAGGCATATCATCAAGGCACTGCTTGATCATACGCAAGCTCTGGCGCATTTCCTCGACCCGGATCAGGTAGCGGGCATAACAATCCCCAGTCTTGCCCACCGGCACATCAAATTTCATCCGGTCGTAGACGTCATAGGGCTGTGACTTACGCAAATCCCAAGGCACGCCCGAGGCACGCAGCATCGGACCAGTCATGCCCCAATCCATCGCCTCTTCCGCAGTAAACACGCCAATATCAACCGTACGCTGTTTGAAGATGCGATTCTCGGTCAACAGCGTTTCCATGTCGTTGAGGAAATTCGGAAAGGTCTCGCAAAAATCGTAAATGTCTTCGACCAAGCCTGCGGGCATATCCTGGTGCACGCCGCCCGGCCGGAAATACGCAGCATGGAGACGAGCACCAGACACGCGCTCATAGAATTCCATCAAGCGCTCACGTTCCTCAAACCCCCAAAGGAGCGGTGTCATGGCACCAACATCAAGTGCATAGGTCGTCAGGTTCATGATGTGATTCAGAATTCGCGTGATCTCCGAGAACAACACTCGGATGTACTGGCCACGCTCGGGCACATCGATACCCAGCAATTTTTCGACAGCCAGCGCGTAGGCATGCTCCTGACACATCGGCGAGACGTAATCGAGGCGGTCAAAATACGGCACTGCCTGCAGATAGGTCTTGTACTCAATCAGCTTCTCGGTGCCGCGGTGAAGCAAGCCGATATGCGGGTCGGCACGCTCGACCACCTCCCCATCCATCTCCAGCACTAGGCGCAGTACGCCATGAGCCGCGGGATGCTGCGGGCCAAAGTTCAGGGTAAGGTTCTTAATCGCGACTTCGGACATTAGGCGCCCTCGGCCTCCTCTTCCACATCCGCACTAGCTTTCTCGTCGCCCGGCAGGACATCGTTCATGCCCTCCCATGGACTAAGGAAGTCGAAACTACGGAAATCCTGGGTAAGCTTGACCGGGTCATAGACAACACGCTTTTGGGTTTCGTCATATCGAACCTCCACGCGCCCGGTTAGCGGGAAATCTTTACGCAACGGATGACCCTCAAAACCGTAATCGGTGAGGATGCGCCGCAAATCCGGATGATCAGAGAAATAGATGCCGTACATATCCCATGTCTCGCGCTCCAACCAATTGGCAGAACTAAAAACGGTTGATACGGTTGGGACGGCAACGTCTTCGTCAACGCTGACCTTTACCTTGATGCGCTGGTTCTGTCCCAATGATAGCAAAATGTAGACGACCTCAAACCGCTCCTCGCGTTCGGGATAGTCCACGGCCGTGATATCGATTAACACCTTGAATAAGCAATTACTGTCATCACGAAGGAATGAGAGAAGTTTCGTCAGCGTGGTCACCCGGGCGCGCACAACGAGCTCACCCCTCGCAACCTGCGTGTCGATTACGTCGTGCGGCAACGCAGCGGCGATATATGCACCGAGATCGTTAAGCGCTTCATCCATGCCTGTGCCCGTATCTCTACCTAGGGAACGCGCTAACGCGCGATTGTTCCGGTACGCCGGATTTTGCGCTGCAATTGCATGATTCCATAGAGCAACGCTTCCGCCGTCGGCGGACAACCGGGGACATAGATGTCGACCGGTACAATCCGGTCGCAACCACGCACGACCGAGTAAGAATAATGATAGTAGCCGCCGCCATTAGCGCAGGAACCCATGGAAATAACCCAGCGTGGTTCTGGCATCTGATCGTAGACCTTGCGCAGCGCCGGAGCCATTTTATTAGTCAGCGTGCCCGCAACGATCATCACGTCAGATTGACGCGGGCTGGGACGAAACAGAAAACCAAACCGATCCATGTCATACCGGGACGCCGCCGTATGCATCATCTCGACCGCACAACAGGCTAGCCCGAAGGTCATGGGCCAAAGTGAACCCGTGCGGGCCCAATTGACCAGCTTGTCCATATTGGCGATGACGAAACCCTTATCGGCCAGCTCATCGGTGACCGCCATAATCGCAGCATCCTGATCAGAGCCTGGATGAAAAACCGCGTCTGCGGGATCGTGAACGGTTATTCCCATTCGAGCGCTCCTTTCCGCCATTCGTAAATGAAACCGACCGTCAGAATACCAAGAAAGACGGTCATCGACCAGAAGCCGAACACGCCGATATCAGACAGGCTAATGGCCCAGGGAAACAGGAAGGCAACTTCCAGATCAAAAATGATGAAGAGAATAGCAACCAGATAGAAGCGCACATCGAATTTCATGCGAGCGTCGTCAAACGCGTCAAACCCACACTCATAAGCGGAATTCTTTTCAGGATCAGGCTTACGGGCACCAATGACCACCGATGCCATAATCATGGCCATTGATATCCCAGCCGCAAGGCCAAGAAAAATCAAAATCGGCAAATATTCGAGGAGCAGTTCTTCCATCGATAACGCCCTGTATTCGCTCCGCGTTCACGTTTGGAAATCAGGTTCCGGACAACACCATCGTGCTTCGGAATCCCGCCTATTTAGCGAGGGAAGACTTACACCAGCACACGCGACTTTGGCAAGGCGAACAGGCGGCTGCAAAACATAATACCACGGCGAAACATTCACATCAGGAAAAGCCTTGGACACTGCGATCGCCGGAAACGCAAACGACCCCGTTAAGGGGCCGTATGCTTATGCCAATAAGCTGCGGTTACTATGCGGTTTGGTGGCGGGAGTGACGGGACTCGAACCCGCGGCCTCCGGCGTGACAGGCCGGCGCTC
>JAPKDV010000187.1 GCA_028822385.1 Alphaproteobacteria bacterium
TGTTTGAGCGTGATTGTTCGTTGCAGCGTCGTTATCAGAAGGTAGTTGAAGAAGCGCCGGCACCGGGAATGCATGACGAACGCCGCGCGGAGATTGGAAATGCGGCTGTCGCGGCAGCCAAGGCCATAAACTACGCCGGAGCGGGAACTGTTGAGTTTATCGTCGACGCAACGGACGAGGGTGCAAACGGGCCGTTCTATTTTATGGAAATGAATACGCGTCTTCAGGTTGAGCACCCGGTCACAGAATATGTCACCGGTCTTGATCTGGTCGAATGGCAGTTACTGGTGGCCAATGGAGGGGCTCTTCCTTTGGCGCAGGATGAGGTTGTTCTGAACGGGCACGCCATTGAAGCGCGGCTGTATGCTGAGGACCCCTCGCGAGGGTTCCTTCCAGCGCCGGGCCATATAGTGGCGTTTGAGGTGCCGACCGGGGACGTCACGGTTCGGGTCGATACAGGCGTTCGCTCGGGCGATGATATTGCTGGCGCCTACGATCCGATGATCGCCAAGGTGATTGTTCATGGTGAGGACCGTGACGCTGCAATCACCGCACTTGATGGCGCTTTGGCCGAATTGGTGTGTGTGGGTCCAACGACCAATCAAGCCTTTTTGCGCCGCGCGATAACCCATCCAGATTTTGTTTCGGCGAATATTGATACGGGCTTTATAGGACGACACGAAGATATTTTAGTTGGAGACGGGGCTGATGCGTTACGACAGGCGCTGATCGCAGCGAGTGCATATGTTCTGCGTGTACGGAGATTAGAAGCGTCAGAGAAGGCCAAAACCAGTGACGAACCGGGCTCGCCCTGGGCACTTCCCGATGGGTGGCGTTCTAATCTGGTGTCTCGTGAGAACTTGGTGTTTCGTGTCGGAGAAGACGAGTTGTGTGTTGCGGTGACGCAGCACGACGATATCGTTGGATTGCTGCTGCCTGATGGAACCACTCCTAGCCTCCCGCATAACAGCCCTGCCAGATGGGACGTCTACTGCGATGCTGGGACGCTTTTCGCGGTTTCACATGGAACGCAAATCCGTTTGGAGCGCGTTGTCGCTGTTGAGCAAGCCGCAACGCAAACCGGCGTGGCAGGGAATTTGAACGCGCCGATGCCGGGTAAGATCGTCAATGTTACAGTCTCTGTCGGCGACACTGTGACAAGAGGACAGACGCTTTTGGTGCTGGAGGCCATGAAGATGGAACATGCGATTAAGGCACCGGCAGATGGTGTTGTTGCGGAGGTGTTTCACGAGGCAGGTAATCAAGTGGCAGATGGTATCGAACTTCTGCGCCTTGAACCTTTGGGGGATTGATCATGTCTATGCCGAAGAAGGTCACCATCGTTGATGTCGGTCCACGGGATGGGTTACAGGCCGAACCTGAGGTTGTTACGACGGCGACCAAAATTGAGTTGATCAATAGATTGTCCGCAGCTGGTGTTCCATCGGTCGAAGCGGGGGCGTTCGTGTCACCTAAATGGGTGCCGCAAATGGCAGATGCTACGGAGGTGCTCGCTGGTATCCACCGTCATTCGGGCACGCGTTATCCCGTTCTGGTTCCAAACGAAAAAGGCCTGAAGCGTGCTGTTGCGTCAGATGTTGAGGAGATCGCTATCTTTGGGGCGGCGTCCGAAACCTTCTCCCAGAAGAACATCAACTGCTCGATCGAGGAAAGTATTGAACGGTTTCGTCCGGTCGCAGCTGCTGCACATGCGGCAGGAATACATGTGCGTGGATATATTTCTTGTGTTCTGGGCTGTCCTTATGAAGGGGATGTTTCGGCTGCGAGCGTAGTGCGCGTCGCGCGCGCCCTCGACGAAATGGGGTGCTACGAAGTTAGCCTCGGGGACACGATTGGTGTTGGAACGCCGTCACGCGCGCGTGACATGGTTGCGGCCGTGTCGGAAGCGGTGCCTGTCGAACGTCAGGCCCTGCACTTTCATGACACCTATGGACAGGCATTGGCCAATATTCTTGCCTGTCTTGAACTTGGTGTTGCGACGGTGGATGCGGCTGTGGCCGGCCTTGGTGGTTGTCCCTATGCGCCTGGTGCGTCCGGAAATGTGGCGAGCGAAGATGTTGTCTATATGCTCGATGGTATGGGGATAGAGACCGGAATTGATCTCGGATCGTTGGTAGATGCCGGGGTGTTTATCAGCGGTGCTTTGGGACGTGAGCCAAACTCAAAAGTGGCACAGGCTAGAATTGCGAAAATACCTTAATAAATCCTATGGTAATGATGTCCGCTGGCATAAATAATAGAGTCAAGCGAGATGAGGCAAGTTGGTTTCGAAAGCATGAAATTCTGCAAAACTTGTTATTGGAATGATAGTTTGGGACGAATTTATACGTCATCCCGGTTCACCGACCACCAGCGTGCTGCTAGATTATCGCTATGCCTGTTCATCTCCTCAAACTCGCCGTTGGTATTGAATCTATCGACCACTTATACGTACGCCAGAAGGAACGCATCGCTGAGCGATATGCGGCAGGTGAAGGCCACCTCTTGCGTATCCTGACGCGCAACACTCCTCGTCGGGCGGAGGAGTTGATCGCCGAAGGTGGATCGATTTTTTGGGTTATCAAGGGTCGCGTTCTCGTACGCCAGAATATTACATCTGTTGAACAAGCTACTGGCCAGGATGGGGCCCCTAGGTGCGCAATTTACATGGATCCCAATTTGGTTCGTGTTCGCTCCCTTCGCTTCCGTCCTTTCCAGGGGTGGCGTTATCTCGAGGACAGCAACGCCCCAGGTGACTTGCCATCAGGTGTCGAGGACGAAGTAGAGCCACCTAGGGAAATGGCTGATGAGCTCCGCAAGCTTGGGCTCATATAGTCCCTATGAATACCAAGTATATTTAAGTAATTGAAATTTATATGTGTTTATC
>JAPKDV010000188.1 GCA_028822385.1 Alphaproteobacteria bacterium
AAATCTTCGGCGGGGCCGGATATATGGCCGAATATCCTATCGAACGCTTCTACCGCGACGTGCGCCTACTACGTATTTACGAAGGCACGTCACAAATCCAGCAAATTGTAATTGCCCGCAACATGCTGCGCGATGCAGCGTTCAACGAATAAAAACAATCAGAAAACCAAGAGAAACATTCATGAAATTTGTCAGCTACCGCGTCGTAAATCGTGAATCCTGGGGTGTCATGGGGACAGATGGCGGTGTCATCGACCTCTGTGCAGAGTTCGGCGTCACAATGCCGACCCTACGCGACTACCTCGCAGCCAGCGATGCCGATAGGGCCAAGGTTACCGAATATTGTAACACGGGATTTGGCGGGACATTGGGGAAGTCCTCGGACTTCCCGCCAAGCGATATCACGCTACGAGAACCCATCACTAACCCGGGCAAGATATTCTGTATTGGCCTAAACTACCGTAAACATGCCGAAGAGACTGGGTATCCAATTCCCCCTCACCCACTTATATTCCCGCGGTGGCCCGAGAGCCATGTTCCCCATGGCCAACCCATGCTTCTACCCGCTGAATCCGATCAGTTCGACTATGAAGGAGAACTCGCTGTAATCATTGGAAAAACTGCACGTCGTGTGAGCGAAGCCGATGCGCTCGACCATGTGGGCGGATACTCTTGCTACAACGAAGGTTCGATCCGTGACTGGCAATTGCACACAACTCAATACTTACCGGGCAAAAATTTTTTCCACTCTGGAGCTTTTGGGCCGTGTATGCTTTCTGCTGACGAAGTGGTCGATCCAGCAGAACTCATGATTGAAACACGCTTAAACGGAGAGGTGGTTCAAAGTTCAGGGGTCAACGACCTAATTTATAACGTTCCTAAACTAATTAATTACATCTCCACGTTCATCGTACTGCACCCAGGTGACATAATTGTCACTGGTACGCCCAGTGGCGTTGGAATCGCCCGCTCACCCCAGCTCTGGATGAAAGCTGGGGACACGGTTGAAGTCGAGATTTCCAAGATCGGCATTCTCTCGAACCCGATCGAAAACGAATAGCTCTTCGGACTACTCCATCACGATGGCGGCGCGCCCGGTGACCAGTCCCTGGTCAAGCCGGGCGTGTACCGTCTCGGCTTCCTCCAGCTTGTAGGTCTCGGTCACCAACGGCCAGACATCGCCGCGTGCACAGAGCTCCAGTGAATCGATCACCTGCTGCATGCTGCAATAGCGACTGCCCATAAGTTCGAGCTCCTTAGCCAGCATCTGCGCTGCCGGGGCCATGAAGGGCTGCCCCGCACCACCCAAGGTCACAAAACGTCCGCCAATCCCGAGACTGCCGACGGCCTGTTCTTGGGTTCCCTGAGTCGAAACATAGTCAATCGCCACATCCACACCAGCCCCGTTGGTCAGGTCCATGATCTCGTCAACCACACGGTCGTTCGAGGCATCGACAATCATATCGGCTCCCAGGTCCTGACAAACTTTCAACTTGTCAGACATGACATCAATGGCAATGACCTTAGCATTGGCCCATTTCGCCATCATCACCTGATGCACACCAAGGCCGCCGCCTGCACCAAACACAGCAACCGTATCCATCGGCGTGACCCGGGCGCGCGTCAGCACCTTGTAGGGGGTCGCGATGGCATCGGCGATCACGCCGACATCAGCCGGCTTGTTCTTGTAGTCCAGGCCATTGGGAAGCTTGATGAAGTTCGCCACGGGCAGCTTGATGTATTCGGCATATCCGCCATCAATCTGACGACCGATATAGCCGCGGTTTGCGGTTGAAATGGGTTCGCGCCCCGCGCGGGTCCATTTGTCTTCGCCATCAATCAGATAGAAATAGGCGGTGACCGGATCGCCAACCTTCAGATCGCTCTCCCGTTCACCCGACTTTCCAACCTCTACAATCTCGCCAGTGATTTCATGACCAATAATGATCGGGAAATCTGCTTTTCCCCGGCCCGCTCGAATGTGGTGGATCGTCAGACCGGCGCCACAAGCTAGAACCTTGGCAACCGCCTCACCCGGACCGGGTTCTGGATCTGGCCTGTCTTCAAGGACGAAGGGTTGGCCGCCTTTATATAGAACTTGTGCTTTCATGATCTCACTCCCCGTTATTTTCTAACGCGGTACCTTAAACAGCCAAGCTAGAGCAAGCGCTGTTTCTCTTGCGCGGTTCAACGGCTTCTGGCACGCAGAAAGCATGGCTCGATTTATTGTTGGAAGATTGTTCGGCTGGCCCGAATTTGCCGAAGATGGCGATGACATCTGGCTCGTCCATATCGACGAACCCGCATTTTTTCTAAGAGTGGTCCACCGTCCGGAAGACACGTTACCGTCCGGCGATCTGACCGATATGTACTTCCCGTTGGTCAGCGACGTCCGCTACGCGCTGGGTAATCTGATGTTTGTCGAACCGCGCACCACCGACCCCAGCGAGTTGGCCCAGACTGTCGCCGACGCTATTGATTCTATTCACACCGAAGAGCTGACGGCACGCCTTGCGCTCGACAAGCACCCTTTCCGACCGTCATCGGCAGAACTACAACGCGAAGACATACCACTTGGGTTCCTCGTTGGTGCCTATCACGATACCGAAGACGGCACGATCGATGCTGTGCCTTGGGTCGTCCATCTGGGTCCTCCGCCATTTGCAATGCGGGCCTGCGATCTGAACGATGATGACCTTGAGCCCGATGATATATGGGCAACAATCGGCGATGGCTATGTGCTCGCGCATCTGCACTGGCTCTCCAGCATGGCCAGTGAACGAGACGATATCCGTGTTCTTTCGGAAACGGCAGCGGGCATTGTACGTGATGCCATCGAAGATCAGATGCCTGAACTCCTACCTTCTGACTCCGAACGCTAG
>JAPKDV010000189.1 GCA_028822385.1 Alphaproteobacteria bacterium
TGTCATGATGCGCTGGCGTTGGATAGCTACACTGTTGGTTTTTGTCTCGTATAGTTCCCTGCTTGCCCAGTCGCCGTTGGAACAATTCTTCACCCAGCACTGCGTCAAATGCCACGGACCCAAGAAGCAGATGGGCAAGGTACGTTTGGACCGGTCATTAGATGCGCTCTTCTCGGATACGGAGCTTCTCGAGACTGTGGTCTCTGTCCTCGAAGCAGGCGAGATGCCACCGGAAACGGCGGATCAACCACAGGCCGACGCCAGGGCGAGTGCCATTGAGATGCTGCAGCAGGGAGTACTTGCTAATCGCCCGGTCACGGTGCTCAAGCGACTCACCCGCTCGGAATACACTAACACGCTCACCGACCTTTTTGGGGTGGAGTTTGATTTTACCGGTCTATTACCACCCGATCATGTGGAGCGGGGGTTCGACAAATTTGGGGAGGCCCACCTCATGTCGCCTCATCAGGTAATGGCCTACCTAAATACCGCCCGTTTCGTGGCCGAGCGGTTATTGCCGGCCGCCAAACCTGTGACGAGCAATTGGAAATTTGATGCGCGGCACTTTCACGGCAGCGGTCGCGGTGATTACCTTGAGGAGGATGGTTTCCTGCTTACGGCTTTTCGTCCCTGGCGCAGCAACGTGCATTTCTCAACCGATCCTGATGCCTACGAACGCTTTAAAATTCCGTCGTTTGGTATCTACCGATTTGAGGTGAGCGCGCACTCGGTCACCTCCAAAGAAGGTGAGATTATTGGCATTAATCTTGGCGACGGACGTTATCCGGTCAACTTCCGGGGCATCCGGCGTGTACCCATGCCACAGGGCTCGCAGGGTTTTACCGTGGAACTCACGCTGAGGGAGGGCGATGAAGTATCGTTCACTTTTGATAGTGGTCGCGTGCAGTCCACCAATGCTAAACCGGAACAATACAAAGGTGCCAAGATGCGATTTACTGGTGTAAACGTTACTGGTCCGATCATTGAGCAATGGCCCACCACCGCCATGCAATTGATCCGACCTAAATCGTATACGAAACCATCCAAGCTAGTTGATCATCTGGCGTCGCTGCTTACACACCGCCCGCTGCGAGCGTCCGATCGTGCAGGCTTTGTCGATATCGCCACCCGCCAGCGGAAGGCAGGGGCTTCCGCTTTAGAGACTACCCGCAGTGTGCTGATCGCGCTGCTGACCTCGCCGCATTTCATCTATAAGGCTGAGTCGCCGCAACTTACCGATGTAGAACTGGCTCACCGCCTGTCCTATTTCCTCTGGAATTCAACACCAGACGGTCAACTGCTCGACGCCGCCAAGTCCGGTGCTTTGGGTAAGGATTCTTCGCCGCTCGTTGAGCGGATGTTGGCGGATACGAAGGCTGGTCGGTTCATCGATGACTTCACTCGCCAGTGGTTACAGCGGGACAAGGTGGACGACTTCGGACCGGACGTTCGCGTCTTCAAAGGGGTTCGTCGCATGACAGTCGATTCGATGGCTCGCGAAGGCCGGGAATTGTTTCGACATTTACTACAGAACGACCTGAGCATGAAATACTTCATCGATTCAGATTTCGTCATGGTGAATGATCGCCTTGCTCGCTTCTACAAACTGCCCGCTGTAAAGGGTGATGCCTTCGTGCCGATGGATCTACCCGAGGAAAGCGAACGTGGGGGACTTATCGCCCAAGCCGGTTTCCTCAAGCTCACCTCCACCGACTTCGCTACGTCACCGATTCAACGCGGCACATGGATTCTCAAAAATCTTTATAACGAGCAGATCGATCCGCCGGCCGATGTGATAATTAACGAGCCGGATATCCGCGGCACCACCACCATCCGCGAAGCGTTGCTGAAGCATCAACACCTCGAGAGCTGCGCCCGTTGCCATTCTAAGATCGATCCGCTCGGGTTCGCTCTTGAATACTACGACCCCGTTGGCCGCAAGCGTTCCGAGTATCGCCACGTCGAAGTGATCAGCAAACAAAAGCTTGAGTTCACCAAGGCCCCGATTGAGTCCGCCATGAAACTTCCCGATGGTAGCGAGGTTCACGATTTGCCGTCGCTCAAGGTCGCCCTGATGGCCGACCAAGAACAAATCCTCAAGGGCATCATCGGCAAGCTTATCAGCTACGCCCACGGTCGCGAAGTCACGCTCGCTGATCGGCCATACATCGATGCCGTTTATCAGGACTCCAAATCACGGGACTACTCGCTGCGTGCTGCCATTGAAGCTATCGTGGCCCATCCGGAGTTTGCTCGGAAGTAAAACCGGTTCTTGGTGGACTGGCAACGCTACCTAGGATTTTCGAAAGTCCTTGCGTAACTTCTTCAGGTGAACATCGTAAGGCGTGTCGTTGTACGGGTTTTTCCGTTGATTAATTTTTATTTTTTGGATAGCTTCTTCGTCAGGCAGCGCACGTTTAACGATCTCCGCAACCGCCGCAAATACTGTCTGCTTGTCTAGGTTCTCGCTCCGAACATCATGTTCAGACTCCTTTTTTCCCAACATCACTCCCGCATGGCCACAGCTCAAGCATAGATACACGGGGACCACGTCATTACCTTTTTGAAATTCAATTCTTATTCCGTAACGAATGCCACACAGGTACCGCGCGCCCCACTCATAATTGCCATGCGTGGACAGCAGCTTGCTCAGCTCTTCTTGATCCGCAGCAGTGAGGCTAAAGGGGCGTTTCCGGTCGTGTAACTTTTTAGTGCTATCCGTCTCACTATCCGACGGTAGTAAATATCCAGTGACTTTATCCGGATTACTTACCGTTTCAAGATTGCTTTTCCCGCCGAACAAGTCAGCAAGCTGTTGTTTGGGCGAATGGATTGCCTGCCGTAAATCCCGAATTA
>JAPKDV010000051.1 GCA_028822385.1 Alphaproteobacteria bacterium
CCTCCATCGGAGTGTCTGCATGAAGCGGAAAATGGACGGTCTGAACTTCGACGTCGTAGACTTCCTTGAGTTTTTCAATACGCACGGTACTGAGATAACACCAGGGTCAAACGTAGTCGGAGAAGACCTCGAGTACTTTTTTATCGGGCATGGGATTGTCCCTTTCGGTTCGGTTATGCTGATCCAGCATAGCAGAGATTCGAGCGAAGATTAGGTCTTCGAGCGTGATCTTCAACCGAGCATAATTTTTGGAGAGCCTCATGAACGATCTGACCACACCCTCACGCAAGTTGACCCATAATGGCGTGCGTAAACTGATCGACGCGGCTGTTGCTGCCGCAGATGAAATGGGCGCGCCCATGGGGATCGCTGTCGCCAATGACGGAGCTCGGATCGTCGGCTATCTGTTGATGGATGGTGCGCGTGTTCTGGCGCAAGAATCAGCAAGCGCGAAAGCCATGACAGCGGCGAGCCACCGGATGCCGACCCATGCTATCGATTACCAGATAGGCATGGGCCTTGCGGTTTCGACCCAGGGTAAGGTGCTGCCGCTGCGTGGCGGGGTTCCCATCGTGATCGACGGATTTTGTGTCGGCGGGATAGGCTGTGGTTCGGGGACCGGCGAGCAGGATCTGCTTGTCGCCAAGGCCGCGTTGGCAGCCGTTGGTGCCGAAATCCCCGATGATGATGTTAGCGAAGGCTAGGCGTTGGATCGGCTGCGGACCAACACCACAAACGTCAACAGGGAGACCGAGGTACAGACAAGCATCACGGTGCCGACCTGCAGGAAAGATGTCTGGATCAGCACCGCTACCACGAGCGTGCTGACGAAGCCGGCACCCATCTGCAGAAAACCGCCTAGAGCGGCCGCAGAGCCTGCTGCTGCGGGCTCAACAGAGGTTAGCCCCCCTGCGAGGCTGTTGGGCACAAGAAAGCCAGAGCCCACGGAACAGATGAAGAACGGGATGATCAACGAGAAGGGTGTGTCGAGTCCGATGAGCGCCAGCACGACCATCGTGCCGGTGCCCAGAACTGCTACCATGCCACCCATCCAGATCATGGTGTCCCGGTCGGTTGTGCGCGCCAGTCGGCTAGAAATAAAATTGCCCACGATGTAGCCAAGCGGGCCGGAGATGATGAAGTAACCAAGGTCTTCTGGCGATACATCCATAACGACAATCAAAGCCACGGGCGCACCAGCTAGATAGGCCTGAAAGGTGGCCCCCATCGCTGCTGTGCTGAGGCTATAACCCATGAATTTCCGCATGCGAAGTAAACGCCAATAGGTTGCGGCCAGTGCGCCGACATTGGTCAGGCGACGAGCCTCAACGGGGAGGGTCTCGGCCAGGGTCACTAAAGTGGCGAGCAAGGTCGAAGCGCCAAGCGCCGCGGTAAACAAGAAACTCGCGTGCCAACCGAATGTGGTTTCCAGCTGTCCGCCGATAAGTGGGGCCACCATCGGCGCGAGCGCCAGCGACATACCCAGATAGGCCATAGCGCGTGTGGCCGTGGCGCCGTCACTGGTGTCGCGAACAATCGCCCGGGCCACGACGATGCAGACGCAGCCGCCAAAGGCCTGTAACACCCGCGCAGCGATCAGAAATTCAATGCTGGTTGCGGCGGCGCAAGCGATGCTGGCTAGGGTGAACAGGATCAAGCCTGCCAGCATCGGTTTGCGGCGACCGATGGCGTCCGAGACCGGCCCCACAACAAGCTGCGCAATGGCAAAAGCGCCCAGATAAGCTGATACCGTCATCTGGACCAGTGTCTGACTGGTGCCGAAGTCCTCGGCCATGGAGGGAAGGGAGGGCAGAAAGATCGTTATTGCAACCTGGCTGGTCACCATTAAGGCGACGAGCAACGTCATGGGGGGGCGCGGTGGCGGGGTGGGATCAACTGGGTTCACGGGGCGACGGTCCGGGGTTTGTTCTTGCGCGCAGATGCACACGCCTGCGGAGTATAGCGGATCCGCGCACCGATACGCATAGCTCGGGAACGTCATAAGAAATATGTGAATTCGGATTGATGTGGGGACAGGTTCGCCGGTCAGACCTCGGCATGGCCATTGCGCCACGCGGGCTTTCGACGCAGATTATGGATGATTTTGTTGCAAGAGGAAAAACCATGTCGAACGCATTCGAAGAACGCAGTGGGCCGCTGGTCGGCCTGAGGGTCGTGGAACTGGCCGGGATTGGCCCGGGGCCATTTGCCTCCATGCTGTTGGCTGATCTAGGCGCTGATGTGGTGCGGATTGACCGGCCGGTAGATGCCGGATTGGGTGTGCCCCGCGGCTATGAGTTTGATCTTGCCAGCCGTTCACGACCCTCTGTGGCAGTAGATCTAAAGCACCCCGAAGGTGTGGAGGCGGTGCTGAAGCTGGTCGAAAGTGCCGATGTGCTGATCGAGCCGTTTCGCCCCGGCGTCACCGAGAAGCTCGGGCTTGGCCCGGACGAGTGCCTCGCCCGCAACCCGAAGCTCGTTTATGCCCGGATGACAGGGTTTGGTGGCACCGGTCCGCTAGCGAAAACCGCAGGTCACGACATCAATTATATCTCGCTGACGGGTGCGCTGCACGCCATTGGCCCAGCCGATAAGCCAACTCCTCCGCTGAATTTGATTGGCGATTACGGTGGCGGTGCGCTCTATCTGGCCTTCGGCGTCATGTCTGCGATCTATGAGGTCCAGCGCAGTGGAGAGGGTCAGGTGGTTGATGCAGGGATGGTTGATGGTGCGGCCAGTTTGATGATCCCGATCTATGGCCTGCATGCGGCGGGCTATTTCACTGACCAACGCGCAAGCAATATTCTTGACGGCGGTGCGCCGTTCTATGACACCTTCGAATGCGCAGATGGTAAGTTCGTGTCCATCGGATCTATCGAGAAGAAGTTCTACGCGCTGCTGCTGGAAAAGCTTGGCTTGCAGGACGAAGACTTGCCCGATCAGATGGATAGAGGCCATTGGCCTGAGCTACGCGCGCGGTTCGCAGAGGTGATCAAGGGTAAGACCCGGGATGAATGGACCGCGGTCATGGAAGGTAGTGACGTGTGTTTCGCTCCGGTGATGGCGATGAGCGAAGCCCACACCCACCCCCATAACGTAGCACGGGAAAACTTTGTGGAGGTTGCGGGCGTTACCCAGCCAGCCCCAGCCCCAAAATTCTCCCGCACACCTGGCCGGATACATTCGGCACCCTCCAAGCCGGGAGAGCATACGGAAAGCGCGCTCGAAGCTTGGGGTTTTGCCGCTGAAGATATCGTGGCACTAAAGGCAAGTGGCGCGGTGGGACGGAAAGACTAACGGTATGGGCACTGAAATCCCCTTTAGTCGCGAACTCGAATTTGAGTACGGTAAGGCCGACCAGATTTCGCCCCTGATCCGCCGGGTGATTGCACGTAATCCAAGCGCCTTCACATTTCATGGCACCGGCACCTACATCATCGGTAAGGGTCGGGTGGCGATTGTCGATCCAGGCCCGGACCTGGCCGAGCATGTGGATGCACTGCTCGATGCCATTCGCGGCGAGACTGTCAGCCATATTCTTGTCACCCACACCCACACCGATCATTCGCCTGCGGTGAAAGCTATGCAAGCCGCTACCGGCGCACCGAGCTACGCCTATGGCCCCCATGGCACCCACCCCGAAGACGGCGGAAGCGAAGGCGGCGGCGATTACGATTTTATGCCCGACCATCGCGTGGGCGACGGCGATGTGGTTACCGGCCAGGGCTGGTCAGTGGAAGCCCTGCACACGCCGGGTCACTGCTCGAACCATCTGTGTTTTGCGCTGCGTGAGGAAAATACCTTGCTCTGCGGCGACCATGTGATGGGTTGGTCCACCAGTATCGTCTCGCCGCCCGATGGTGATATGGCCGCCTATATGGCCTCACTGCAAAAGGTTGGGGACTTCGGCGCCGGGCGCTATGTCCCCACCCACGGCGCGCCTATTGACGACCCTGCACCCTACGTCAAAGCCTTGCTGGCCCATCGCCACGAGCGCGAAGATCAGATCCTCGCCGAACTGGCCGCTGGCCCCTCAACAATCACCGAGATAGTCCCGCGCCTCTACGCCGCCGTCGACCCTAAGCTCTACCCGGCTGCGGCGCGTTCCGTATTTGCGCACCTGATCCATATGATCGAAACAGGGCGTGTGAAGGTGGATGGTGATGTGTATCGGTTAGTGGAGGGCTAGGCCCACTAATCTGGGTTAGTGTCGTCGCACCGAGGTGGATGGCCGGAACAAGTCCCACCATGACGATGGAGAGTTACTCCGGTGTGATGTAGTACCGCCCGCGCAGAAACTTTGAGAGCGGGACAATGCGTTCGGGGTCCGGCTTGTACGGTTCTGCGATCCAGCGTTCGAATTCGGCTAGCGCGATTCGGGTGATGCCGGCGATATCCAGCGCGCGGGCGTCATCCAGCGAGCGGAATTCCACATCCAGCAATTCGCCGTCGCCCTTGCCAATCTTGCCTGTCAGGTCTGCGGCTTCGGCTACCAGAAAACGAGCATCGAAGCGGCGCGAGCGGCCGGGCGGCGTGATAGCGCGGAAGAAGTAGTCGAGGGTGCCAAGATGAGGGCGGTAGCCGCTAGGCGCGGTGTCGTCTTCTGTGCCCATTAGCAGACCGGTTTCCTCGAAGGTCTCGCGCACAGCGGCCGTCGCAATTGCCCGGGCGCGGGTCGGGTTGGCGCCGCGTTGTAGGCGCGCAAAGACATCCGCTGGCAAGTCACTGGCGGGTTGCAGCGTGTTGTCCGCCCGGTCAACACGACCACCGGGGAATACATAGGCATGGGGCATGAAGACATGGTTGCGGTGGCGGCGCCCCATCAGAACCTCAAGGGTTCCGTTGCGTCGGCGGCGCCAGAGCACCATGGTCGCGGCGTCGTCGGGGCGCAGCGACTTTTTTCTGGTTGGCTGGGTCACTATTTAATCGGTGAATAGGCCGTTGGCACCAGATAGCGATTGTGCTGGTCAACGACCCGGTGGCCATTCGCGGCCTGATATGTTGCCCAATCCGGATCGCCGACGGCTCCCTTCTGTCCCGCCTCACGCTGGGCGTGATTGTCCCAGTACCAGAGATGGACGACCTGGCTGATCCGTCCAGTGATCGAGGTAAAATAGCCGAGCAGTTGCCAGCCGTGTTTCGTGGCGACCGGTAGCGCCAGCGCTTTGGTCATAGCGACGTAGTTTGGTACTTGGCCGTACTGAATCGAGTACGTGCGCTCATCGATGAAACCTTGCTTACTGCCATTGCCCATGAAGGCAAAGGGCTCGACCACATCGGTGGCCTGCAGCAGACGGTTCTCCTGAGAAACCATCTTGTCGGAGCTGCCGTTGCGATAATCGCTCCATTCCGGGTCGTTGTAGAGGGCGGCCCGGCAGTCCTGCCGAACCTGCGCGTTCTCCCATTTCCAGTAATGGACAACGGAGTTGATGGCGCCGGTTTCGACCGTGTAGTAGCCCGCCGGCTCGAAGCCGTGCTTGCGCTGCAGCGGCTGCCCGGTCTCTTCTACGTTTTTTAGGAATGCCGGCATCTGGCCTGGCTTGATGGCGTAGGTGCGTGCGTCGACAATCATGGCGCTGTTTCCCCGAATGATTTTGTTGTTGTTCCGTACGATGGTCTCGTCCGGGCTTGTGTGTGTATCGTGACACGGCTTGAAGTCGCGGGAAAGACGGGGAAACGCATGGAAGAGGCTAATATTCTTAAGGTCATTGAGGCCGGTGCGATTCTGGGTGAAAGCCCGGTCTGGTCGGTGGATGAGCAAGTGCTCTACTGGCTTGATATCAAAGCCCCGTCGCTGCATCGCTATGATCCCGCGAGCGGCAAAGACGAGGCTTGGCCCGTGGCCCAGGAGATCGGCTCGATTGCGCTACGTGCGGGCGGTGGTCTGGTCGGCGCGTTACGGGACGGGTTTGCCTATCTGACGCCCGGGGAAGACAGGTTAGAATGGATTGGCAACCCGGAGCCCGGTCGCCCTGAAAGCCGTCTCAATGATGGCCGTGTGGACCGCCAGGGGCGGTTCTGGGCCGGATCGATGCATGATCCTGAAGGTCCGCCCCAAAGCTATTTCGAGCGTGAGCCGGTCGGCGCGTTCTATCGCCTCGATGGTGACGGTTCTATCCACCGAATGATCGAGGGGATTCTTGTTTCTAACGGGCTCTGTTGGTCGCCGGATGGTACGCGTATGTATGCCGCTGATTCTCCCACACGCACGATACGTACATGGAGCTATGACCCGGAAACGGGGAATATCTGCGACGAACAGGTCTTCGTGACGATTCCAGAGGAACCCGATCGGGGTACACCCGATGGGGCGACTGTGGATGCTGAAGGGGGCGTGTGGATAGCAGAATTTCGTGGGTCACGGATCACGAGATTCTATCCGGACGGTACCGAAGACCGAATGATTGAGCTACCGGTATCAAGTCCGACCTGTCCCATGTTCGGCGGACTGGATCTGCGTACGCTTTATGTAACCTCGGCAAAGATCATGTTGTCACCCGATGAACTGGGGCGTGAGCCCCTGGCGGGTGCGCTGTTTGCATTGGATGTTGGGATTGCGGGGCTGCCAGAGGCGGCATGTCCCTTATGATACCAAGGTTTGTCCCTGGGCCCGAATATTGCCTTAATCAGGCCCTGCCAGCGCCCCGTTGTCGCAGCATCATAGCCTACCTTTACGGAAGGTGAGACGATGCGTGGACTTGCACTAGTGCCTATACTTTTGGGCGGATTACCAATCGCAGCGTTTGTCGTAACGCTTTTACTGAGTGATGCTGCGCCGTTGCACCCATTCCGCGGGTCGTTTGTAGGGTCGGAGATACCCGCTCCGGTGCACGTGACGCCGGACTCGAAGTAAGGGTAATGGTCACAAAAAGCACATGCTGGCGTTGCCACCCCGATACTTTTGGTTTGTCTGGCATCTCTTGGACGCTGCCCGGGATCAGCTGGCCGCTGGCGGTAACCAAGAGTCCTGTTATTTCGAACTCTGATGCAGTCAGTGGAATTCACGCGCCCGGTTCGAACGGACTGGCCTTGAAATTTGCCGTTCCGGAACCAAATTGAGATAATGTCGGAAGCTTAGATGAGCTTTGGCTAGGAAATTATCAGGTGCCAATCTTGGGCTTGGAAGGACCGTAAAAGCTCTAATTGTGCTGTGCTGGGGCGGCCCGGAACTCGCCCATCGAGGAGGAGTGACGACATGAACTGCTTGTTCCCATTGCAAAACCCGCTCTTGCTCGGGTTTGATGAAATCGAGCGGTCGCTCGAGCGCATTACCAAGGCATCTTCAGATGGTTATCCGCCCTATAACATCGAACGTATCGGCGAGACTCGCTTGCGGATCACTCTGGCTGTCGCCGGGTTTACGCGCGACAATCTCAATATCCAGCTTGAAGACAACCAGCTGACGGTCGCAGGCCAGCAGGCGACCGAAGAAGATGGTGAGTACCTGTATCGTGAATCGCTACGCGGGTGTTTAAGCGTAGCTTTGTACTGACTAATGGCGTTGAGGTTTCCGAGGCGTCGCTGGGTAATAGATTCATTAATATTGATGTCGTCCTGCCCCTGCCTGAACGCAATATCCGCAAGATCGGGACCGGCGGTGAGCCGCCTAAAACGCCAGAAATCAACATTGAGACGAAAGGAAAAATTTTGTGAGAAATGATGCACCTAGAAAGTTGAACGACGAATTCACGTCTAAACAATTTGGCGCGCTTGGAGTGGACAGGGTGGCCTATGTCCGTCCAATCGTGATCGAAGGCCAGAAGGTCTATGCGATCTACAGTGCTGACGGCAGTGAGATTGGGATGATGGCGGGTCGTGATGTCGCCTTTGCTGCGGTGAAACAGCACGATATGGAACCGGTCAGCGTTCACTGAAGGCTTTGCCTGACGTCCTACCTGAAATTTAGGTTGCTAGCTCGCGACGCGAAGCTGCTGGGGGGCTGCATTACCGGCTTGTATCAACAGCGCGTAGATAGCGTCCGGGTTGTCCGAGCCACGAAGCTTTTCACAGAATGAACGGTCGCGAAGGATGCGTGAGACTCTAGCCAGTGCCTTTAGGTGATCCGCGCCAGCACCTTCCGGGGCAAGTAGCAGGAACACTAGATCCACCGGCTGGTCGTCAATGGCGTCGAATTCAACCGGCTTCTCGAGACGTGCAAACATCCCATGTAAACCTTTAAGCTTCAGCAGCTTGCCATGCGGAATTGCCAGACCTGAGCCCACGCCTGTGGAACCCAGCCGTTCGCGTTCCAGCAAGATGTCAAACACCAAGCGCGAATCAACATCAAACGCGCTCGCCGCAGCTTTCGAAAGCTCCTGAAGAAGTTGTTTCTTGCTGGTGGCACGCAGATTAGCGATGACCGCGTCGCGCTGAAGGATTTCTTCGATATCCATAGACGTGCGTTAGGCCTCCGTTTCCGGGGTGTATACCCAGCCGATATTTCCGTCGTTGCAGCGGCAAGCTAAGCCCGGGCTACCATGTTTTGAATTACGGAAGCTATCGCCGGCAAGTAACACAGTGGCATCAAAGAAGTTCTTTTCGATCGAGGCGTTGCTTGCATGCTCGATATGGGGGTGAAGCGAATCACCGACGTCGATCTGCTGTCCTGTAACGGTTATCTGCAAGGCTTGAATTCACTTATGTTGGTAAAAATGGAAGCGCCGGATTGGATGACCCGTGCGTGAAACTGCAAGTTGCTATTTCTGTCGTGCCCCTTTCCCAGAGTTGTTCTGGGTCCCCCACCCTTGTTTGATTGGTCTGCGACGACCATTTCAAGGCTGTTGTTGTGCGGCGCGGAACTTAGTCAGGGCTCCGTACACTGTCAATACCGCTGAAACCCGCATACTCTCGACGGTTTCACTGATTAGAAATTCAAGCTGGACTCTTGAACTTGTTTTTATTTTTAGCCTCAGGCTGGTTTCATGCGTCGTCGCTCGACAGAGGACGGAATTTTTAATGAAATCCGGTACTTGGTAACAGTGCGTCGAGCAATATCCACACCACTATCGCGCAGGACCTTCACGATTTTGTCGTCAGAGAGAACCGATTTAGGGGATTCACTGTCGATCATTAGCCTAATTTTATACCGGACGGCTTCAGCGGAGTGCTGATCACCGCCTTCGCTATTGTTGATGGCTGTGGTGAAAAAGTATTTTAGCTCGATCAAACCGTACGGAGTTGCCATGTACTTGTTGGTGGTTACCCGACTGATGGTGCTTTCATGCATTTTCACTACGGTTGCAATATCGGCAAGTACCAAGGGTTTGAGATGGGTTACGCCATAGCGGAAAAAAGCATCCTGTTGTCGGATGATTTCCGTCGCCACTTTTAAAATTGTGCGTGCTCGCTGATCAAGGGCACGCACAAGCCAGTTTGCAGACTGGAACTTCTTTATCACAAACGCCCTATCATCCTTTTCTTTCGCTAGATTGCTAATCTCAGCGTAGTAGGCGCGATTAATGAGGACACGCGGAAGGGTGTCGTTGTTGAGTTCGATCTCCCAGCCGCCTCCCTGTTTTGGGCGCATTATTACGTCTGCGGTTATGTATTCGGCGGCGCCTTCTTCGAAGGCAGCACCAGGTTTTGGATTGAGGGCCCGAAGTTCTGCCAGCATGTCGGTTAAGTCTTCTTGATCGACACCGCAGATCCGGCTCAGCCCAGGCATGTCATGTTTTGTTAGATAGTCGAGATTGTGGAGCATGGTTTCCATCGCCGGATCGAGTCGGTCACGTTCGGCGAGCTGCAGGGAAAAGCATTCAATGAGATTACGGGCGAAAACGCCGGTCGGTTCAAGTGTTTGGAGAGTTGTCAAAACAGTCTCGACCAGCACCTCCTCACAACCAAGTTGTTCGGTAAGTTCCTCGGTGGAAGCCATCAGGTAACCGCGCTCGTCGATAGAATCGATTATGGCGCGACCGATCAAGCGCTGGGCTGCATCCTGGATGGAAAGGTTGAGTTGTTCTGTTAAATGTTCGCGCAGGGTTACTTCACTGGATAGGGTCTGATCAATGCCCGGCAGTGAATCATTGTCGCCACGGGTGGCTGGCGCCGTGCCCATAGCGGGGCGGAAGGGATCATCTGGATAGACATTGGTGTAGTCGCTGTCGAGTGGCGCTTCGGACGAGGAAAGTTCTCCGCGATCTGAAAGTGTCGCGGCATCGCCGTCGTCGTTCAGGACTGGCTCAGGAGCGTCTGCGGGTTCGGCTTCGGCAATAAGAGTCTCTTCCCGCTTAAGCAGAGGGTTTTCTTCAAGTTCGCCATCAACAAAGGCGGCCAGTTCAAGATTTGACAACTGCAGAAGCTTGATGGCCTGCTGCAACTGCGGCGTCATGACCGGCGCCTGCGTCTGGCGGAAGTCGAGACGCGGTGTCAGAGCCATGGTTAAGGACTTCTACAGACTGAATCCTTCGCCCAGATAAACACGTCGAACGTCGGAATGAGACACGATTTCGGTCGGGTCACCACTCATTAGCACCGAACCATCGTGCAAGATATAGGCCCGGTCAACAATATCAAGTGTTTCCCGGACGTTATGATCTGTAATCAGGACTCCAATTCCACGATTTTTCAGGTGTTTTACGAGGTCGCGAATATCTGAAACGGCAATGGGGTCAATCCCAGCAAGAGGTTCGTCAAGCAGCATAAAATGGGGCTGACTGGCTAGTGCTCGTGCAATCTCTACACGTCGACGCTCCCCTCCTGAAAGGGCCAGTGCGGGCGTACGACGCAGGTGAGAAATCGAGAACTCTGCCAACAGATCATCTAGCATGGCTTCACGGCGATCACGTTGGGGTTCGATGAGTTCAAGCACGGAGCGGATATTCTGTTCCACGGAGAGGCCGCGGAAAATCGAGGCTTCCTGCGGAAGATAGCCAATCCCCAATCGGGCGCGGCGATACATCGGTAACTCGGTGATGTCGTGACCATCGAGTGAGATGGAACCGGCATCCGGGGTCAGAAGACCAGTAATAATGTAGAAACAGGTTGTCTTGCCAGCGCCATTGGGGCCGAGCAGTCCGACCGCTTCACCCTGACGAACTTGCAGCGAGACATCACGGATAACAGGGCGCTTGCGAAAGCGCTTGCCGAGGTTGTTTGCGACGAGGCCTGGATTGTCGGCCACCAAGCGTGGCGCGCCTTCACTGTCGTTTGTTTTAGTCATTCGCGGTTCATTCATGGTTTTGCGGTGGCGCCCGTGTTGGTAGTTGGCCCTGTACCATTTTCACGGCTGGACTTGGGCAAAAACAATCCGCGCACCTTTTCTCCCGAACGCGAAGAGAGAAGGCGGCTTCTGCCCGACTTTAAGTTAACCTCTGCGCGTTCACCGTTCAATTGGATATCTCCCCGCGTAATTTTGACATTCCCGGTAACAGTCGCCAATCCAAGGTCGGGGTTGTAGTCCCCTTTTTCAGCGCGGATGATGTCTGTGGGTGTTGAAACTAGAACATTGCCGAGTGCTTCAATCCGTTCCATCGATGCTCGGCGTCCGCCTTCGCCAAAATGAGCGGTTAGTGTGTCTGCCCGAAGTCGGCGGTTCTTACGAATGGCCACTGCGTCGCCACGGGCGATGGCCATTTGTCGCTGCTCATAATATTCCAGACTGTCACGCGCAACAATAGTGTCTTCCGGGGTGTCCAGTCTGATAGCGTCCCCGGTTAGAAACAGCACGCCGCCGTCAATGTCGTACACAGCATTATCGGATTGCGCGACCTCGTTCTCCGAGATAATGCGAACATTTCCATTCGCATCGATGCGATAGATTTCGTTTCCCCCGGCAGCATTAGAACGGTAATAAGCGATGAGTTCGTCTCCCTCAACCACGACCCCGCCCTGACTAGCTTTGGCATTTCCGCGCGCGAGATAGAGTTGCTTCGAACGTTGCCATTCGATTCCCTCATCGGCCTCGATATGGATTGGTCCGTCGCCACCCTGGCTAAACCCTAGGGTTTGGGCGCTCAGGTTCTGTGACATGTGTAATGCGGCTAAGCCAATAACCAGGAATGAACTCAGCAGGCGCATCATTGTGTTGGCGCTCCTTTAAAAACAGTCAGCTTAGCTGGCCCGAGAAATACGATGAGCTGACCGGATGCGAGCACACGGAATCCTTCGGCTTTCACAGTTCCAAACGGTCCTTGTCCGTCAATATGTTCATCGCCTGAAGCAGTGCTGACGCCCAGGTTTACCCGCGCCTTTGTGGTATGGAACTCATAACCCTCGTCATGGAAGAGGGTCACATCGCCTATCAGAAACAGCCTGTTCGAAACGGATTCAAACCGCCCGTCATTGGCGTTTAGCACAACCCAGCTCCCGTCTTTGAGAACGATGTCAGCTTTCGGGTTAGTAAGGTCATAGATTTCTTCGCCGCTCTCGTTCTGGCCGCGTGACCCAAGGTCTGCCGTAATTTCAAAGGGACGTTGTTCGGAATCAATTCCCTGAAGGCTTGGGTTAAGAACTTGCGGTTTGCTACCGCCTATGGGGCCGACAGCTGAGAGATCAATGCGGAAGCGGTCTTCATCGGGAAACAAACGTGGCCAGACGGCCACGAGAAGCAGCATTGTAAATGCCAGGCCGGGCAGTAGGTACTTCATGATCGCGACAATGCGCGAGCGGGCAAACCCACTTCGTCGTTTCCGGATAGCATCGCTCAGGCGTTTGTGGCGCACATGTCTGGTTTCGTCTGCTGTGATGGTGGTTTCTGCGATGATTTCAGGTTCGCTCATGCCGATTTCAAGTGAGTCCCGCACGCAGACAATCATGGATGTGGAGAATGCCGACCGGTGTCCGCTCATTTGCAACGAAGAGGCTCGTAATCTTGGTGGCATTCATCAGCCCGAGTGCTTCGGATGCTAGGGCTTGGCTGCGGATGGTTTTGGGGTTTTCGGTCATGATCTCCCCACAGTTTAGAGTCACCAACGCGTCGGACATGTGGCGTCGCAAATCGCCGTCGGTGATGATTCCGATCAGGTCGCCGTCAGCGTCAATCACTCCAGCGCATCCGAAGCCCTTGTTGGTCATCAACAAAAGCGCATCTGATACGCGCCCATCTGCTGTTATCAGTGGCAGATCGTAACCACCATGCATCAGATCGCCGACACGCAGCAGGTTCTGACCAATTTTTCCGCCTGGGTGCAGAACCTGAAAGTTTTCCGCTGTAAATCCGTGGCGGTCGAGCAGGGCGACAGCCAGGGCATCGCCCATAGCCAGCATGGCCGTTGTTGATGTTGTCGGCACCAGTCCCATGGGGCAGGCTTCAGCGACAGGTGGCAGAACTAGGGTGCAGGCGCTGTTGTCCGCAAGCGTGCTTTCCATGGTTGAGGTAATAGAAATCAAAGGCACCTTGAGCCGACTACAATAGTTGAGGACGTCGCTGAGCTCTTTTGTTTCGCCCGAATTTGACAGGGCTAGCACGACATCGTCAGGGGTGATCATGCCCAGATCGCCATGACTGGCTTCTCCTGGGTGCATAAAGAAGGATGGTGTTCCCGTGCTCGATAGGGTCGAGGAAATCTTTCGTGCGATATGTCCGCTCTTTCCCATTCCAGTCACGACTGTCCGGCCCTTTGCCTTGTCGATTAGGTCAACGGCATGGGCGAATTTTTCGTCCAGATCTTCGCCCATTATGCGGAGAGCATCGGCTTCCAAGCGGAACACGCGTTGCGCGGCCTCGATATCACGATTGGTTGCGGTGGCGTCAGTCGATTTTGATGTTGGTTTTTCGGTCCCGGTCACGGGTCTATCGATCATTCTGTTGCTGCGTTAGACGGATGCGTCGGATCGTCAAGAAACTCACGCAAATCAATCAGTTGGAGTATGGGGTGAATGCTGTGACTCGTCAAACCTCGCGCGGCTTTGCTACGGTAATGTCCCGTCAACTTAACTGTGCGCGAGAAGATCAACGTCAGGCCAGCCCGCAAGATCCAACGCGGCGCGTGCGGGCAGGAAATCGAAGCAGGCTTGCGCCAGACCGACCCTGTCGTGACGTTCGAGCATCACGTCGAGGCGTGTTTTTAGTTCATGTAGAAAGAAGACATCATTGGCAGCATACTCCTGCTGCTCACGGCTTAACTTGTCAGCACCCCAATCGGAACTCTGCTGCTGCTTGGATATTTCGACACCCAGCATTTCACGGCAGAGATCTTTCAGACCATGCCGGTCGGTGAAGGTCCGTATCAAGCGAGAGGCGGTCCGGGTGCAATAGGCAGGTGATGCTTCAACACTAAGATAGTGTTGAATCGCTGCGAGGTCGAAACGCGCGAAATGATAGAGTTTCAGCCGGTTCCTATCTGCCAGCAGTGCCCTCAGGTTAGGCGCGTCATAGGAATCGCCCTCACTGGCCGGGAACTGGACCAGATGGGCTACCCCGTCACCGGCGGACAACTGGACCAAGCATAGCCGGTCACGCAGCAAATTGAGGCCCATGGTTTCTGTGTCGACGGCAATGGTGTTGCCGAGGTCTAGCCCGTCGGGCAGGTCATGACGGTGAAGTTCTATATCCAAATCACGCATCCAAGTTGTGACGGCACGATTCGCGTGCCAAGCGGGCGCTTGCTAACGCCTAGCGCTTGCT
>JAPKDV010000052.1 GCA_028822385.1 Alphaproteobacteria bacterium
TTATTATCCGACGCTCTGGTTTGATCTGACGCCAGAGTCAGATGAATCGGCGTTCGCAGTAACCTTGGGTGTGTGCGCTTAGGTCAGAGCCGCTGCGGTCCTCTTGCGCTAGGGTGCGTTTGTCTTAATCTAATTAAAGCACGGTTTTGGGGGTCTTGTGAGTTTATGAACGCAGTCGAAATCGAGGAAGCGGTATCCAAGCTGGCAGAGGCTGCATTCGATGCGGCAGAGTTTCCTTTTGCCTTCCTCGAAGCGTTCGGCAACAAGCCGGTCACGATCAAACAGCTACGAAGAGGCCACTCAAATAAATCAGATGTCGACGGCGGCGTCCTGCAGCGCAAGAACATTCACCTCGCGGTATGTGAGTCTGGCCGCATCTCGAGCAAGCTCTCCGAACTACGCGACAGCCCGGCCAACGCGGAGAATAAGGTAAAGTTCATCCTCGCGACAGACGGTGCTGATCTGGAGGCAGAGAACCTGATCTCCGGCGAAACAGTCGCCTGCACATATCCCGACGTTGCGGATCATCTCGGTTTCTTCCTGGCTCTGGCCGGCATCTCGACCGTCAGAGAAATCCGCGACAACGCGATCGATATCAAGGCAACCGGGCGCCTGAACCGCCTTTATATTGCGCTGCTGAAAGAGAACGAGGATTGGGGAACGGAACAGCGCCGCCAGGACATGAACCAGTTCATGGGGCGCCTGATTTTCTGCTTCTTTGCGGAAGATACGGACATTTTCCTCGGCGAAAACCTGTTTACGTCCACCATCGACAAGATGAGTGGCAGCCGATCGGAGAACGCAGATTTCGTCATCGGTGAGCTCTTTCGCGCGATGGATACGAAACACGAGGACCGCAAAGCCGCTGACATCCCGCGCTGGGCGGACGTATTTCCATACGTGAATGGCGGTTTATTTGCCGGGAACCATGAAATTCCGAAATTCAGCCGCATCGCGCGAGCCTATTTGCTGCAGGCAGGCAATCTGAACTGGAAGGAAATCAACCCCGATATCTTCGGCTCGATGATTCAGGCGATCGCTGATGACGAAGAGCGCGGCGCGATCGGTATGCACTACACAAGCGTGCCAAACATTCTCAAAGTCCTGAACCCGCTGTTCCTGGATAACCTGCGGGAACAACTGGAAGACGCGGGTGATAATGCGCGCAAGCTTCTGAACCTGCGTAAACGCCTGTCAAAAATCCGGGTATTTGATCCAGCCTGCGGTTCTGGAAACTTCCTCGTTATTGCCTACAAGGAAATGAGGGCTATCGAGTTTGAGGTGAACACGCGGCGTGGCGAAACACACCTAAAATCAGAAATACCGCTGACCAATTTTCGCGGCATCGAAATCCGGAACTTTGCCGCTGAGATCGCGCGTCTGGCGCTCATCATCGCCGAGTATCAGTGCGATGAGCTCCAGAAAGAGGCTTTGGTCGAGTTCCTACCACTAGATACCCAGAACTGGATCGTTTGCGGTAATGCGCTTCGGCTCGACTGGCTGAGTGTTTGTCCTCCGACCGGCACAGTCGTCAAGAACAAGGCAGAGGATCTTTTCGAAACGCCCCTCGATCAAGCGCATGTCGATTTCGAGAACGAGGGAGGGGAGACGTATATTTGTGGAAATCCGCCTTATCTTGGATCAACGTGGCAATCCGCAGAGCAGAAGGAAGACCTGAAGCGTATTGTTGACGAGCGCACCAAAAGCTGGAAATCGCTCGACTATGTGGCGGGTTGGTTCATGAAGGCTACAGACTTTGGGATGCACACGAAATGCAGCGCTGCTTTCGTCTCTACTAACTCAATTTGCCAGGGGCAGCAGGTGCCTATCCTCTGGCCGCTTATCTTTCAGACAGGGCATGAAATTGCCTTTGCCCATACCAGCTTCAAATGGGCAAATCTCGCTAGCCATAATGCAGGCGTGACCGTTGCCATTGTGGGGATTTCGAACCATCCCGAGCCTGTGCGCATGCTGTTCACCTTAACCGACGAAGGCGCGGTCGTTTCGAGGGAGGTGAACAATATCAACGCCTATCTTGCGGCGGCACCAAACGTCGCAGTTGAGTCCTTAAGGCAACCTATTTGTGATGTTGCCCCAATGACCTATGGCAACAAGCCTGTTGATGGCGGCAACCTTTTCGTTGAGAAGGCGGATTTTGTTAAGTTGCCTGAAAAAGCACTTGAAAAATTCATTCGGCCTATCGCTGGCAGTCACGATTCCATCAATGGCACACATCGTTTTTGCGTGTGGATACGCGACAAGGATTTAGAGGAAGCAAAGACCGTTCCTTTTTTGATCGAGCGAATGGAGATGAACGCTAAAAATCGCCTAGCAAGCAAAGACTTAGGCGCCAAGAAACTCGCAGAGAGACCGCACCAGTTTCGAGACACTGTGGAAGCAAAAAATTGGAGCTTCATCGTCCCACGACACTCGTCAATAAACCGCCCTTATCTGCCCGTTGCATTGCTTCCATCGCATTGGATAATTAACGATAGCGCCTTCGCCCTTTATGATGCGGCATTTTGGAACATGGCGATGATCGCTTCGCGCCTGCATCTGGTCTGGATCGGTACAGTCTGCGGAAAAATAAAAACAGACTACCGCTATTCCAACACTCTCGGCTGGAACACCTTTCCAGTCCCTACACTTACTGAAAAAAACAAAGAAGACCTGACCCAATGTGCCGAGGATATCCTTCTGGCCCGCGAGGCCCATTTCCCGGCCACGATCGCTGATCTCTATAAACCCGACGAAATGCCCGGCAACCTCCGCGCGGCGCATGACCGCAATGACGAGACGCTCGAGCGCATCTATATCGGCCGCCGCTTCAAGAACGACACGGAGCGCCTGGAAAAGTTGTTCGAGCTCTACACGAAGATGACTGAAGCCAAGGGGAAGATTGGCGGCGGTAAAAGCCAAGCATCAGCAGAGGCGACAGCGCCATGACCGAACCCATCAAAGTACCGTCCGTCTCCGTCACCTATGCCCGCACTGGCAGTTCTACGAAGTCGAATGCCTGATCTGTCTGACCAGGAATTACTCGATGCGCTGGGCGTGGAGGCTGAGCCCGAAAAGCAGGCCGCGCGATCACCACGTGAAGAACGGATCATCGCCGGCTTTGAGGAAATTCAGCGGTTCGTTGAGGAAAACGGTCGTGCGCCGACACATGGTGATGACAAGGACATATTTGAGCGGCTTTGCGCAGTTCGTCTCGAGCGGCTATGCGGTTTGGAGGAAAGTGAGACGCTACTCAATCCATTGGATCATCAGGGCCTTCTGACGGGCATAGAGACTGCTTCAGCGCCAGAAGAGATGGAAGAGCTAGATGATGTGGAATTACTGGCCCAGCTCGGCATAGAGACCGAGGGTGACTACATCACAGAACTCAAGTACGTGCGCTCTCGCAAAGAGATTAATTCCGCCGACGAGGTCGCTACCAGAACGCGCTGCGAAGACTTTGAAAGATTTGAGCCTATTTTCGTTTCTGTAAAACACGACTTAGAAGCGGGCCGTCGGCAAACCACACTGTTTAAAGACGACGCTTCGATAGAGGCAGAGAACCTTTTCATTTTATCAGGGCAATTTGTTTATGTTGCTAAGAAAAGCGAAGAGTTTTTTTCGAAAGCCCGAAATCGGACTGATGCGCGAATACGAGCAATTTACGCTAATGGGACCGAGAGCAGACTATTTATGACCTCGTTACAGCGGTCGCTTCAAAAAGACGCGGCTGGTCGGAGAATAACCAACACGTCAGCGGGGCCTTTGTTTTCAGACGAAAATGATGATGGTGACATCTCTAGCGGCGTTGTTTACGTGGTCAGGAGCGATTCAACCCATCCTGATGTAGTCGCTAATCGCAGCGTTCTTCACAAGATTGGTGTCACAGGGGGGGACGTAAAAAAACGTATTTCTAGCGCTCATATGCAGCCCACATTTCTGATGGCTGATGTCGAAGTCGTTGCGACCTACGAGCTGTTTAATATCAACAGGACCAAGCTTGAGAACCTGCTGCATCGAGTGTTTGCGGCCGCGCACCTAGATATTGAGATCAAGGACCGTTTCGGCAAACCCAGCGTGCCGCGTGAATGGTTTTTGGTGCCGTTACCAGTAATAGATGAGGTTATCGAAAAGCTGAAAAACGGTTCCCTGACAGAATTTGAGTACGACCCTGCTACCGCCACTCTTAAAAAACGAGAGAAATAAGGTGGTTCTGGATTCAGCCGATTTGTCTGATGATTGGTCTAACCTCGCACCCGGCTTTAAGGTGATGGACATTAAGAACCACGAGCCACCTGCTTGCCCAACTTAGATGATCAAGATTGTCCCAATTTATATGACGACGGACAATTGGGAGTAGCTTTTCTATTGACCACCCGTCGCACCAACCGACCCTATTTACCTATGAAATATTTTGAAAAAGTAGCCCTTGCGATTGTCCTGGCAGCCACTCTTTCAGGTCCATTGGGTATTCGCTCTGCGGAAGCACAAGACAGCTCCTTGAACAGCGAGCTGACTCGGGCCCTGGAAGACTTGCAAAACAGTGACGCTGCATGGCGTAGCGAAGAAGCAAAATATCGCCAGCAACGTGTCTCCGGGGGGCTTTCGGCAGAAGAAGCATCCGAATATGCCGAGTTTGTCGCCAGCCTCCATCGCCAGAAACTGGAGAATTGCGAGACGGTCAGGAGGCTTGGTGGAAACAAGGCGCTCACTGGTTTCGATTGTGTCAGGGAAGGATTCTCTGGCGGCGCCCCTGCCGTCGCGGCCCTGCCTCCCGAAGACGCCAGGACAAACTCCGAAAAAATTGAGGATCTCGACGCGGAATTAAAACGTCTGGAAGCGGAGCTGGACGAAGAATTGCAACAGAAACAGTTGGAAAACAGCTCGCGCGAACAAAATAGTCAGGCCGGTGGCCGAAACCTGACCGAGCAGGAGCAAGGTCAGGGAGCCGATAGCAGTCGTGTTGGCGCCAATGCGTCGGCCAATCCGAAAAGCCCGAATTCTCCACAGTCCTCTAACGGGTATCACCCGGGCAAAAACAACGGGGAGGCGGATGGAACACCCGTCGACCAAAAGCCAGGTAATTCAGGGAAGAAGCAGACCGGTTCGGCTACCGCCTATCCCCCGGCGGCATCCGCTCCGGGCGCAGTGCCTGCAAACCAGCAAGAAAAAAATACAGCGTCTGCCAATCGTCACGGTAACGATGAAGGCAAAGACGATGACATCGTGATGCGTCAGATACGAGAAGCTGCGGAGCGAGAGGCCGATCCGGTAATGAGAGAAAAGTTGTGGAACGAGTACAGGAAACTCAAGTCTGCAAAGCGATAGACATACCGTGCTTTGTTTCGGCGGTTGAGCTGAGCATGCGGCAGGCCACCAGCTTTACTAATGATGGATCGAGCGATAAGTTTTTCTGACACTGCTAGTTGTTCCAGATTGGCGCCTTTTCTCGGCACCAGTCCAGCAAAGGTGAACGAGGTGGACGGCGGCAACTGCGAGAAGCTGTGCAGCGGTAGAAGACGGGGTTGGTAGTGTAACAATGTTAAGGAGAAATGCTGTGAATCAGCCCCGAGAAAGCAATTACGCGCAAATCATGCCCCGGAGGCGGGTGATTGAAATAATCACAGCTGCTGCTGCAGTACTGTTCCTGATGACGGGGTGTGCATCAACTTACCAGGAACGCGATGTTCCGTCGCAACCCACCTCGCTTGTTCAGCCCGCCAGCGAGATCGCTGAAAATGACTTGCTGGGAATCCGAATTCACACTCTCAAACCGGGGGAATTACCGGAGGCGGACAAAGCGCTCGGTATGTCCCTCGAAATCAGAAAGGCCGAGGGCTATTTCATCGCTGTGAAACTCAAAGACACGCTGCAAAGGTCGGGTCACTGGGGACCAGTCCGTGTCGTGCCTGCAAACAGTAATCAAGGTGAAGTAGTTGTCAGCGGGGAGATTCTGGAATCCGACGGCGAATTTCTTGAACTCTCGATATCTGTTCACGACGCAACCGGGAAAGAGTGGTTTTCGAAGGAATATTCCGGCGTGGTCAATGATCAGATGTACACGCAGACCCGGCGAAATGACGATGCATTTCAATTCGTCTATAACGAAATTTCGAACGATATAGCAGCTTACAGGGCCAAGTTAGCGTCGGCCGAAATCGCAACGGTCAGACAGGTTGAGGAGCTGAAATTCGCCAGCACCTTTGCTCCGTCGATATTTTCCAGCTATCTCAAAGAGACCGAGCCCGAGTCCCCTAATACCTCCGATGTTTTCAGCAGACTTCTCGCTTCAGTGAAGACCAACGACGCCACAACAGAGGCAAAACCCCGGTACCTCGTGGCCCGGTTGCCGTCGGAAGACGACCCTAATTACCTTCGGGTGCAACGGATCCGAGCTCGCGAACATCAGCTGATCGATATTCTCGACCAGCAATATGACGGTTTATCCAAGAACATCTCTGATGCTTATACCCAGTGGCGTATCTCACGTTTGACTGAAATGAACTCGGTACGCGAAATCGAACGACTTGAAAATGAACGCACGACCAAGGCCATTGTAGGTGGCATTGCCGGCGTCGGCCTCATCATTCTTGGCGCCCAGTCGAACAACAACAGCTGTCCCGGTTGCGGTGCGGTGGGCGTGGCAGCTGGCGGGCTGATTCTCGCGAAATCAATCGAGGCCGCGATCGAAGCGAACGGCACGGCGAAAGCAGATATGGAAATCCACAAGCGCTCGCTGGAAGAACTCGGTCAATCCCTGGCAACGGAAGTTACACCGGTCGTGATTGAAGTCGAAGGCAGCACGGTAGAGCTAAAAGGCAGCGCAGATGCAAAGTTCAGCCAATGGCGAAATATTATGGAGAAACTGCACGAGCGCGAAGTTGGCCCGATCGACGACCCCACGCCCGTGGCGGTGCCGCTCTCAAGTCGCGGACCGTCAAGTTGACGCCTGACTGTGGTCGCCATCTCGTCTGGATGGAAACTTGACACCTTCCGGCCGTCCCGCCGCCAGGCCTCATGGAAAAACAACGGCCCCTCCGGTCTATTTCTTCGGTCTTGCCTTCCTCGTTATGATCGCAATCGGTGTCGTGGTCTTTTTGCCGGAAAGCGTCGAGGGGCCCACGAACCTGACCGAGAACGTTCCGCTATCCGTCGTGCGAGACAGCCCCTCAGCTGCGGTATCGGCACAAATACCCAAACAGAACGGTGCTGAAGACACACCGGCAGCTCTGGTGAAGGACAGCCTTGTTGAAAAGGAGGCCAAGAGTTTGCTCGCCAAGGTGCTCGAGCGGCAGATCCGGCTTGAAAATGACGGCGCAAAGATCTGGGGAGATTCTTCGAGAGGACCTGGCTATGTCGATGCACTCGCCGCACTTAACACAGCAAACAGCGAGCTTGACCGTCAGGAATATGCGAGAGCGTCTGACGGGTTTCGGGTCACCCTCACGATGTTTGACCAACTCGTAGCGAGTAAGGAAGAACGCTTCGTGCAGGCCATGAATGCCGGCATGTCGGCACTCGATATTCTGGATGGTCCCGCGGCGACCCCTAATTTTCGGATGGCTTTGGCATTACAGCCACAAAATGGGAGAGCACAAAGCGGCCTTGTGCGGGCGACGCAGGCGCCTCAAGTACTCGACCAGATGACTGAAGGGCGACGGCACGAAGCCGCTGGGGATATCGATCGTGCGCTCCACGCTTTTCAGGCCGCTATGGCACTCGACCCGGAATACGTTCCCGCCAGCGAGAACGCCAGGCGACTTTTGGCGATTGTTGTCGAACGTAACTACGGGAATGCCGTCTCCGCCGCCCTCGCCGCAATCAAAAGCCACAAATTCGGTCAAGCTCTGCAAGCGCTGGAAACTGCCCGAAAAATCCGCCCGACAGCGCCCGAAATTACCGAACTGCGCGCGCGTATCCGTTCCGGGAGACAACAGCAGGCCATAGCCAATCTGCGCAAGCGTGCCCTATCGTCGGAGCAAGCCGAAGACTGGTCCGGTGCAATCAAACACTATGAGAAGGCTCTTGCGATCGACCCGATTGCCGGGTTTGCCATCCAGGGCCGCACCCGGGCGGAGAAGTTCAATACACTATACGGCCAGGTCCGGAACTATATCGCTAATCCCGACCGACTAAGTTCACCAGCACCGCGGGATCATGCTCGACAGGTACTGGCTGCTGCGAGAAGAATCTCGAATGCAGGCCCGAAACTTCAGGCCGATACAAAACGCCTGGACACATTGATTTCCGCTGCAGACACGCCGCGGCCCGTGGTGCTGAAATCGGATAGCCAGACTCGAATCGTCATTTATCGAGTTGCCCGATTGGGCGTTTTGGCAGAGCGTCGACTTATGCTTCGCCCGGGACGGTATGTGGCCGTTGGATCGCGGTCCGGGTATCGGGACGCACGGGTAACTTTTCTTGTACCGTCGAATGATACCGAAACCGTCATTGAAGTCCGCTGTGTAGAAAAGATCTGACTGACATGATCCTTATCCTGCTGGAAAACGATCGCCGCGTGATCGAAACATCCGAATTCCCCCTGGCGATCGGCATTACTGACGTTGGGACGGTGATGTACGGCGCAGAGGCCGAGACTGCGCCGGTTCTGTGGGCCCGGTTCCATCAAGAGCGTATTTACATCCAGCCGGAATCAAGTAGCTACGTCACTTATCATAATGAGATCTCGATCGAGGGATCGACGTGGCTATCAACTGGTGATCGCATCACGTTTGGCGATGTCTCTATCGAGATTGCCGAGTCCGAGGGCATGTTGTCATTTTCTTCCGGCGGCAACCCACCCGACGAACCTCCAAAAGAACCACCACCTGAATCGATGGAAGCCCCGACATCTCCGCCGCCACCGGAACCGTCATGTTTGCCAGCGGCAAGGCCCCCGCGTCGTCGGTGGGCCGGCGGTCGCGGCCGTAAGCCGGTGCTTGTCGGGTTTTTGATTCTTATACTGGCTGCAGGATTTGTTCTCGGCGCGTCGCCGGTTCGGATCACAGTATCGCCACCACCGGATACTGTATCTTTTGGTGGTACTTTTCCGCCTATACCCGTCGGAGAACGCTATCTGGCGTTGCCTGGAAGTTATACTGTCTCGGCCCGGCTCACCGGGTATCGCGACCTCGATCAAAACGTCTCCTTCGGCTTCGCTGCGAAACCGGACCTGAAGTTCGAGTTGAAGAAGCTCCCAGGTCGTCTCAGTGTGACGACGACACCCATTGTCGGTGCCATGGTATCGATCGATGGAAAATCTGCCGGTAAAACACCGTTGCGCGATATCGAAATCGAACCCGGACTCCGCACGATAGGTCTCACCGCGGAACGCTATCTGCCGGCTGACAGGACGCTCGAAATTCGTGGAAAGGGCGAGGCTCAATCGATCAACTTCAAACTTCTGCCCGGTTGGGGAACCCTGGTGGTCTCCAGTGAGCCCGAACAGGTAGATGTTTCCCTCGGTTCCGAAAACATCGGCAGAACGCCGCTGACCGCAGAGCCGATGCAGGGCAGCTACAAATTGACCCTGTCGCGGAAGGGCTGGAAGCCTGTCACCGTTCCGATCAAGATCGAAGCCAGCCGGACAACGAGGCTGCCACCTTTCCCGATGGCAAGAATTGACGGCACGCTTGATCTTAAAACAAACCCTTCCGGCGCCACCGTTGCTATCGACGGACGATTCAGAGGCCGCACCCCTCTCACGTTGCCGCTGGTGTCCGGAAAGTCTTACAACCTGGACCTGACCAAACAGGGATACGTCTCGGCGAACCAGTCAGTTCGTATCGAGGGCGGCAAGATAACTTCAGTCGACATGCCGATGTCCCCTGAATACGGCATCGTATTTATCCGCGCACAACCAGCCGGCGCGACCCTCAAAATTGACGGCAAGGTATCCGGCTCCGCATCACGCAGGTTGCGGCTGACAACCCGGCCGCACCGTATCGAGATCATCAAGGATGGATATGCCTCGTATTCTGCAACGGTGACACCGCGCAAGGGGGTCTCCAAGCGTCTGAATGTGCGTCTAAAGCGACACATTGACGTTGCGCGGGAAAAGGCGCGTCAAGATATCCGGACCAAGTCCAACCACATCGTCCGGCTCATCCCCATCGAACAACCATTGGAATTCAGGGTCGGTGCTTCACGCCGTGAAGCGGGGCGCCGTTCCAATGAAACGCAATACTCGGTCGAGTTGAGCCGCAGTTTCATGATTGGAACCAGAGAAGTCACGAATGCCCAGTTTCGGCGGTTCCGGCCGCGGCACAATTCTGGCACCGAGCGTGGTACGGACCTGAACGACCCACGTTTTCCAGTTGTGTCTGTTACATGGGATGATGCCGCTGAATATCTGAACTGGCTAAGCAAAAATGAAGGCTTACCAACGGCCTATATCGAACAGGATGGCAAGATGGTGGCTATCGAGCCGATGACCGGGGGTTACAGGCTGCCGACTGAGGCGGAATGGGTTTTCGCCGCGCGATATGAAGCAGGCGCACGTCCTCTTACCCAGCCCCTGAAATATCCTTGGGGACGCGAGATGCCGCCGACCAGAGGCAGCGGCAATTATGCGGATGGCGGCGCGATCAACGTTTTACCGCTTGTCATTAAGGGATACTCCGACGGGCATACATATGCCGCTCCTGTCGGCAGCTTTACGCCTAACCGAAATGGAATCCACGACCTGGGTGGAAACGTGTCAGAATGGTGCCATGACTATTATGATGCTTTCGTTGGAAGCCAGAACAAGGTTCGGCGCGACCCTGCTGGTCCGCGGCGCGGCGAGTTCCACGTCGTGCGTGGCTCAAGCTGGCGTCATGGTTCGATTACCGGACTGAGGCTGTCTTACCGTGATTATACGAAATCGCCCCGAAACGACCTTGGCTTCCGGATTGCCCGATATGTCAATATTCCGAAATAGAACGATACTTGCCGTGGTGGTGATGCTTGGAATGATTGGGGCGCCTCTCGTAAACGCTGCAGCGGCTGACGAGAAAAACCCCCCGAAACCTGCAGAAACCCCACAGCCCTCACAGCGAGACGTCAAAACGCCGGTCCGGAATCCACCCCAGAGCGTTTTTAAACCAAAGGAAAAGATATCGGCTGGCAAGTCGGTTTCCTTTCCGTCCGATATCTGAGAATTTGATCATGAAAAAACTGTTCCCCTCCGAGCTGATCTACCAGATTTTTGCACTTCTGATCGCTTTCATATTTGTACACGCGATATACGTAGCGGTCATTCGGCCCAATGCCGACGCTTTCACGGCGGTAGAAAAAGTCCAGTTCGCGCAGGATGCAAATTACGAACCGCAGCGCTCAGCCTACGTCGTATTGCGGGATTTTGAGCAGGAAGCCTGTTTTGTGCTGCTGCTGTGGGCGATTGCGATCCTGGGATACAAAGCTATGGCGTCGCGCCGGCAGCAGAACCAGCTGATGCTGGACCTTGTCGGATTGCCTGAGGGCGAATTCGTAACTGTTGAAAGTGCGGAACAGACTTCCGCGCTGATCCGAAAACGCATTCCGGAAGCAGCTCAGGATTACCTGCTTTCGCGCGTGATGCTGGCGGCGATCGACCGATTTTCTGCTACCCGTAGCGTTCAGGATGCATCCAGCGTTGTCCAGGCCGTCTGTGATGCGGAATCGGAACGTGCGGAATCTGAATTGTCGATCATCCGCTATATCGCCTGGGCGATCCCGTCCGTAGGCTTCATCGGAACGGTGCGTGGTATCGGCGACGCATTGTCACAGGCCCACCGCGCAGTCGAAGGCGATATTACCGGCGTGACGGAAAGTCTTGGCGTAGCATTCAACTCAACCTTTATCGCGCTCGTGATCAGCATATTTCTGATGTTTCTGATTCATAGCCAGCAAACCGCGCAGGAGCGACTGGTTCTGGATGTAAAGCGGTACTGCGACGACTGGTTTGTCCGCCGCCTGAGAGTGTGAAGCAGGGCCCGGCCCGTATTTGATGAAGAAGCGCGCCCTCACTCCCTTCAGTCTCGCCTTCCTGGACATCATGTTCTGCGGCTTCGGGGCGGTCGTGCTGCTCGTTATTATCCTGAACGGCGAAGTATTGAGTAAGCGTGAAGCGCAATCAGCCGATCTCCGTGGCGAGCTCAGCCGGGCAACAACGCTCGAAGAAATTGCCCGAAAGCATTTCACGGAGATAAAGCAAAAAGTTGATGCGGCAACGCTCGAAGAGGGATCGCTAAAAATTCGGGTTGAGCGTCTCGATGCGGATACTCGCGAGGTGCAGGGCGCCCAGTCGGCGGCTCAGGCGAAAATCCGTGAAATTCGGCGCGCGACGAACCGACTCCAGCAGGAGAAACAAGCCCTTGAACGCAGCACCCAGATCGTCCGGACTCGAAAACCCGAAGCAATCAAAAGCGAAAACCGCCCCATCGGCTTTACCGGGGACGGCCAACGCCAATACCTGACCGGGTTAAAACTCCACGGCAACCGAACCCTTGTTTTGCTGGATGCTTCGGCCAGCATGCTGGATGAGACGGTTGTCAACGTCGTACGCCGCAAGCTAATGAGCCCTGCCCGACGACAGCAGGCGCCCAAATGGCAGCGTGCGGTACGATCCACCCACTGGATCATCGCAAACCTGAAACCGGGCACTCAGTTTCAAGTCATGGCATTCAACACATCTGCCAAACCGGTGATAAAAGGGACCTCTGGCCGCTGGCTAAGCTCACTGAGCCGATCGGACCTCCAGGCCGCGGTTGCCGGTATCCGTGATCTCGTGCCCGAGGGAGGTACAAGCCTGCACAAGGCGTTTCAGATTTCAGCGAGCCTGAAGCCCCGGCCCGACAGCATTATCCTGCTAACCGACGGGCTGCCGACCCAGGGTGCGACGCCATCCGGTCTCTCACTCGTGACAAGTGACGAGCGCGAGGCTCATTTCCGGAGCGCGCTTGCCCGTGTGCCTTCGTCCGTACCAGTAAATATTATGCTGTTCCCCATGGAAGGTGACCCATCCGCTGCCGTCTTGTTTTGGCAACTCGCCATCAAGACCCGCGGATCGTTTATCGCCCCATCGCGAGATTGGCCATAATGAAGAAACACCGCCGCGGTATTGAAATGTTCTCCATGTCCTTTCTAGATGTGATCTCGTGCGGTTTCGGTGCGGTGATCCTCCTGCTCGTACTCTCCCTGGCACTCGAACCCGCCACCGTCCAAAAGATCACAGAAGACCTCCGTGGACTGATTACGCAGCGTAACGACGCGCGCGATCAACATATTCAGGAAAGTCAGGCGCTCTCCGGAGAACTCGCCGGAACGGTCAGCAGGATTTCGGCCATTTCCAAACAGATCAATACGTTGAAACGGCAGTTTGAAATAGAAACCGCGAAGGCTTCCGGCGCAGAATCAACAATCCTCAAAGAAAAGCTGAAGGCTGATGATCTGAAAGCCGTCCAGCAACGCCTCAGCGAGGAAATGAGGCGCCTGTTAAGCCAGTCGGGGTCTAAGCCTCCGCCGAATAACGCCGTTATCGGCGGCATACCGGTTGATAGCGAGTATATAATTTTTATCGTCGATACATCGGGCAGCATGCAGAGCCTTGCATGGCCTTTGGTGGTTCGCAAGGTCGAGGAAGTGCTGAGCATCTACCCGGCGGTCAAGGGGATTCAGGTGATGAATGACATGGGCCGTTACATGTTCGAAACGTATAAAGGCCACTGGATCCCCGATAGCCCCGCCCGGCGGAAAGCTATCATCGATCGGATCAAGACGTGGAAGAGCTTCAGCAACAGCAGCCCCGTAGAGGGCGTCGTTGCAGCTATCCGCAAGTTTTACCGCGCAGACCGCCGCATCAGCCTCTATATCTTCGGTGACGACTTCACGGGCTCAAACATGGACGATGTAATCGAAGAAGTTGCTCGGATAAATGCGAAGGATACTCACGGCAAGCCGCGTGTTCGCGTCCACGCCTTCGGCTTTCCGGTATTGTTTCTTGACGACCGGGCCCGCAAAAACCTGACGCGTTTTGCACATCTTATGCGACTGCTCGCGGAGAATAATGCGGGTAGCTTTGTTGGTCTGAACTCCCTCAAATAAGAAATTGAGTGAGCTCCTGCCCAGCTGTCAGGTGCTCTCGATCGAGCAGAAGCAAAAATTATTCTCTGTGCCCGTCGACCATGCGTCGGTCCTAAGCACGATCGTGGATAGCCAGGAGCCGTCCCAGAAAATCGAGGTTGTTGCGCTCCTCAAAAGTAAGAAGAGGGACTACGTATTAGGGGCCTTAGTGGAATAGCAAAGGACCTGCATGGTGGCAGGGATCGCGATTTTAGCGATAACTTCGGTAGGTTTCTTTGGGCTGTTTCGCTTAGAAGTCTGATAATCAATTTCCTCGGATTTAAGCAAATTAACAAGAATATCCTTCTTTATTGCCAAGTTAATCCCGTCCGGTATGTCTCCAGTGATCTCTATTGCACGGAATGCATCTAGCTTGGACACAACTACCCCCGTAACGGCTCCATATGCATCAAGGACCGGCCCGGATGACCTGGCGATAAAAATTCTGGAACTGCGCGAGATTACCGA
>JAPKDV010000190.1 GCA_028822385.1 Alphaproteobacteria bacterium
ACGAGCTGCGCACACGCCACATCTCACGCAACAGCTGCCGCGCATTCTCTGTGGACTCAAGGCCATGAACCATCACGATACGATTTACCGAGAGGTCCAGCAGCGGTATTTCGTCTTCTCGGGCTACCACGGTGAGGTTCTGCTCACCTGCCGCGCGGCTGGGCCAGGGCAGAACCCCCATCCGGTCAGGCATTACCGCGCAGACCCGCTGCGCCTCACCCATAAAAGTATGCAGATACGGCGTAGCATAGCCGTAGCCAAGGATGGTCATATCGGACACATCCGGCCACAAAGCGTACAACTGGCGCCGCACCATACGGCGCGCAGCAATCCCCAGGCTGGTCGCGTAAAAATCGCGAATATCGACGACATCAAGAGACATGAGCAGAGGTTACCACAGGTGACGACAGGCTATCCGCCGACATATAATCGTGCGAACTTAAACACGGTCCAAAGCAATGTGGCCGAAAGGACATCCTATGGAACTCTTTTATTCCGCTGCTTCTCCCTATGCCCGCAAAGCCCGCATAGCTGCCATCGAAACCGGCATGGCCGACAAGATCGAGATGAAGGCGATCATGCCCTGGGAAGACCCGGCAGGATACAGGGACGTCAATCCGATCGGCAAAGTTCCCGCACTCGTCCGCGATGACGGTCCCGCTCTCTATGAATCGAATGTGGTATGTGAATATCTCGACGCTCAGGGAGACACTAAAATCTTTCCCGCTTCAGGACCCGATCGCTGGACAGCCCTGCGGCAGCTCGCCGCTGCGGATGGTATCCTGGATTCATCCGTACTTACGCGCATCGAAGGCATGTTCCACGAAGGCGGCGCCATTGCGCAAAAGTTGATCGACCGTCAGGAACTTTCCGTCAGCTCGGTACTGAAGCAGCTCGAGAGCGAAGTCGCTGATCTCGAAGGTACGGTCACCATCGGCCAAATCGCAGTGGCCTGCGCGCTCGGCTATCGCGATTTCCGTTTCGCAGAAATTGACTGGCGGGATGCTCACCCCAAACTGGCAGCGTGGCATGTAGCCTTTGCCCAGCGCCAGTCGATCACCCAGACCGACCCGGAAGCCTAAAGATGAACGCAGAAGGTCTTTCCGCCGAGGCGGCGATAAAGATGTTGGATATGCGGTCTCACCCGGAAGGTGGTAATATATTAAAACCTTTCGGGATGGGACAGATGGCAATAGGGGCACTTGCTCCTCGATTTACCACCTTCTGGCGTCAGGAGAAATATCCGCCTGGCACCGGGTGAACAACAAGGCAGAAATCCGGCACTGGTATGGGGGCGGTACAGTCTCAACCGCGTTTGAATTCGAATACTGGGAACTGGCCCCCAAAGGCTGGGTGCCGAGAACGGCCTAGCGGAACAGGTTGTATATAAAGGGAGTGATGCCAAAGCCGCTCAACAACGCATAAAATCCGAAGCCAAACAGGATCACCGCAGAGACCCGGTTCATCCATGCTTGATAGGTGCCATCGACGAAAGGGCGCAGGGCGCCGGCGGTAGTCGAAATCGCGATCCACCAGGAAGCCGAGCCAGCAAAAACGCCCACCACCAAAATCGAGGCATTGCCAACAGACGCACCCGCTTCGGTGATACCTAGGGTCGCGAGCAGGCCTGCAAAAGCAATCAGGGTAATCGGGTTGGTTACAGCCAGCATAAAGGTCGAGACGAAATCTTTAACCAGACTGTGGGTTACCACACGGTCCTCGTTGATTTTGCCCTTGGGAGCTCTCGAACTGTGACCATTTTTACCGTAAACGGTGCGCACCGCAAGAACGAGTAGTACCGCCCCACCGGCGATCCGTAGGCCATCCTGATGAGCTTCCAGCCAGTCCTTGACGGCGCTGATCCCGAATGCTGCAACGGCACCGTAGAGCGCGTCACCAAACGCAGCCCCAAGACCGGACAGCAAACCATGCATACGTCCTTCGGCCAGTGTGCGCTGAACGCACAGCACGCCAACGGGTCCAACCGGCAAGGCCAGGAAAAAACCGAAGACAAGACCCTGAATAAGAATGTAGTCGGTCACGAACCGTCCGCTATTTTTCTTATACTCATCTAGCTCTCTCCCACGCGCGAGCTAGCTTGTATTAATTTTAACAGATTCCCTAACACATGCCAAAATTCGAGGCAGCTAGTTCAGCGGACGGACCTCGAATCTCATCATCGGGGACGTAATCATCGCGCGCGCTGCGATAATTTCGAGCTCCGCGCTATCGCGTTTTGCAGTTTCGGCAAACACTGCATGTAGACGCGCTGCGCAATCTTCGAGGGCATCGGACACAAGACCAGATTGCGCATATCGCGCCGCGAAAAGCGCCGCAACCAGATCACCCGCCCCATGTGGAGGAAGCGTGAATACAAAGCGTGGAGCCTCAACAATCCAGGCATCACGTGCATCGACGGCCACCATCGCTGTATGATCGACACCCGCGCCCTGCACCACGACACTCGTCACCAAAACACACCCTCCGGGCTGGATGCGCTCTAGCAAAACACGCGCGGCCGCAACCGTATCGGCAAGCGGTGCTCCATCGAGTGCGCCCGTCGAACAGCCAGCCAGAAGCTCAAGTTCGAACTGATTCGGAGTCAGAATATTTGCTGCCGGGAGTGCTACATCCCGGAAAAACGCGGTCAGCCCATCGGCCACATAGACCCCACCATCGCGGTCTCCAATGACCGGATCACAGCAATACAGGACAGTCACCTTGGCATCACGCAGCTGGGCAACGGTCCGCAGCGCGACCTGACCCACGCCAATAGAACCGAGATACCCAGTCAACACCAGATCACAGTCGGAGTGCACGCCACGCGGCACAAGACC
>JAPKDV010000191.1 GCA_028822385.1 Alphaproteobacteria bacterium
AATACCTTCAACCCCATAGTCCAGAATACGGGCTTCACTCAACCGTGCGAGCGTGACAGCCGGTTGCAGGACGATGCGGGTTTCACTGGCCTCTGAAATTGTTCCTATAGAGAGCCCTGGCGGAAAAACACCGCCATGACCTGAGGTTACGACTCGGTCCCCCACAGAAACAGGAGAGTTCGATGCTAGATAGGTTACGTCAGGCCAACTTGTGTTGTTACCGGTCACGATAACGCGTTCACCCGTCGATTCAACAATTGCCGGAATGCGGGAGTTCAAATCCGTGAGCAACAAAACACGCGCCGATCGATCTCCTACATCCGCGACCCGGCCGACAATGCCTGTCTGAGAGACAACGGCCTGACCGCGTTGCACTAAATGACGCGCACCGGCGTTGATCAGAAGCGAATGATAGAATGCACCACCGGTATCGGCAATCACCCGCGCCGTCACCGCACGTGGTGAAGATTCGGGCACATATTCGAGCTGAGCACGAAGCGTCGTATTCTCAACTTCAAGTTGGCGGGCTGTCTGCATCCAGCGAAGCAGGCGTTCGTTTTCCTGGCGCAGTCGGCCATTTTCAGCCTGGACAGTGAAGAATTTTTTCACCGAGAGGGAAAAATCATACCCAGCTGCGACCGGACGTGCCAGCACGGAGAGTATCGGGGCCACACCATCAATAATGACCACCCGCGCGCGCTGTAGCGCCCCGGTTTCGGATTTGCTTAGAAGCATTAGAGAGAAAGCCAGAGTCAGCAGGGACAAAAACGCAAAACGTTGCGCCCAAATCCTAACCGGGACGGCTAGGCCTGCAACCGACATACTCGCGTTTCGTTTCGCCACCAGACTATCCTGTCTCTCGGATACTCGCCGCTACCCGGTCACCGTTCAGTGCATATTTACGAGTACGTCTTTAAGTTTCTTGAACTCTTCCAGCGAACGGCCCGTGCCGCGCGCCACGCATGTGAGCGGATCATCGGCAATCGAGACCGGAAGGCCCGTTGCATGACGAAGCACGTAGTCGATATTCCGCAGCAACGCGCCACCACCGGTTAGCACGATACCCTTGTCGACGATATCGGCCGCTAGTTCCGGTGCTGTGTGCTCAAGCGCAACCTTAACCGCATCAATGATCGCGCTGATTGGCTCGGACAAGCTCTCGGCGATCTGCCGTTCGGAAATGATGATCTCCTTGGGTACGCCCTCCATCAGATCGCGGCCCTTGATCGCCATGGTCAGCCCATCGCCGTCTTCAGGGGGGCAGGCAGAGCCGATCTCTTTCTTGATCCGCTCCGAACTGGATTCACCTACAAGCAGATTGTGACTGCGACGGATGTAGCCGATGATCGCCTCATCCATCTTGTCGCCGCCAACCCGAACGCTACGCGAATAGACAATGCCACCAAGTGAAAGAACAGCTACTTCCGTCGTACCACCGCCGATATCCACGATCATGGAACCGGTCGGCTCGGTGACAGGCAAACCCGCGCCGATTGCAGCTGCCATGGGCTCCTCAATCAGATAAACTTTGCGGGCACCCGCGCTTTCCGCGGATTCCTGAATTGCCCGACGCTCAACCGCTGTTGAACCAGACGGCACACAAACGACAATCAGCGGGCTATAAAAACTGCGTCGGTTGTGCACCTTACGGATGAATTCCTTGATCATTTCCTCGGCGACCTCGAAGTCAGCAATGACCCCGTCGCGCAAAGGTCGGATCGCCTGGATGTTTCCCGGCGTACGGCCCAGCATCTGTTTGGCCTCATTGCCAACAGCGAGAACCTTTTTCTTGCCCTTGGTTTCAATAATGGCGACCACTGAAGGTTCGTTCAGCACAATATCGCGACCCTTGACGTAAACCAGCGTATTCGCTGTTCCTAGGTCAATGGCCATATCAGCTGAAAGCGCACCCATAATTCGCGATAACATGTCTCGCCGCCTCGTCCAGTAAATTTCCCCATTATCGGGGTCGGGGCGGCACCTATCGCGCTGCCCCGGTTCTCGCCTATGCCGACATCGCTGCCGGCGCTGTTTTCTCTCGTTTAACGAGTAGTTTATTCAGCCCATGCAAATACGCACGTGCAGACGCCACCAGAGTGTCTACATCAGCACCCTGCCCGTTCACGGTCTTTCCCTTTTCATCGAGCCGAACCGTAACTTCGGCCTGGGCATCCGTTCCACCGGTCACCGCATGCACTTGATACAGCTGCAATGTGGCCGAATGAGGGAACAGTTCACCAATGGCATTGAAGACAGCGTCGACCGGACCATTACCACGGGCCGTGGTCGCGACGACCTCACCGTCAATTTCAAGCTCCAGATCAGCTTCCTGCGGTCCCTTGGAGCCCGCACGGACCTGCAAAGATATGAACTGCAAACGTGCATCGTCGCTCTGGATTGTGTCGCCCACCAGCGCGACAATATCCTCGTCAAAAAGCTCTTTCTTCTTGTCCGCCAATTCCTTGAAGCGTGTAAACGCATCACGGATCGCATTGTCACCTAGATCGCCATACCCTAGATCGCGCAATTTCTCACGGAAGGCATGACTGCCTGAGTGCTTACCCATCACCAGATTAGACTCGATCAATCCGACCGATTCGGGCGTCATTATCTCATAGGTCTCGGCATTCTTGAGGACACCGTCCTGATGAATACCGGATTCATGGGCAAAAGCATTAGCGCCAACGATCGCTTTGTTTGGCTGAACGTTGAACCCGGTAATCGCAGACACCAGATGACTGACCCCTGTGATCGCCGTAGTCTGGACCCCAGTCACATACGGGATGATATCCTGCCGGGTGCGCAATGCCATCACAACTTCTTCGAG
>JAPKDV010000192.1 GCA_028822385.1 Alphaproteobacteria bacterium
CCTCGGTCGGTTCACCCAGATAGTTGCTCTGGGTCTCCTCACAGGATCCGGTCACGGTTGTGCCTGGTGTTTCGATGCCGAACAATTTGGCATACATTGCCAGATACTTTTCGACATCGTCGACGACAAAAGCGATTTGTAGAACGTTGTGCGGTAACAAAGATTTCATGTGTGGCTCCTTTGATTGAATTCTTCCGTCATCGGCGATACATCACACGCCTTTTGCGAGAAAGCCGTGACCGGTCGTCCGATACATTTTATGGAACGTGGGGGTCACCTCGATCCCCGCTTCGACAAGCTGTTGCCCGAGCGCCAGATGTTGTGGGTCTTGACTATGCTTTTCGACCGCAGCCATGTCGGTACAGGCCATGACGAAGATCAAGTCGCCCTGTTTGATATCCGGGCCACGGTCCGCATCGCGCAACGCCATGCCGCCGCTATAGATCAACGTATCCGGTTCCTCAACCCAGCAATAGTCCGCGTGGCCCTGCGAGATGCGCATGTAATCACTCCTTTGGGCATCATCGGCTAATCGCAATCCCAACAGGACGATGATCGCATCACGCTGAATCCGCGTACTGTCACCGCGCCGCCACCAACCGAAGTCCGGCACATCGAAGAAACCTGTGCCCATGACCCGGCGTTTCGTCATGCGGCGGGCACCCATGGTCTCGTTTAGCGCCGCGTGGGACGAACGCTCCATATGGAATTTCAGGCTCGCACCGCCGCGCACATAACGTTCGCAAACGAACACGCACGATTCATCTTCGAGCGACACCGCCGCCGCATAGGCGGTCGTTTCCGGCTCTGCGTCGAGTGCATCCTGTGCTCGTTTCTGCCACTCGTCTAACCAATCGCCCATGGTGGTTTCGTCCGTGCGGATCTGAAATTCGACTAACGCGGTCATCGAGGCATTGGGATCTGTCATTGACGCTCACCTATTTTTGTTTACTTATTGAGTTAACCGGCAACTCAGCTTCGTTTCTGTTTCCGGTGCTCTGCTAGCTTTTGATATGAGATTGTCTTCTTACCGCTAAACGCACAGTAGTCGTAGTCTGGTCGCAGCCGGACACGCCCATTGGCAGGTTCCTGATCGAACAGGCTACAGTACGAAGCCGGATCCGTGGGATTGCGCCGCACATGATCGAGGTCGACACCGTCCCTGCCGAAAGGGAACTTACCGTATTGATCCATCAGGGCCGCGAAGCGGACCGGATTGCGGTCCAGGGCCTCCTGGGTGGAGGTCTGTCTATACGGCTCCTGAGTCTGCAGGTGCGGTCGGGCATAAGCCCCCAGCATCATTATGCGCAGACCTGGCACGGTGCGTTCAAAGGAGCCGTGCCACGTGTGATCGCCCCACACCACCATCGAGCCCGCCGGTGCTTCGATTGGATAGGCCAGATCTGCCGCAACCCGAACGACGGCATCGCGAACTTGTTCGTGAAAGCCCGCCGGCCCAACTTTTTCCGGTGGCACAACGGTAAAGCCCTGGGTCTCGAGTTCCATAACATTCGAAAGGAGTTCCAGTTGATCCAGTTCTTCCAGAAGCGCTGGTGTTCCCGGCAGCGCTTTCCAGTCTGAAATCTTGTTCATCTATGCTCCTGTAGCGGATAGCCTATTGTCTTCACGCGGGACGAAATACAGGGATGACAACGCCGTCCGGAAACTGCTCGAACGTTACCTGCACCGCCATGCCGACCCTGGCGTCCGCAGGATCGCAGTCCACCAGGTTGCTCGGTATACGCACGCCTTCCTCCAGGTCGACCCAGGCGAGGATCAACGGCAGCCGCCCCTCGTGGCGGGGGTGATAGACGCGCTGCAGGCGTGCGTGACTGTAAAGGGTGCCGCGGCCCGACACCACGCGCCAGGCGAGATTCGTGCCGCCACAGTGCTGGCAGCGTTGCTTCACCGGATACATCCATCCACTGCAGTCACTGCAGCGCTGCATGCGCAGCTCGCCGGCGCGGGCACCATCGAAAAACGGTTGGCTATGTTCGTCGGGCTCTGGCAGCCAGTGGGCTTCACTCATGGTTCACCTCCTCAGGCCGCTTCCGGCGACAGCATTAGGGTTGAGTGATAGGCCAATACCCCGCCGTTTCCGGACGCCATGATCAGGTCGTTAGGTGCCTGGCGTTCGCCACCCTGACCGCGCCCCTGGATCACGGCTTCCGAAATCGGTGTCATGCCCCACATATAGAACGACGACAGCTCACCGCCGCCGGTGTTAGTGGGCAGGGCTCCACCGGGACCGAGGCGGCCATCGGCGACAAAATGTCCGCCCTCGCCTTTTTCGCAGAAGCCATAATCTTCCAGTGTGACGATCACTGTATAGGTGTAGCAGTCGTAGATCTGGCACTGGCTGACGTCGCAGACTTTGGCGCCTGCCATGGCCAGGGCACGTGGAGCTGATCGCGCACCGGCCGTATGAATGTACGGATCGTGATCCGTCTGCCCCGTGTCGTGGTTGTGACCCTGGGCAAACCCGCGGATGTAGACTGGCGGCTGCTTGAGATCCCGGGCGCGTTCCGCTGACGTCACAATCACGGCCACGCCACCGTTGGAGACCAGGCAGCAGTCGAGAACGTGGAACGGTTCTACTACCCAGGGGGATGCGTTGTAACCATCCAGATCCAGTGGCTCCCTTTTGCTGGCGCGCGGGTTCATGGCCGCCCACTGACGCTGGGAAATGGCCACGGCGGCGAGTTGCTCCTGAGTGGTGCCGAACAGGTCCATGTGGCGTTGTGCCGCCATGGCATACCTGGGCAGCGCGCCGACAATACCGTAAATGGGCTCGAGCGATGCCATGGCATTGGGCCGTCCGGATCT
>JAPKDV010000193.1 GCA_028822385.1 Alphaproteobacteria bacterium
TCAACTTCTGGCCCATAGACCCCAGGTCTCCAATGAAGTTCAGCCGGCTGGGCTATAGGACTGGGCGGCTTTATGGGCGACTTCGATCACCTTCTCTATATCAATCTGTTCGAGGTATTCCGCTTTTTCAAATGCCCCGCTTGCCTTTATGGCCACAACTAGACCGAGGAGCTTCACCTGATCGCTGACCTCAATGTTAACGACGACATCATACTCACCCCGAGTGAAAACAACTGAATCAACAGTTCCACCGATTGCATCCATCAGCGCTTTGATCGCAGCACGGCGATCCGATCCACCAATTAAACCCTTCAGCGCATGGGGGGCATACTTAGCCATCAGAATAACTTTCATACCAGTCCTCCTGATCAAGTGATTGATCGTCTTAGTTGCGGTGACCGAGCTTTGCCACACACCGTTTAGGTGCGCAAGTTCGTTTCTGGATGAGCCAGGCACCTTCTCGACTGGACGTAAAAGGCCCTGAACCTAAATGGAACCAGGGCCTTTTTTGAACATTTAAAAAAAGTGGATTCCGCTCACGCCCAATCTGGTTGGGCCAGTCTTTACTGGCCGTTGAGGCTAATACTCCACCCCATTACGTCGCCGCTGCGTATACGCTCTCTCCCGCCCCTCGACAGGCATCGAATACGTGCCGGTAGGTACGGTCCCACTTCGTTTCGTAGGCCTTCTGCGAGTAGACCTCGGGTAGCTTGTCTAGTTCGTCCTTAATGAACGAGATAACGCCAGCGCGCGACGAGATGCCAGCGAGGACGTAAAGAGCGCCGGCAGCGGATTCGCGCTACCTCACCTTCTGTGATCGGACGCAAAGGTAGACCAAAGACGCCCCTTCACATCGAACCTAGACGGCAGTAGTACTGGAGATCGTTGGCGATCAGGGACCACCTGATGCCTGTGACAGACATAAGCATTCTGTGGGCACCAGAGCTTCCATTCTCCGCTGGCCTTGGTGTTGACGCCGGGTTCCCCTATCGCCGGACAAAATACCGGTCGTCACCGATCCGCCCCTCAAGAGCACCCCCTAAGTCTCCAAGGAAGTCACTTACGCCCGCGCTCGATTCGCTTAGGCACTCGACCTGAATGACCCATGAATTGCCCTCCAAGAGGCCCCTGGCACCCTCCAGGACCGCTAATTCATGGCCTTCAACGTCTATTTTGATGCATAATGCGCCCTCAGGGCGCAGAATTGAGTCGAGCCGCTGGGCTCGTATTTCCTCGGAATCACCTGTTTTTATCGCAGTAACACGGCTTTGCCCGGTGAATGCGTCGCCGCCTCCAATAAATGATACGGTCCCATCTTTCGCCGAGAGTGCGGTTTCATGCACGAAACCGCGTTTCAGAACCCCGTTTAGGTGCAAATTCGTGCGTAAAAAGGCCAAACTACGTGGATCTGGCTCAAAAGCATGTACCGCCTCAAATCGGCCGTTCAAGATCGCGTGGATGCTATAAAGGCCAAAGTTGGCGCCAATATCTAAAAAAACTGAGCAGCTCAGGTCGGCTGCCAATTCGAAAAGGCGTGCCCGCTGGTCGGCCTCGTAGTCGCCCGAGAATAGCATTTGGCGGTCCACGTAGTGGCGGTGGTTGAGTAGCCACGTCGCGCCGCCGCGTTGGGCTACCCGATAGCCAAGAGGGAACCGCCAATCGGCCCATCGACGGCGCAGGCTGGTCATCAATCGCATTGTCGATTCCTCGTTATGGCGTGCCGGACAATACTCGATCCAGTTCGCAGTTCATCAACCCTATTCCTCCAAACTATCAAGCCCCTGCTATTGAATCGGTACGTAGCCTCACTAAAAGCGGGACGGCACCATGACTCATTCCTTTTTTATGCGTCTCAAAATATATTTATCTAAAGCGATTTTTTTGGTCTCTGCCGCGCCTTCGATTCGAACGTGGTAGTGATCCGCGTCACTGGGTTTTGCTAAAATTCGCTAGAATGCAGCCTAACATTAGTGCCTCGAACGAGGTGGATAATTAGGCCAAGGCATCAAAGCAATGCGCGAAAACTTAAAAAAAATAGTAGTAATCTAAAGGCCTCTGCGGGGATTGATCCGGCGCTCGCCTATAGCGCCGGACGTCAGTTTTATTTTGCCAGCCTGATAAGGAGATAGAGTCGTGGCAAACGATCATACCAACACATCGCAAGGCTCCCCCACCTCCGCTGAGGCACTAAACGACGCCCCCATAATGCTCAATGCAGCGGGCGCCGAAACGGTGACGATACCGGATGGCCCGATGCTGCTGAATGCGAATTTCGCGCGGTCGGGAAGTGACCTCCAGCTCACCAGGCAAGGCGGCGAACAAGTCATTGTTCAGAATTTCTTCGGCACCGAGATAACGCCTGTCCTAGCGACAGAGGGCGGCGCCAAGATCATGCCAGACGTTGCGGAGTCTCTTGCCGGTCCCGATATCCTGGGTGGTGGTGAGGGCGACGCCACTCTCCTAGGGCAGAGCGATCAGCTGATTGGTGCGGTCAATACCGTCGAGGGTGGCGTTTTCGCGACCCGCGCCGATGGTACGCGCACCGAACTAAATGAAGGCGACCCGGTCTACCAAGGCGATGTCCTCGAAACGGATGATGAGGGCGCAATTAGCCTTACGTTTGTCGATAGCACCGAATTCGCGCTCGACAAAGGTACCCGGTTGGTGCTGGTCGAAATGGTGTTCGACGCTCAAAGGGGCGAAGGCTCATTGAGCTTTACTGTCGTTCAAGGCATCTTCACGTTCGTCTCCGGACAGGTCGCGAAATCCGGGTCTGGTGCAATGACCGTGAATACGCCGGTTGCCACGGTTGGCATTCGCGGTAC
>JAPKDV010000053.1 GCA_028822385.1 Alphaproteobacteria bacterium
TGTCATAGCGCTCGACCTCACCCACGATGATCACGTGATCACCACCCTCATGATGCACGACGCTCCTGCACTCGAAACGTGCCAGACAACCTTCCATCAGCGGCGCGCCACCCAACCCTTCTGAGTGCTCGATAGCGCCGAACTTGTCAGTCCCCGACTTGGCAAAGGACATGCACTCTTCACCCTGGTTTTCGTTTAGGATATGTACGCAGAAATGGCTGGAATCCTCGAGAATTTTCAAACTGGGAGAGCTCTTGTCGATGCTCCACAGCACCAACGGCGGGTCCAAAGATACCGAGTTAAAAGAGTTTGCCGTCACGCCAACAAGATCGCCCTTGGAACCTTTTGCGGTGATGATGGTGACGCCGGTGGCGAAGTTACCAAGTGCGTTACGGAACTCGCGTGTATCGAACGGTGTCTCAGGCATGTGCTTGACCTCTATCCCCCAACCCGATGCGGAAAGCCCAGGCTTTGTTGTGACCAAGATTTAGCGTTCCACACCATGCCAATGCAACCATTGCTGCGGATAAGTACTCGTGCATCAAAGGCAAACCTGACGGTACAGTAGAAGCAGATCGGTGACTTAGCCATTCTGTCAGGTAGCAAAACTCAGGAGTTCGTAAATGCCTATCACCTCTCCGCGCGATAATGTTGCCATCAATTATGAAGTCCACGGTGACGGCCCACCCCTGATTCTGATCAGCGGGACCGGCCATGACCTAGGCTTCTGGGCAGGACAGCTACCGTATTTCACGAAGTCCTTCCGTACCATCGTGTTCGACAATCGCGGCGTGGGGAAATCCAGCGTGCCCGAGCCCGGTTACAGCCTCGCAGACATGGCCGATGACGCGGCTCATGTTCTTGATGATGCAGGAATCGACCAGGCTCATGTGATGGGCTTTTCCATGGGCGGTCACATCGCTCAGGAACTCATCCTCAATCACCCTGATCGCGTGCTCTCTCTGGGGATCCATCACAGTTGGACCCGCAACGGCGCACGGCTGAAAAAATTCCAAGAAACTCGCCTTTACCTGGCCGCCAATGATCAGCGTATTGCGCTGGCCGAAATCAGCATGATGGCGCTCCATGCCAGCGCTTATTACGATACCCATGTCGAGGAGATGGATGCCCACCGAGAATTCCTTTTGCAGAACTCACCTGTGAACACAGGTTGGATAGGCCAGTTGGAGGCTTGCATCGTTGGAGATACCTATGACCGTTTGCCCCAGGTTTCCGTACCTACACTTGTGTCCTGTTCGGACCTCGATCTGATCGCCTCACCCCATCTCTCCGACGAAATTCACGCACAAATCTCCGGATCAGAGCTGCGCCTCCTCAAGGGCACAGGCCATGTAGCCCTGATGGAAGCACCCGACATGTTTGCAGAAGTTTGCCTGGAGTTCCTGAACCGGGTGCGAGGGTAACAACTGCCCCTCATTCGTCATGCCCCTTGAGAGAACGTGGCAATCCCCCGATAATCAATTCGATAACCGGCAAAAGTCCGGGCTATGGGAGGATAGTTTCATGCACGGCCTAATCATGGACCAGCCACAGCTGATTTCGAGTCTGTTGATGCACGCGGATTTCGTTTCGGGAGATCGCGAGATCGTCACCCGTACTATTGAGGGGCCGATTCACCGCTACACCTATCACGATGCCCATCGCCGGGCGCGTCAGCTTGCCAATGCCCTGCGATCCCTCGATGTGAAACTCGGTGACCGGATCGGCACGCTGGCCTGGAACACCCATCGTCATTTTGAGATTTACTACGCCGTCTCCGGCATCGGTGCGATCACCCACACGCTCAACCCGCGCCTGCACCCTGCGCAGATGACCTATATCGTCAATCACGCGGAAGACACCTACCTGTTCGTCGATCTAAATCTTGTCGGACTGGTCGAGGCCATCGAAAGCGAACTACCCAAGCTGCGCGGCGTGGTGATCATGACCGATTGCACGCATATGCCCGAAACCACCCTAGATAACGCGCTTTGCTACGAAGAACTGGTCAACGGGCATTCCGACGATCTGGAATGGCCAGTTTTCGACGAAAACACGGCATCCTCGCTTTGCTACACGTCCGGGACGACGGGAAACCCGAAAGGTGCGCTCTACACCCACCGCTCAACGATGATCCATGCTTATGCGTCGGCTCTGCCTGACGTGCTGCATATGGGTGAGAGCGAGGTAATCCTACCGGTGGTACCGATGTTCCACGTAAACGCTTGGGGTATCCCCTATGGCGCGACAATGGTGGGGGCAAAGCTGGTCTTCCCGGGTGCCATGCTCGACGGCAAAAGCGTACATGAGTTGCTGCTCGCCGAAGAGGTCACCATGACTGCCGGCGTGCCCACGGTCTGGCTCAACCTGCTCAACCATTGGCGTGAGACCAAAACCCGCGTGCCCAGCCTGAAACGGGTGATTATTGGTGGTTCGGCTTGTCCGGAATCCATGATCCGGGCCTTCCAGGAAGAATTCGGCGCCGAAGTGCGACACGCTTGGGGGATGACCGAAATGAGCCCGCTAGGCAGCGTCGCCATCGCCAAACCGCGGATCACCGAAGATGCGGAAGCCATGCGCAAGCAGATCAAGCAGGGACGCCCAGTCTATGGCGTGGAAATGCGGATTGTCGACGATGCGGGAAAATCACTCCCCCATGACGGCAAGGCCTTCGGAGAATTACAGGTGCGCGGCCCGTGGATCACTAGCGGCTATTTTAAGCTCGACCATTCCGAAGCCCACGGTAAAGACGGCTGGTTTGCTACTGGTGACGTCGCGACCATTGATGAAGATGGCTATATGGAAATAACCGACCGCGCCAAGGATGTGATTAAGTCTGGCGGCGAATGGATCGGCACGATCGAGATCGAAAACCTGGTGATGAGCCACCCTGATGTGACGATGGCTGCCGTCATCGGGGTGGCGCATCCAAAATGGGATGAACGGCCACTGATCGTCGTTGTGGCCAAACCCGGTAAAGAACCGACCCATGGTGAATTGACCAAATTCCTCGATGGTAAAATTGCCAATTGGTGGATGCCCGACGACACGGTGCTCACCAGTGAATTACCCATCGGCGCCACCGGCAAGGTTCTCAAGGCCAAGCTGCGCGAACAGTTCGGCAACCACAAATTGCCGACGGCCTGACCACTTAGTCCAGGCATGACAATTCAAAATACAAAGGACCACCGAATGGCTTCTTCAAACTCTATCGACGAGCTGCTGCAGCTCCGCTTCGACGATGCCCCGCAGGACGTGCCCGGTGACACCGATACCAGCCACTGGCAGTCCATCGCCAATCACCAGTCCTGTCGCCTCTACGAGGACAAACCGGTGCATCCCGATCTGGTGCAACAGCTCTGTGCGCTGGCACTGGGTTCGCCAACTAAGAGCGACCTCCAGCAGCGCGACATCATCATCGTGAGCGATCCCGACAAGCGCGCCACCATCAACGCACTGTTTCCCGACAGCCCGTGGATCGAGGGCGCCCCGGTTTTCCTGGTCTTCTGTGGCAATAACCGGCGCCTACGACAAATTCATGAACGTCACGGCCATCCGTTCGAAAACGACCATCTCGATGCCTTCTTCAATGCGGCTGTAGATGCAGGAATTGCCCTGTCAGCTTTCGCGCTTGCCGCGGACGCTGCCGGTCTGGGCACCTGTCCGATCAGCACCATTCGCGACCACCTGGCGACAATAAACGAACTGCTCGACCTGCCCGACTGGGTCTTCCCTGTCGCTGGCATGACGCTGGGCTGGCCGACCCGGACACCGCGGATTAATCTCCGCCTGCCGCTGGCCGCCACCGTCCACACGGACACCTACAACGAAGTGGCCCAGTGGGACGCCATCGAGGCCTATGACGCGCGCCGCGCAGAGCTCCGACCTTATGGCTCACAGCGCGACCCGGACCGCTTCGGCACCCGGGATCCCTACACGTGGTCTGAGGACAAAGCCCGACAGTATGCCAAACCACAACGAACGGATTTTGGCGCCTATATTCGCGCCAAGGGCTTCAAGCTGGACTAGCACATCCCGTCATACCCGCCTGCGTGGGCACAACGAGCGAGCGTGTTGGCCTACCAAACACTCCAGCCGGCATCAACGATGATGGTTTCACCGTGGATCATCCGGGAATCCTCGGTGGCGAGGAACACGGCCGTGCCAGTCATGTCATCCGGGTCGATGAAGTCAATTCCGGTCGGCGTGAAGGTCCTCATCAACTCCATATATTCCTCATTCCCCGGCCCGCGCAGATGTGCGTTAAGCGGCGTGGCAACATTGCCTGGGGCGATGGAATTGACGTTGATCTTCTCCTTGCCAAGCTCGGCGGCCAACGCACGGGTCATATTTACGACACCACCCTTGGAGGCGCAGTAACCCGGGCAATTCGGGAATGCGCCGGTACCAGCAATTGAGGAGATATTGACGATCTTGCCGCCGCCATTCTCGCGGAAATGCGGCACAAGCGTCTTCACCATGAAGAAATAGCCCTTAAGGTTCGTGTCGAGCTGCTCGTCCCAGATTTTCTCAGTGGTCTCCATGACCGGCACCGTGCGGAACACGCCCGCATTGTTGACCAGGATATCCACTTGGCCAAAATCCGTAATCACCTCGCCGATGAGCTTTTCAATCCCAACGACGGTCGAGACATCACCCTTGAAGGCCTTGGCCTTGCCACCCGCATCAGTAATCTCCTTGATCACGCCATTCGCGCCATCATCATTGCTTTTGTAATTGATCGCGACCTGCGCGCCTTCTGACGCATAGCGCTTGGCAATGGCGGCACCAATGCCAACGGATGATCCGGTGACGATAGCGTTCTTTCCTTCGAGCCTCATAACTTCTCTCCTGTTTTCCAGTTTCGCAGTTCCGCAGTGCGGGCCGTATCGACCGACAGGTCATCGGTGATCGCCACAGCGTAAATATCTTCAGCGCGTTCGCGGGTAATCAGACCCTCGCGCACGTCTTTCTGAACCTGTTTCGGATCGCGGGTGTGCGGATCTCCATAGCCCCCGCCGCCCTGGGCGATAGAGACGAGAGTCTCCCCGTCTTCAATCCATACGATAGAGCACTGGTCAAGCGTCTCCAGATCCTTGTTGCGGGTGCGTTTGAACTGGTTCGAGCGGGCGGACGGCAATCCGCCACGCGCGCCCTGGGGCACATGGATGTTGCCGTCATGCACGAAACCCGCCTCCATCTGGCAACCGACCGGACCGAACTCCACTTCGATACCAGGCGCACCGCGATGGCGGCCTGCGCCTTCGCTGTCGGGGATCAGGCGGCGGGTGTGCACATGAATGGGTGTGTAAACCTCATCCAGCTCCACGGAATCGATGAAACACATACCGCCATTGCCCACATGCAACATGGTCATCCAGGCATCCTGGTGTGGGGCGCCCGCACCTGCTGTGTGGCCAAGGAAAAGTTGATTTACATAAGGCTTGTCGTTGCGCGGGTCATTGCCTGAAACCACGGCCGTGGAGGGCGGGCAGAAGCAACCGACCTCACCCATGCCAAATCCATCACCGAGTTCGGCCATGGCACGCTGGGTCGCCGAGGTGATCCGATCCGCGAGATTAGTGGTAGAGGCCGAGCAGCTAATTGGATGGCGTGGAATGCCGACCACGCCCGCGTCCTTGAGCTTGAGATCAATCCGACGTAAGGATCCGGCGTTCTTGGGCACCGTGTGATCGATGGAGTTGAACACACCTATATAGGCCGCCGTGCGGGTACAGGATTCCGAGACATTAAGCCCGCAATTCATCTGATCGGCATTGTCGAGCAAATCGACCTCTATCCGCCCGTCTTCGGGGTCTACAGAGACTTTCGAGGTCACCTGAATGCCTTCCTCGGGTGTCCCGGGAATCGCGTCATGTGTCGACTGAGCCGAGGCCGCACCCTTCGGGATGTCACCAATCGCATCCGCCATACGCTTTTCGGAGTATTCAAACCATTGGCCAGTAAAGGCATGCAGGGTCTCCCAGCCAACCTCCTTGCCAAGCGCGAGCAGCTCACGCTCACCGATCAGTGCCGAACCCAGCATGGCGAGGAAATCACCATGCCACTGCTCGGGCACGCGGATACGCAGTTGGCACATGCGGACGATATCATCGACGGTCTCGTAGTCCTTGAGCACCTGAACGGCCGGAAAAATCAGCGCGCCTTCCTCATAAACGTCGCGCGCGGTGCCGTGATAGGTGGTTGGTATCGAGTTACCTATATCTGCCTGATGGGCCTTGGCCAGCACCGTGAAATGATGAACCCCATCGTCATCGATCACCGGCATAATGATGGTGTGGTCGGCGGGATGAGAACAACCGTGGTAGGGCGAGTTGTGCAAAAAAGCATCGCCCTTTTTGAGCTCAGGATGAAACTCCTTCATTGAGCGCGCCATGATATCCGGGCCAGAGAGCACATGGATTGGCAGGCTTTCAGCCACCGCAAGCAGTTCGCAGTCTGCGGTCAGGATGCAGCAAGAGAAGTCCTTCGCCCGGTTGAGCACCCCCGAGCGCCCAGTGCGCAGCAAGGTGTTGCCCATCTTTGAGGAAACCCCCTCAAACCGGTTGGCGAGAATGGCGAGCTGTGCGCCGTCGAGTTGTTTGCCTGTCATGTCTTCAACTCCCCTATGGCCGCATCAGCAGGCTGCCGGACGCCGTACGTTCAAAGCTGGTAGCACCATCAGCAATGACCGTGGTGAACGGAGACTCAATGATCGCCGGGCCCTGATGTTGCTGGCCGGCGGCCATGGTTTCAAAATCATGGACCACGGCATCCACCGCGCCCTCACCGGGAAAATAGACCCGGCGTGTGCCAGATACTTTGTGGCCTTTACCAACAGCAAGCCTACCCGGGCCACCATCACGTAAACCGCAGCGCGCGGTCGCGGTCCAGCTTACATATTCGATCGCCGATCCCGGATCGCGAATGGCGAATATCCGTTCATGCATTGTATGGAAGGCCTCGTTCAGTGCGTCGAGCTGATCCTCATCTCCAAACTGCTCCATCGACAACGACACCTCGATCTCCCAGACCTGCGAGGCGTAGCGCGCCTCGACCGCGAATTCGATTTGCGCAGATACCGAATTCGAACCCGGACCGTCGATGAACGCTTGGGCTTCGGCACGCAATCCGTCGAGAGTTCGGTTTACCCCGTCACGATCAAAGGCGTCTGAGGTTGTAAAAAATGTCGCGCGGTATTCATTGGTCAGATCGGACATTAGAGCCCCTGCCGCGCTCAGACCGGCGCCTGTTTCGGGAATGAGCAAGGTCGGGCAGCCCAACCGACGCGCGATATAGATCGAATTGAGACCCGCCGCACCTCCGCCGCCTATCAGCACGGCTTCAGCGGGGTCAATCCCTTGATCAACGGTGATGTCGGAAATCGCCTGTACCATGTTTTCCGTGGTGACACTGAGGATAGAGGCAGCCGCGTTTTCAACGGACAAACCCAACGGCTTGGCGACACGGTCTTCGACTGCCTTTCGCGCACCCACTGCGTCCAGCTCCATACTGCCGCCCAGAAAGTAACCCGGATCGAGATAGCCCAAAGTCACACAAGCATCAGTAACTGTGGGTTCGGTCCCACCTGCGCCGTAGCAGACCGGTCCTGGTACGGCCCCTGCGCTTTGCGGCCCTACATGCAGCAATCCGCCTGCATCAACCCAGGCGATAGAGCCGCCGCCCGCGCCAACGCTTTTTATATCGATCGAGGGAAATCCGGTCATATGGCCGCGAAACGGCTGGCCGATCCAGGTTTCCTTGGTCAGCGGGATACGTCCATCGCGCACCAGACTGACATCGTAGGTCGTGCCGCCGGTATCCGCAATAATGACATTGGTATACGCAGACTCAATCTCGGCATAGTTCCGACCAGCAATCGGCGCCATGGACGGGCCGGAGTTGATCGCATGAATGGGTTTTTGCGCCAGATCGGTCGCGTCCAGCATCCCGCCCTGCGAGGTCAGCACCAAGGTACGGCCTGAAAATCCAGCGGTCGTCAATCGTTCCGTCAGCCCGCCGAGGTACTTGCCCATGAGCGGCTTGAGGGAGGCATCAATCGCTGTCGCCGAGGCACGACGATACTCACGCAGGGCCGGATTGATCTGATGGGACAGCGTATAAGGCACGCCGGGAAGATGCTCATCGAGCAGCTCACCGACGCGCAGTTCGTGTATGGGATTGGAGATCGACCAGAGGAAACACACCGCGACCGCCTCGACCTCGGCTGCCTTGAGCTTGCCTATGATCTTGATGGTCGCTGACTCATCGAGGGCCGTGTGGGCGGCACCCGCGCTGTTGATTCGTTCAGGCACCTCGAAGGTCAGCGCACGCGGCACATAAGGTTCGGGATAGGGTGCGACGAAGTTGAAGGGCTCGATCCGCCCACCTTCGCGCAGCACCAGAATGTCCGGGTGTCCTGCCGTTGTCAGGAACGCCGTACGCGCGGTGTTGCCAGTAATAATCGCATTGATCGCATGAGTCGTGCCGTGAACCAGCATATCCCCACGCCCCAGCAGCTCGGACAGATCGATTTCGCGATCTTCCGCCGCCAACATCAAAGCATCGAGCACGCCCCTTACCGGATCGGATGGTGTCGTCGACGCCTTGTACATGGTCAGCGCGCCATCGTCCTCTTCCACGATCAGATCGGTGAAGGTTCCCCCGGTGTCACAAGCAAATCGCATAAAAACTATCCTCTATCGGCCCAATATGGATTCAAACAAGCCCAGCGCAGTCTTCAAGGATTATCTTCGGTTGACAACACGAATTTTCGGAGCCTCGAATCCAGTTGACGCTCCACCAGCGTCGAAGGATGCTCTATCAACAAACTTCGGATGGATGATGACCCTACACCCTCAGGCACAAGCCGTACTCGACCTGCTCAACGCCGCACCCACGCAGCTTAAGGAGCTCCCACCGGCCGAAGCCCGCGCGGCCTATGACCGCTTCATCCTTCCTCGGAACTTTGATCCAGTGTCACTGGGCAAGGTCGAGGATCGAATGATCCATGGACCCGCGGGAGAGCTTCGAGTCCGAATTTACACCCCGGAAGGTGCCAGCGGCCCGCGACCCGTCTTCCTTTTTATCCATGGCGGCGGGTTTGTAATCGGCAGTATCGAAAGCCGGGACCCACAATGCCGTCTGATCTGCCGGGACGTAGGCTGTATTGTCATCTCGGTGGATTACCGGCTTGCCCCCGAAGACCCCTTCCCCGCTGCCCCGGACGACTGCTGGGCAACACTGCAATGGTGCGCGGACAATGCGACCGCACTGGGTGGCGATTCAGCCCGCATCGCCGTAGGTGGGGAAAGCGCGGGCGGCAACCTTGCCGCCGGCCTTGCCCGGCGTGCCCGTGACTCCGGCGGACCAGCACTGGCTGCGCAAATTCTCGTTTACCCGCTTACAGATATGTATTTTGAACAGAATCTGCCGTCCTACAAGTATCTTGATGAGGACTACTTCCTCACCCGCGAACAGATGGCTTGGTACTGCGAATGCTACGCGCCCGGAGTCACCCGGACCGACGATGTCCTCCTGTCACCTTGCAAGGAAGAGAACCTGTCCGGTCTTCCTCCCGCTCAGATCATCACCGCCGAATTCGACCCCTTACGCGACGATGGCAAGCGCTATGGCGAACGCATGGCCGAAGCGGGTGTCCCCGTGGAATACACCTGCATTTCAGGTATGATCCATGGATACTGGCACTACGGAAAACTGATCGATGCTGCAAGTGAAGCCCTTCAGCTCAATATCGACGCTCTCAACAGGGCTTTTTCTCCAACAACGTGAGGAATTCATGACACCTGATGCCATCAACCGCGCGGCGACAATCATCGCCGAAAACCGACTGAACGGAACAAAGCTCGATTCTCTGGATTCGGAGATTCGACCCATGGACCTCAACGATGCCTATACCGTACAGGAACGCCACAACGAGATCTTATCGGAACGGGGCATGGGAAAGCTGGCCGGCTACAAGATCGGCTGCACGACGTCGGTGATGCAGGAATACATGAACATTCACGAACCTTCGTTCGGGGAGGTGTTCGCACCCCTGGTGTTCCACAATCACGTTGAGCTTCCGCGCGCCGCATTCGTCAATCCAGGCGTCGAAGCAGAGATCGCCGTGACCTTATCCGGAGATCTGCCGATTTCTGATATGGCCTATACCCGCGACAGCGTCCGAGACGCAATCGGCGCGGTGATGATTTCCATCGAACTGGTCGATGCACGCTATCGGGACTACCGCGATCTCGACACCCCGACCATGGCAGCGGACAATTTCTTCAACGCCGCCGTCCTGCTTGGCGATCCGATCACCGATTGGCGAGATTTTAACCTCGCCGGTGCAGCCGCAACGGTGCAACTCAACGGCACCGAACTCGGGCGCGGCGAAGGCTCCCTGATCATGGGCCACCCGCTCGAAGCATTGGCATGGCTCGCCAATCGCCTGGGCGAGCGCAATCGCTATCTGAAAACCGGGGAGTTCATCACTCTGGGCTCTGTAATCCCCACCCATTGGGTTGAGGAAGGCGACCGGATTGACCATGAAATTTCCGGTCTGGGATCTATTTCGATTACAATGGCGTAAAGCCAAAAGGGAAATATTACATCATGAAAAGTTATCAACTCGTCGCCGCCAATGCACCGCTGGAACTGGTGGAAACCGAAACCCCCGAGCCACAGGGAACCGAGGTTCTCGTGAAGGTCACAGCCTGCGGCGTCTGCCATTCTGATCTGCATTTCTGGCACGGCTTCTACGACCTGGGCGATGGCACCAAAATGACTCTGGAAGACCGGAATATCTCACTCCCCTTTACCATGGGGCACGAGCCGGTGGGTGAAGTCCTATCCTTCGGACCGGATGTGGATACAGACGTCAAAATCGGCGAAACACGCATGATCTTTCCTTGGACAGGCTGCGGCGACTGCGCCCGCTGCGATGAAGGCAACGAGCAGGATTGCGCCAATGTCGCCCCGCTCGGCGTGCGTCGACCCGGTGGCTATGCCGACCACATCATCGTCCCCCATCCGCGGTATCTGGTGAACATTGATGGTGTCGACCCGCATTACGCCTGCACGCTTGCTTGTGCCGGTGTAACGGCCTTCAGTGCCATCAAGAAAGCCAAGGCACTCGCCGGTGACGACAAGCTGGTCATCATTGGTGCCGGCGGCGTCGGTCTGACCGGTGTTGGCATTGCGGCCGATTACATCAAGAACGAGAAAATCGTCGTCGACATCGATGAAGAGAAACTCGCCTCTGCCCGCGAAGCCGGTGCAGATCACACCATCAATTCAAAGCGGGAAAATGCCAGCGAGCAGATTGCCAAGCTTACCACCGCAGGTGCGGGTGCAGTCGTCGATTTCGTCGGTTCCACCGAAACCGCGGCGCTGGGCATGGAAGTGCTGCGCCGTGGTGGTATCTATGTGCTAGTAGGCTTGTATGGCGGTCGCCTCAACTTCGCGACGCTAGCCCTGCCAACACGAGACATCACCTTGCGCGGCTCCTATGTTGGCAATCTGGGTGAAATGCACGAGCTGATGGAACTGGTGAAGGCCGGTAAGGTAGACCCGATTCCGGTCTCTGCGCGTCCCATGTCAGAAGTGACCAATGCGCTCCAGGACCTCGAAGCTGGCCGGATCATCGGCCGCGTCGTCGTCGTGCCGGACGGGCTCTAGTCCGTACCCAGCATGTCTTGAATGGATTGTGAGAGGCCGGGGACCCTGTTTCCGGCTTCTTCCAATTCCCAGACCGGGTATTCTTCGGCAGCAGCACGCCCACGCTGTTGCATCGCTATCAGGGCCCAGCGGACATGCGCGAAAACCTCCCAAAAACGCACACGCTTGGGCTCGGGAGACTTCCCACCAGCCTGGGTATAAGCTTGATAGAACGCTTCGCGGTCTCCAAGGCCACCAGCCTCCCAGTGGATGTTCTCACCGCGCCAGCAACGCGCACAGAACCAGCCGATATCCTCATGCACATCCCCGACGCCCGAAAACTCCCAGTCAAGAATCGTAGAAAGCCTATCGCCGTCAACCAGAAAATTACCTGTCCGGAAATCCCGGTGCACAACACCGGTCGCCTTCTGGTTTGGTGAATGTTCCATTAGCCATTTGAGGCCCGCGGCAACGCCTGCCGGGATACGACCGAGATCACATGCCCATTCTTCCAGCGATCCAACCCGCTCCCGCGGCGAATCCGGAACCAACCCTTCAAGGACGCCCATGGCATGAATTCCGGCGAGCGTGGACGCCAGTTGTTCAAGGATTGTGTTACCCGCAGCATTTGCAAACAGCTTGTTAGGGTCGGCATCGCCAAACCGAAATTCCGATACCATGAATTCGCGCCCGATCACTAAACCTGACGGCTCCAGCCAGAGCGGTGCCGCCACCGCAATATCCTGTTTGTGAGCCTGGCCCACGACCATGAACTCGTGTGATTTAGACCGGCTTTCAGGCAGAGGAATGTCAGGTCCGGCGCGCAACACGACAGCTTGCACTTGACCGTCAATCTCGATATCAAGTCGCCAGTTGCGCTGCACCGCCCCGCCCGGCAGCAGCGTAATTGCCCCGAGCATCAGATCCATCGTGCCGCTTTGGGCACGCAACCACCCCTCCAGTTCCCCACGATAGGACGCAAGATCAGGTTCACTCCCCAGGATGGGACCGTCTGGCATACCGGATCAGTCCCAGCGCCAGAAATCCATACCGTCAGCGAGTAGGTTACGAGCAACGACCATCTTGTGGACCTCAGAAGCCCCATCAACCAGCTTCGCCTGGGGCGCATAGCGATACATCCACTCCAGTGGGAGATCCTTTGAATATCCCCGCGCGCCATTGAGCTGAATGGCTGTGGCTATAGTTTTGTGTAGAATATCTGACACCCAGATTTTGGCCATCGAGACCTCTTTCTGGGCGCGATCACCTTTGTCAAGTTTAGCGGCCGCCTTCATAGTCAAAAGGCGCCCAATTTCGATATCCATAGCCGCGTCACCCAGCATCCATTGAACACCCTCGTGTTCAGCCAGTGTCGAACCAAAATTTTCGCGGGCCTTTACGTAGTCGAGACATTCTTCCAGCGCCCGTTTGGACATACCAAGCCAGCGCATGCAATGGGTCAGCCGTGCAACACCAAGGCGGATTTGCACCGACTTCATGCCCTCACCAACTTCCATCAGGCGGTTGGAATCATCGATTTCCAGCCCGTCGAACTCGATCTCGCAGTGACCTCCATGCTCTTCGGGTCCCATAATCGGAATACGGCGAATTATCCGCCAGCCCGGCTGGTCCTTATGAAACAGGAAGGTCGTCAGACTGCGACGCTTGTCATCAGAGGTTCGTGCCAGAAGAATGAAGTGTTCCGCACCTTCTGCCCCCGTGATGAACCACTTGCGTCCGTTAATCACCCACTTGTCGTTGCCTTGAAGCTCTGCCCGGGTGAGCATCATGGTCGGGTCTGAGCCCGAGCCCGGTGCCGGTTCCGTCATCACGATAGAGGACCGCATCTTGCCGTCAATAATCGGCTGCAACCACTGGTCCTTCTGGTCTTCACGCCCCACCCGGTCGAGCAGGATCATATTGCCGTCATCGGGTGCCGAACAGTTGAAGGTCAACGGCCCGAAGCGTGAGCGAGCAGCCTCCTCATAGAACACCGCCATCCCGACTGTGTTCAGGCCCAGTCCACCACGATCTGTTGGCATCTGCGGTGCCCAGAGGCCCACGGACTTAGCCTTCTCGCGAACCTTACCCAGCACGACCTCATCGATCATCTCGTGCGCATCGAAATTCGCAGGGTCAGCCTCCAACGGCATAACTTCATCATTTACGAAGGCTTTGACCCGCAGGCGCAAATCTTCAAGTTCGGCTGAAAGCGTAAAATCCACGATCGGTACTCCCTATTCAGGTATTTAGAGTGTGGAAAGCGTGAGACCGCCATCAACGGCAATGACGGAGCCGGTTATATAGGCACCCGCCGGACTAGCCAGCAGCAGCAACACGCCGTCTAAGTCCGTTGGCTCACCAAAGCGCCCCAGTGCGGTCCGCTTTTCGATTCTCTGCCCATATGAACTCTCCAAAAAACCGGTATTCAATTCAGTCTTGATGTAACCCGGTCCGATCGCATTCACAAGAATTCCATCCCGGCCAAGTTCCAGCGCCAGTGTCTCGGTCAGACTGACCATTCCCGCCTTGGAGATAGCGTAGGACTGCACGCGCTTAGCTACAGTGCGCCAGCCCAAAACAGATGCGATGTTGATAATACGTCCGCCATTACCATGGGCTACCATGCG
>JAPKDV010000054.1 GCA_028822385.1 Alphaproteobacteria bacterium
AGAGTGGCGAGGGTGCTGGTGTCGGCAATCACCAGACGCGGTTGATAGAATGTGCCGACGAGATTTTTGCCATGAGGTGAGTTGATAGCAGTTTTGCCTCCGACAGAACTGTCGACCTGGGCTAGAAGTGTGGTTGGGATCTGCACAAATTCGATGCCGCGCAAGGCAATACTGGCTATGAAACCGGTGAGATCTCCGATCACGCCGCCACCAAGGGCGACGAGAACAGTGCCTCGTTCCAGCCCTTCTGAAAGAAGGTCGTTCAGCAGACTTTCGAGGTAGATGAAGGACTTCGAGTGCTCGCCAGCTTCTATCTGAATCGTGCGTCCGGTGTGGCCTGCTTTGGCGAGGACCTCTTCTAACCGTTCGGCATAGAGCGGGCCAACATTAGAATCGGTGATGATCACCACGTGCCTCTCGCCAAGACGTTGCGCGATCATCACACCTGCTTTGTCCAGCAGATCAGGTCCAATGGCGATGTCGTAAGACCGTGGGCCGAGATCGACTTGGATGGTTTGCGTGCTGTCCGAAGTTTGGCTCATTGCATACCGTTGTGACTGGTGTTTGTGAGATAGGCGTAGAGCGACGCACAAACACGATTGACCGTCTCTTCTAGGGGGGCGTCATAACTTTCGACGGTAATATCAGATAGCTCATAGATCGGGTGACGTATCACCATCAAGCTTTTCAGCGTCTTTACCGGATCGCCACTCTTGAGAAGTGGACGGTTATTCCGATTCGCGGTGCGGCGGACGAGCGTGTCGAGGTCGGCACGAAGCCAGACGGATATGCCAAATTTGGTCACTAGGGTCCGCGTCGTTTCATCCATGAATGCGCCGCCGCCCGTGGCCATAACGACCGGAGGATCTTCCAGTAATCGTGCAATCACGCGCCGTTCGCCATCCCGAAATGCTTCCTCACCGTGGCGTTCAAAGATTTCTTCAATCGAGCAACCGGCTGCGGTTTCGATTTCGGTATCGGCATCTATAAAAGGCATATCTAGTTGTGTTGCCAGTCGACGACCAATTGCAGACTTGCCCGCCCCCATCAACCCGACCATCACGATCGATTTTTGAGTCAGGAATTCCTTGTCTGCGTCTTGGGTGTAAACCGTCTGGGGTTCTTGTTGCTCAGAATCGACCATGTCCTGCTATCTTGGTATTGGCTGCTTAAGGAGCCTGCTCGTCGTGAAATCGCCATTGTTGTGAATTCATAGTAGGCGTTTGAACAGAGCCTCGCGAGGTTTGAGAGTAACTAATAGCGAGGCTGGATTTAGTGCGGAGGCTCAATTGTTTAAGGTTATAGCGGCAATCTTCCTGATTGGTATTATCTTGGGCGTGGTTTTCCTCGCAACTTGGGATATTCCGGCACCCTCGGAGCAGGTGGAGAAAACGATCTCGAATGATCGTTTTCTTCGCTAAGGAGGCAGCAATGCGTTGCGCGCCCATATCCGGGCTAATCGTCGTCATGGCCATAGCGATAACCCTTGATGCAGGCATTCAGCCTGTGGTGGCTCAGCAGGGGGGGCCTATTCGCCTTGCGCCCCTGCCCGCAACGACTCAGCGAACGCCGGATGTCTCAGTGCCGGAGACGCGCGAAGAGCGCCCGCAGCCAAGTAGGGTGATGGTTGAAGGGATTGGCTCACTTACTGAGGATGCCTTGGGTCTTCTCGGTGACGGGAGTGGCGGGCTGGGCAGGGATATGTGGTCGGGCAGTCGCCGGGTTGATGTGTTGCGGTTGCTACGCGATCTTCCGGAATCCTATCCCACACGTGCGGCTTACTCACTGGCTACTCGCGTGTTGTTAACTGCAGCAACACCTCCCGTAGCCAGCCGTAAGGGTGAGGGGATGCTCGGCCTGCGGGTCGAGAAGCTGGTGGCCATCGGTGCAACGGAAAGTGCACTCCGGCTTGTGAGTGCTGTCAGCGCGCGAGAAGTACCAAAAAATTTGACCGACCACGTCGTGCGGGCACATTTCAGAAACGGTAACTTTATGTCGGGGTGTGCTGTTGCACGCGGTTTTGACGGGGACTACACCGACATATTCTGGCAGCAAGCCCTGATTGTTTGCCAAGTTTCTGAAGGTAATACGCAGCAAGCGGCATTCGGCCTCGATTTGTTGCGTGAACAGGGGCTGACCGTCAGTCCCGCCTTCGCCGCGGCTGCGCTCGATATCTCACAGGACGGTGCCATCAGGATCGGGCTGCCCGAAACTGTGGCTTCACCAGACAGTATGACATTTGCGCTCTGGCTTGCTGGGAAAGCCGAGATGTCGGACTGGCTTGTTGAGGCGCTTGATCCGGGATTGTTACCGGCTCTGTTTGGCGATCCTAATGTCGATCCTGATCTGCGCCTGATGTCAGCCCATCGCGCGTTGCGCCATGGCGTGCTAGATGCTGCGGATGTGGTCAGGATTTACCGTGAACTGAAGGTTCCTGATGGTGACATTAACAAGGCATTGATTGCGTTCGAGGATGTTAGCAAAGATCGGCTGTTGGCTTATCTTTATCTCGCCGCCGAAGCACACACGGGTGGAATTTCGCGTTCTGAAGCGTTGCTTGAAGCTTGGAATCGATCGCGGGAAAGCGGAGGGTTTGACGTCGTTGCGCTGACCACGAGTGCGTTGCTTGATGATGTTCCGGTCACACCGGATTTTGCCTGGTTGGCCGGGGATGCAACAAAAGCTGCTCTTGCTGCTGGGGACAAGGACCGCGCACTTGCTTGGTATCGTCTGGTTTTGAGGCAGGCTTCTATTGTTCCCGAGCTGGCGAATGCTGCGGTATTGTTGTGGCCGCAGATGCGGGCAATTGGACATGTCAAGCGGGGTGCATTTGCCTTGATAGCGGGTACGGGTGTGACGGCTGCGGTTACCGGACAACAGGTGACAGCTCTAGCCCCGCGGGGGCCGGTACCTTGGAACGCTAAGCGGTTCGAACGCTGGATTGATCTGGCTCGCAACGATCCCAGTAGTGCAGATGTTGGTGCTGTTTTGACGCTGATCACGGCGCTGGGGGACCCTGTAGACGATGCCCAATGGGGTCTTGTTCCGTTTCGGCAGGCGCAGCCTGCGATGATGCCGGATGCATCAGTTCTGGCGGGCCTCACCCGGGCTTCTGAATCCGGGCGTAAGGCCGAAACGGCGCTTTATGCACTTTATGTGCTTGGGCAGTCCGGGGAAGCGCCGCACGCTAGTTTGTTGGGCGCGGTTGCCGAGGCACTGAACAAGGTTGGTATCAACGATGTCGCACACGCGCTGGTGCGTGAAGCGATTGTTGTGGAAGCTCCGTGATTCAGCGTAGGGAGCCTGTGTCTTCGGCGCGGGTTAGCCGCTATTTCGAGGCGTTTCTAGAACTTCTTGTGGCGGAACGAGGTGTTTCGACCAACACGTTGGCGGCCTATCAGCGCGACCTCGAGGATGTAACGCGTTTCCTAGTTGGTCATGACTTTTCGGCGCAGGCCGTTCTTGATGCAGCGACGACAGAGGACCTTCGCCGCTATCTTAATCACCTTGATGGACAGGGGATGACGGCAGGTACAGCGGCCCGCCGTCTCTCTGCGCTGCGACAATTTTACAGGTTTCTCTATGCTGACGGGCTTCGTGAGGATGACCCAACAGCCATTCTGGAAAGCCCGCGACAGGGGCGCCCTTTGCCCAAAATCATTTCAGAAGACGATGTGGCAAAACTTCTGCAGGCCGCCGAAGAGAGTCAGGCGCCTGATGGCAAGCGCCTCTGTGCCATGGTGGAACTCTGTTACGCTACCGGAATGCGGGTGAGTGAGCTGGTAGGGCTGCCCCTCGCTACTGTTCAGCGCGACCCTGATGTTCTGATTGTGCGTGGCAAGGGCAATAAGGAACGCATGGTGCCGCTCAGTGGTCCGGCGCGGGATGCTGTTAGTGATTATCTGGTGGTCCGGGATACATTTTTACCCGAGGGTACAAGCTCACCACATTTGTTTCCCGGAGGTGGCGGCAAGCCACTCAGTCGTCAGCGCTTTTTTCAACTGCTCAAAGACCTAGCGCGCTTGGCGGGGCTCGACCCGCGCAAGGTTAGCCCGCATGTGCTGCGCCACGCTTTTGCCTCTCATCTGCTGCATCACGATGCCGATCTGCGCAGTGTTCAGCAGATGCTCGGTCATGCGGACATCTCGACGACCCAGATCTATACACATGTGCTCGATGAGCGGATGCGGCGTCTCGTGGCCGAACATCACCCGCTAGCACGCTCATAGAATGCATAGCCCGTGTGTGGTTCAAGCTGGGCCTGAAAACCTCTAGAGAGTTGCCATGCTGCGATGTCTTGAGGGGGCCGTTGGTCGATATAATCATATATCCCGAACACGGCCATATGGCTTGCCTGACGTTAAGCGACTTTACCGTGGCAGTGCTTGTACTTCTTACCAGTGCCACAGGGACAGGCTGCGTTGCGTGAGACCTTGCCCCAGGTTGATGGATCTTTGGGGTCAATCCTAGCGGATTGGTTGCGGGCCAGTTGGGCCTGCGGGGTGGCCGTATCGTCGAATGTGCCAGCCATTTCGTGTTTGGCTTGGGTGTTTTGCGGAGCTGTAGGACCGGGTACCTGATTAGATGATTCTACCTGAATCTCGATATTACTAAGTAGCTGGGTTACGCCTTCGCGTAGACGCCCGAGCATGTCTTGAAACATGTCGAAGGCTTCGCGTTTGTATTCGTTGAGCGGGTTTTTCTGACCGAAGGCCCGCAGACCGATGCCTTGACGCAGATGGTCGAGGCGCAGCAGGTGATCCTTCCAATACTGGTCGAGGATCTGCAGTAGCAGGTTTTTCTCGGCCATGCGCATTAGTTCGGCACCGTAATTGGCCGCCTTGGCGGCCATTTTTTCATCGCTCATGACCTGCAGGCGGTCCCGGATTTCTTCATCTGCGATGCCCTCTTCCTTGGCCCATTCTTCGGCAGGAATGTCGAGCGCGAAGAGGCGCAGTGCTTCCTCTCGCAGCAGGCCCATATCCCACTGCTCGGCAAATGCTTTTTGCGGGATCGTGCGTGCGATTAGATCGTCGAGGACTTCCTCTCGCATCGACTTGATGGTGTCGGATACATCCTCGATATGCATCAGATCTTTGCGTTGCTCATAGATAACCTTGCGCTGGTCATTCATCACGTCGTCGTACTGGAGCAATTGCTTGCGAATGTCGAAGTTGCGGGCTTCTACCTTTTGCTGGGCTTTCTCGAGCGCCTTGTTGATCCAGGGGTGGACGATGGCTTCCCCTTCATCAATGCCAAGCTTTTGGAGCATGGTGTCCATTCGCTCGGACCCGAAAATGCGCATCAAATCGTCATCGAGAGACAGGAAGAAATGAGACGTGCCCGGGTCACCCTGACGTCCGGCGCGGCCGCGCAACTGGTTGTCGATGCGGCGGCTTTCGTGGCGCTCAGTGCCCATGACGAACAATCCGCCAGCGGCGATGACCTGATCATGTAGAGTTCCGACTTCGGCCTTGATTTCGGCTCCCTTTTTGGCCCGCGCGGCGTCGTCCTCGATGCCTTCGAGTTCGGCTGCCAGGCGTAGATCGAGATTTCCGCCGAGCTGAATGTCGGTACCGCGTCCTGCCATGTTGGTTGCGATTGTTACCGCGCCCGGAATGCCAGCTTGCCCAATAATGAAGGCTTCACGTTCATGGTGGCGCGCATTGAGCACCTCATGGGCAATTTTACTTACTTTCAACGCGTCTGAAATCTGTTCTGACTTCTCAATTGAAACGGTGCCGACCAATACGGGCTGGCCGCGCTCCACACAATCCTGAATTAGTTCGATGATCGCGTTATGTTTCTCGCCGACGGTTCGATAGACTTCGTCATTGTGGTCGTCGCGTACCATCAGATTGTTGGTAGGCATGTCGACTACTTCGAGCGCGTAGATTTCGGCAAACTCGGCAGATTCCGTCATTGCCGTACCGGTCATGCCGGCCAATTTTGGGTACAGACGAAAATAGTTCTGGAAGGTGATTGAGGCCAGCGTCTGGTTTTCGTTCTGGATTTCCGCATCTTCCTTGGCTTCCAGTGCCTGATGCAGACCATCGGAGAACCGCCGACCTTCCATCATGCGACCGGTAAACTCGTCGATGATGATGACCTTGTCATCCTTGACGATATAATCCTTGTCGCGTTGGAAGAGTTTGTGGGCGCGGAGCGCCTGATTCACATGATGCAGGATTGTGACACTTGTGATGTCATAAAGGCTGGTGCCTTCCTCGAGCAGGCTGGCCTCCGCGAGTAGCAGCTCAGTATGTTCGACACCTTCATCGGTGAGAGTGGCCGCGCGGGCCTTTTCGTCGACTTCGTAATCTTCTTCGATCAGTTTAGGGATGATGACATCAACGCTTTTGTAGGAGTTGGATGAATCTTCCACGGGGCCCGAGATAATTAGAGGCGTACGCGCCTCATCGATCAGGATCGAATCCACCTCATCGACGATGGCGAAGTTAAAGTCCCGCTGCACCATGTCATCGAGATGGAACTTCATATTGTCGCGCAGATAATCGAAGCCGAACTCGTTGTTCGTTCCGTAGGTTACGTCACACGCATAGGCTGCACGGCGTTCCTCATCGGACAGCCCGCCGGTGATGCAGTCGACGGTGAGGCCAAGAAATTCGTAAACATTCGCCATCCAGGCAGAATCTCGCTGTGCGAGATAGTCGTTTACGGTGACTACGTGGACGCCCCCACCTTCGAGCGAGTTTAGGTAAACGGGGAGTGTGGCGACGAGCGTCTTGCCTTCACCGGTCTTCATCTCGGTGATCATGCCCTTGTGCAGTATCATGCCGCCTAGCAGCTGAACATCGAAATGGCGCTGGCCGAGTGAGCGCTTGGCGGCTTCACGGACAGTGGCAAAGGTTTCGACCAGAAGATTTTCGAGGGTCTCGCCATCGGCAATGCGCTGGCGGAATTCGTCAGTCCGCGCGCGCAGCGCGTAGTCGTCTAGTGCCTCAAGCTCTGGCTCTAGGCTGTTGATCGCGTCGACATCTTTACGCAGGCGTTTTAGATAGCGGTCGTTTGCTGTCCCGAAGGCCTTGGTAACTAGACTGAGGGCCATGAAGCCTCCTCAAAGGCAAATGCTTGGCACGGGCGAGGAATTCGCCGCACCCGGTTCGTGATGACCCGGCAAGCCGTGTGTTCCCAACAGATGGGGAATTTTGGCCATTGTCTAGGGGTCGTCCGGGAAAGTGTCAACGCCGGGAACAGCGTCCGGGGCCATCTGAGCGCTCAATGCCCGCTCGTCTCCGGAATTCTTCTTCAAATTGCGGTGTTTCCCGGGCATCAGTTCAACTGCCCGGGTTGAACGGATGCTGTGAAACCGGCAATCTGCTCCCGCATTCGACAGATTACTGTTGAACGCCCGTATTCACTGGAGTTTGACAATGATCCGTATGTTCCCCGCACTTGCCGCGTTCACCTTCGCTGTCCTTCTTGCGGTTTCAGCACCATCTTTTGCTCAGCAGAGTGGTGCAAACGCAAAGCCTGCGGATAACCCCATAGTGGCCCGTGTCGGAGATTTTGAGATTCGTCAGTCGGATGTGGTGGTTGCCTACTCACGCCTGCCCGATCAGTATCGTCAGGTCCCAATCAATACGATTTTCCCACAGATCGTGCAGCAGCTCGTTGACGGTGAGTTGCTTGCTGCTGCTGGCCGTGTGGACGATTTGGACAAGGATCCGCAGGTGCTTGAGCAGATCGCCGAGTTCGAGAAAGTTGCGATCCAGCAAGTCTATATGGCCCGGCTGATTGCCATGGGCATCAGCGAGGAAGAGTTGCGTAGGACCTATGATACAACCATCGGCAAGACCGAAGGTCCGCTTGAGGTTCGCGCGGGCCATATTCTGATCGAGGACGAGCAGGACGGCATCGACATCATCAAGGCACTCGAAGGCGGCGCGAATTTTGATAAGCTGGCCCGCGAGCGGTCTATCGGCCCAAGTGCCCCCCGGGGTGGAGATCTGGGCTACTTCGTGCGCAGTGCCATGGATGATTCATTTGCCGATGCTGCGTTTGCGCTCAAGCCTGGAACTATCGGCTCTTATCCGGTTAAATCTAAATTTGGCTGGCATGTCATTAGGGTTGTCGACAAACGCCGTCAGCCCGCACCTTCCTTTGAGGAATCGCGTGGTCAGATCGAACAGCAGTTGACGCGTGATCTCATCGCCGCGCATATGTCTGAATTACGAGCCGACGCGAAGATTGAACTTTTCAACATCGACGGCTCGTCGGCTATGGATGTGTCGAAGAAGTAGCGTGCGGAGCGCTCTCTCTGGCAACTCCCAGTCGTATCAATTGGGGGCACGATGGCTAAATTAGGCACATTAAAAAAAGCAGCACGGTCCACGGCAGCGTCCAAAGCGCTGGCGCCCAAGCTTTCGTCGCTGGCACCGGCATGCTTTCCAACCATAAGCCCGGTCGCAGGTGTAAAACTGGCAGGCCGTGCGGTCGGCCTGAAAAATCAGAAGGGCGTCAAGGATTTAATGGTGGCCGAGATGGCGCCGGGCACCACGGTGGCTGGGGTTCTAACCCGCTCTAAATGCCCGTCCGCACCGGTGGACTGGTGCCGAGCCATCTTGCCATTTGGCAAAGCCCGTGTGCTGGTGGTGAATTCTGGAAATTCAAATGCCTTTACCGGCGATGCGGGGGACCTACAGGTCACCAAGACGGCTGAGGAGGCCGCCCACCTGTTCGGCTGTCGGGCGCGGGATGTCTATATTGCATCGACCGGCGTGATCGGTGAGCCGCGCGAGCCGAACTATGTTGCCAGCAAGCTTAGCGGCATGCACAAGGCGCTATCGGTCAAAAGCTGGCGCAATGCCGCTGAAGCCATCATGACCACGGACACCTTTCCCAAAGGGGCCTCCCGCAAAGTAAAAATAGGCAAGGCCGAAGTGACCTTGTCTGGCTTTGCTAAGGGCTCGGGCATGATTGCACCGGACATGGCGACCATGCTCGGGTTTGTCTTTACCGATGCCAAAATTCCGGCACCAATTTTGCAGCGTTTGGTGCGTTTGGCGACGGATGAATCATTCAATGCGATAACGGTCGATAGCGACACCTCGACCTCGGACACCGTGCTGCTGTTTGCTACAGGTCAGGTCAAGGGCCAGCCGCGGATCACCAATTCGGCCGACAAGGCGCTTGCCGACTTCAAGGCCGCCCTGCGGGATATTTTCATCGACCTTGCCCAACAGATCGTGCGGGATGGCGAGGGCGCGCAGAAATTCGTCACCATCAATGTCACCGGTGCGGAATCCAAAAAGGCCGCCCGCATTGTCGGGCTGGCCATCGCCAATTCGCCGCTGGTGAAAACCGCTATTGCTGGTGAGGACCCGAACTGGGGCCGCGTCGTGATGGCCGTTGGCAAGGCGGGCGAGAAGGCCAACCGCGATAAATTGTCAATTGTCTTCGGGGATACTCAGATCACCCGCAACGGCCAGCGGGTGCAAGGCTATGACGAAGCCCCGGTCGCGGCTTACATGAAAGGTGATGAGATTACCGTCTGTGTGGATCTCGGCATCGGTAGCGGACGTGGCACCGTTTGGACCTGCGATCTGACCCACGGCTACATCACAATTAATGCAGACTACCGGAGCTAGGCGCCATGGGGGATAAGCCCATTGTGCTGGTTAGTGCTGTTGCGCTGCTCGACGTCGACAACCGGGTGCTGCTTGCCCAGCGACCCGAAGGTAAACCCATGGCCGGTTTTTGGGAGTTTCCGGGAGGCAAGGTGGAACTGGGTGAAACCCCAGAAGCCGCGCTGATCCGTGAACTGAACGAGGAGCTAGGCATCGACACCCATAAAAGCTGCCTCGCGCCGATTGGCTTTGCCAGCCACGGTTATGACGACTTCCATTTGCTGATGCCGTTGTTTGTCTGCCGTAAATGGTCTGGCGTGCCTACCCCGCGCGAGGGGCAGATCCTCACCTGGGTGCGACCGAACTCGATCCGCGATTACCCGATGCCGCCTGCGGACATCCCGCTGGTGACACAGTTGCAGGATTTGCTTTAAATTAAATTGACCCAGAATTTTTCTTTACTAGCTGCTGATATACAAAAGCCAGTGCGGAAATTTGGATTGCGAAGCCGATGAAGGACAGAGCGTCAAGTAGCAGCACTGTGACGAGCATTAGCGAAATTGACGGACCTATCACCGGGACTAAAACCGCCGCGATTAGGTTGGAGAGAATCAGCGCAAGCACGATCGTACCGGCAAGTGGCAGGACGGCGATGCCCAACAGCAACCAGCTGCGTCCCTGGGTCAAGAATATAGACCGACGAAAGCCCAGAGGCTCGTCGATAGCCATTGCCGGGAAGGTCATGAGGGTGCGCGATCCGGTCAGGCCGACGAAAATTAGCAAGAGTGCCGGACCTGCTATGTTGAAGCCCGGAATGACGGCGCCCAGCGCGTTCATAGGTAGCGAAAAGGCCATAAGCAGTCCGGCGAGGCCCAGAATGAGGGCAAAGGACGAGAAGATGAAACGCCAGTGGCGTGGGCTCCATCGCAGCACTGTGCCGATCTTCTGACCTGCATCCCCGACCAGTTGTTTGCGGTACCAGGGAATGGCGAACATCACATAGGCAAAGGCCAGCGCAGCGACTCGCAGTAAATGGGTAATGCCGATGCGAATGACGGTAGCAAAGGCCTCTGGGTCCTCCGGGTCAAGGGCCACAGGCTCAAACATAGCCTTCCAGTCACCGGAAACCCAAAGCGCGGCTGTTTCGATCAAGGCGAGCAACACCACGGGAAGGAAGGCATAGGCGAAGAGGTCCTGCCGGTTGATCCACAGATAGCGGTGCGCGTAGGCCAGTACATTAGCGAGGTTGAGAGACATGGTGGTTAGTCCGAGTTCTGGGGGGGGAAGGCCACACCGGTCTTGTCATCAAGGGCGCGCTCGATGGTGTCGAGTGCATCGGCTAGTCGGGTCTTAGCGCTGCCCGGTCGTAGAGGTTTGGGCTGACTGGTATCGGGTGCCCAGCCGGTGAGGAAGAACACCTGGAAGGTGGCAGGAATGCGCCCGTCAGGCAGGCCGAAACGCTCAGTATAGAGTTCGGCAGCGCGCATGAGTGTTGTCCGACGTGTGGGAGTGCGCAGGCGGTCGAGCCTTGTATTGGCTTCCCCCATGCCGCGCAGATCATGCATCAATCGAAACGCGTTCTCATAGGTGACGTCGATGGGGTCGAGATCGGCAACCGGCAGCGCGAACCCGGCGCGCTGGAGTAGCCCGGCAGCATCGGATAACTCAGCAAATGGTGCGACACGAGGGCTGGCGCCGCCTTCGATTTCGGTCTCGGCGGCCAGCAGAACTTCTCGAAGTTCGAACAGCGTCTCACCGCCTAGCAAGGCACCGAGAAATAGACCATCGGGCTTGAGAGACTGGCGCAGTTGCAGCAGCGCGCCGGGTACATCGTTAAGTCCCTGCAGCACAACGCAGCTTGCAACCAGATCGAAACTATTGGGGGCGAAAGGCAGTGCTTCATCATCGGCGACGACCGTTGCTTCGTTGTTGCGTGCACGGGCCGTCGCGGCAAAGACTGGGGCAAACTCGCTCTGCACGAATCGGGCAATTTTGCCGGGAATGATTTCTTGTGCGGCCTGGGTGAACAGCCCGGTACGGCACCCGGCATCGAGCGCGAGTTTGAAGTCATGGCGTACATCACCGGCGCGCTCAGCCAACCGCACAGCAATTTCGCGAAATAGAAAGTCATGCTCATCGAAGTCTGCCGCAATGCGCGCGCGGCGTTGGCTCGTAAGAGCGCGGTCGAAGATGGTGTCCTGTCCGGTCATAGAGATTTTATCGCACGCGGCCCGGCCCGGCGCCAAGCGCTGTGGGATGAATGATTAGCCCCGGAGTCACGATAGAGAAAAATTAGGCCATGGAGAAGTTATTGTATCCGATTTTGCAAGTTTCCGTCAGGTACTCAATACCTTGCTGCCGAACGTGGCGCAGTGCTGCCGCAATGTCCGTGTGGCGTTCACAGTGAGAACTGACCGTAACGCCAAAATCACAGACGCACTTGTTTTGGGACGTGCGCCGACCGAGCTAACAACTAGCGATGACAGCGCTTTGGGGGCACTGTGGATAGGGGCACTAGTCAAACCCGATCAGGTTGCCTAGAAAACAGCGAGGCATTAAGGAAAATTGATAATGGTGAAAGTTGAAATTTATACTGGTATAATGTGTGGTTATTGCTCCGCTGCGAGGCTTCTGCTCAAGAAAAAGGGCGTCGACTTTGAAGAGACTGATGTCAGCCTTGTCCCCACGAAGCGTCAGGAAATGATGTCGCGGGCCAACGGTAAGCATTCGGTGCCGCAGATTTTCATCGATGACGTACATGTCGGTGGCTGCGACGAACTCTATGCGCTGGACTCGAGCGGACAGCTCGATAGCAAGCTCGGAATCACCTGAACCCCTAAATTTATGCCGGCGCGTTGTCTCGTATGGCACAAATTCTTTGAACGACAGCACGGTGCGGGTCTTCGATGATACTGTGTTCATAGCTCACGACGTTGAGCGCGGGGCGCACGGCGTCGAGCAGCTCTCCCGGCCGGAGTAGAAAGTCTGGATTGGACGGCTTCCCAAAGACTTGATTACCCAGCGCGAATGTTTCGTAGATCAGCACGCCGCCGGGCTTGAGGGCAGCGATCAGGTCGCCGAGTAGCGGACGCCACAGATAGTTGGTTACCACGATCGCGTCGAAGGATTGCGGGCCCGGGCGCCAAGGCGTTTCAGATTCGAGATCAACTTCGAGTGCTGTCACATTGGAAAGGTCGCAGAGTGATCCCATACGCGAGATGTCACGGTCGACGGCTGTGATGGATAAGCCCCGTTCGGCGAAGTGGCGGGTATGTCGGCCTGATCCACAGGCGACATCCAGTAATGTGCCCAGTGCTAAATCGGAAAAGCGGATGACCCAGGGCGAGGGTTGTGGTGTCGAATGAGATTGCGTAGGCATCACAAATTACGTTTCCGGCTTGTATTCTCTCTAAAATAGCAGCATTTCTCTATCATGATTAGTTTCAACCTCATTTGCACCCACGACCATGAGTTCGAGGGCTGGTTCCAGAAGTCGTCCGATTTCGAGAGGCAGGCGAAAAAGAATCTGATCGAATGTCCGGTCTGCGGCGATGCCCGGATCGAGAAGTCACTTATGGCACCGACAATCGGAGCAAAGGGCGAAGTGCGAGCACGGCGTATCGAGAAGGCGGAGCAATCCAAACAGCTGCGCAAGATGCTGGGTAAAGTGCGCGACTATGTTGAAACTAATTTCGACGATGTCGGGGACGAGTTTCCAGATGAAGCGCGCAAGATTTACTACGGTGAGTCAGAAGATCGCGCGATCTATGGCAATGCCTCTGAGGAAGAAGCAAAGGATATGGCCGAAGAGGGCGTGCCGGTGGGCCGACTGCCTTGGCCCAAACAGACGGACAGTTGATATTGCGATCGGACTCATTACGCTACTTTGCGGCCAACCCCCATATAATTTACATCGAGATTATGCTGTGCGCAGGACCATGCGCCAGTCAGCGGGTTGAAAACGACCCCGGTCAGTTCCAGCATTTCGATGCCCCCGGCTTCCAGCCCGTTCACCAGTTCAGAGGGTTTGATGAATTTGCGCCAGTTATGGGTGCCACGGGGTAGCCAGCGCATGATGTATTCGCCTCCGACGATTGCCATAGCGAAGGCTTTCAAGGTGCGGTTAAGGGTCGCGGCGAAAACGATGCCACCAGGTGCAACAAGTGAGCCGCAATCTGACAGAAACGCAAACGGGTTGGCGACGTGTTCCACGACTTCCATATTCAGCACGATGTCGAAAGTCTCGCCGCCGGCCAGTATGGCTTCTGCGGTGGTTGCGCGGTAGTCAATCTCTAAGTCAGTTTCGGCAATATGAAGACTGGCAATTTTGATGTTCTGGTCGAGCGCGTCGGCGCCTGTGACGGTTGCTCCCAAGCGCGCCATCGGTTCGCACAGCAAGCCGCCGCCGCAGCCCACATCGAGTAGGCGCAGACCCTTGAGTGGCTGGAGGCCGCGCGGATCCCGATCAAAATGTTCGCAGGTGCGGTCTCGGATATATTCGAGCCGCACCGGGTTGAATTTGTGTAGCGGCTTAAATTTGCCGTTCGGATCCCACCATTCGGTTGCCATAGAACGGAACTTTTCTAGTTCAGCCGGATCACGAGAATTTCCGGGGTGAATTTCTTCGGTCGTGGTCATGCTTCTTACCTGCGCGCGCTTGCAAGGCGGGTTCGGGCTGAGTATGGATACGC
>JAPKDV010000194.1 GCA_028822385.1 Alphaproteobacteria bacterium
GAAATTTTCGCTGGGCCACATTGTCGAGAAAAACACCCTGTCCACCCACAGCCGTGAACAGGCGGTCGACGGCCTGACGGCAAAGACGCACCACATAGGCGTGATCCCGGCGATTGCGCGCGCGCTCTACAAGGGTGATCTCAAACCCAGCCTCCATCGCTACCATAGCTTCACCCGTATCGCGCATGAGCAACAAACGAGCGCTGTCTATCTCGGCCGCAGATTCTGCGATATGCAGCTGCAGGCTTTGATATTCGGCGATGGGGGTCCCGCGTGAGGACCGCGTCGTCATTTCCTTTATCACCAGCGCCAGCAGGCTTTCGGCAATCCCGAGAGACGGCGTGACCAGCAGGAACGGCACGCAGGGCGGATGGGGCAGGCGATAGAGTGCTGGCGCATCCTCTTGACCACGAAGTTTCCCACCCGCAGCCGCAAGTCGCCCTGGCAATGTCCGGTGGGTTGGCACAAAGGCGTCCGCGACCGAGATGCTTTTGCTGCCCGTTCCGGCCAATCCCATCACCCGCCAGTCATCCGTGATCGTCACTTCGGACCGGGGCACCAAGCAATAATTTAGCTCCGCCTTACCATCATCACCGCTTGGCAGAAAAGTTACCACAATCAGCCAGTTCGCATGGTCGCAACCACTCGACCAGCCCCAGCTGCCGGTCACGCGCCACCCACCCTCGACCGGCTCCGCTTTACCTGACGGCGTGAACCCTGCAGAAACCAGATTGTCGGGATTGTCGCCCCAAACGTCATCGGATGCCCGCGGATCAAACATACCAACGAGAATCTGATGATCCGTATAGACCCCCGTGACCCAACCGGTTGATGAACACCCGCCCGAAAGCGTGGCCACTATATCGCAGGCCTCGTCAAGCGGCGCCTCAGATCCGCCAAACCGTGCAGGCTGACAGATACGATGGAGCCCGGCCTCTTTGAGTTCGGCAATGGTTTCGTCCGGAATCCGCCGCTGAGCCTCGGTTTCCATAGCCCGCGCCTCGAGACGAGGCACCAGCTCTTCCGCGCGTGACTTCAGATCGGTTGTGATTGTCGCAGCTTCAGTCATACATAAATCCTCAACCCTAGTGAACGGGGCTGACCCCACCGGGTCAAGTCCATTGGTGTATGCCAGAGGTTGGACTAGACTTCCTGCAACAACGGGGAGGATCATCTATGGACGGCTCAACACCACAAACCGAGACAAACGCGCAAGACGATATGCATGTCACCCGCGCACGCTATTACAGCCCAGCTAATATCTTCAAGGTCGAACGCCCGGCAATCCCCCAGCACATCTTTGCCAATGAGCGAGATACCGCTATGGCGGCCGATACACCCACCGGATGGATCACCCTAGATATCAGCAATCAAATAGGCCTCGCCGAGCCTGCAACCACACCCCTCATGCTTGCGCATTACGCTCGCATTCGCGCTGGCAAAACCCTGACCAGGTCTTTCCGGGCTAGCGGTGAGTTCTATTACGTAATCCAAGGTGCGGGGCACGCCATCAAGGGCAGCGAGGTTCTCCTCTGGAAAACCGGCGATGTCTTTTCACTGCCGGGTGGGGGCGAGACCATCCTCACCGCCGACGACAACGACGCGGTGCTGTTTCTTGCCACCAACGAGCCCGAGCTCGCTTTTCATGGTCTTGCCACGCCCGCACCGGAAGACGCGCCGACCCAAGCGGTCCGCTACCCGTTGGCAGATATTCTCGCCCAGATGGAAGCGGTGAGGGAGCGGCAGAAAGCAGATCCAAATGTCGCCGGGCTGGCTCTCCACTTGACCAGCGAGAAAGACGGCAATGCCGATGCCGCCCATCCCACCATCAAACTTGCAATGAACGCGCTAGGCCCAGGAAACATACAACGCCCACACCGCCACAATTCGGTCGCCCTGACCCTGCCTATCCAGTCAGAGGGTGTGTATTCCGTGATCGAAGGCAATCGTCTCGACTGGCAGCAATACGCCTTGATGATCACGCCACCGGCTGAACTTCACGAACACCACAATGAGGGGCAAGAGATGATGCTCAGCCTCGTTATTCAGGATGGCGGGCTCTATTTTCGCTGTCGGACCATTGGCTTCAGTTTCTAATAACCTTAGCACTTGAGGAACACAGAACATGTCCATTGCGATGCACGCGATTTCCGTACCGGCCTACCAACAGATGCTAACCAGTCTCGATGTCGTGCTTGGCCGCGCGGCGGAATTCGCCAGCGAAACCGGCCTCGACGAAAGTGAGCTCATGGGCCGCCGGTTTGCGCCAGACATGCTGAATCTTGCCGAACAAATCCGTCAGGCCTGCGTTCATTGTACCCTCGCAGTTGCTCGCCTTGCCGGCATCACGCCGCCGGAAATCAACATGGAGCCCGATGGGGACATAGCCAGTAGCCAGGCCCGGATTGCTGCAACCCTGGGGTTTTTCGAAAGCGTGTCAGCCGACCAGATGGAGGGCGACCCGGACCGGGAAGTACTCGTCAAGACGCGTCTAGCTGAACTCAAATATGGCGCGCTCGACCATCTGGTACACTTCGCCAACCCGCAGGTCTTTTTCCATGTCGCCACAGCCTACGATCTGCTCCGCGCTGAAGGCGTTCAAATCGGCAAGATCGACTTCATGGGCAAGAATATGCAGGACAGGGTCGCAGCCGCGAACCAAGTCTAACGGGCTAAGGGTTGCGCAACACCCGATCATACATCGCAAAGACCTGCTCCCAGTCCCGAAATGCCGCGTGCTTGTCGTAGACGTCCC
>JAPKDV010000007.1 GCA_028822385.1 Alphaproteobacteria bacterium
ATATCCTGATGCCCGAAGTTTTCAGAGAACTTGAGCTACAAGAAACGGGTGCGGGTGGTGAAATTCAGCTGACGGATGCCATGGCACGGCTGATTAACCGGCAACCCTTCCACGGTCTTGCCTTCGAAGGTCAGCGATTTGACTGTGGCGATAAGCTGGGTTTCCTGGAGGCTAATATCGCCTTTGCACTGGCCCGTGATGACCTTGGTCCGCGTACGAGAGAAATGATACGGCGTCTGGGCGGGCTTTCCTCATGAAGATTGCGATGGTTGGTACTGGCTACGTAGGCCTTGTGTCGGGTGCCTGTTTTTCTGAATTTGGCTGGGATGTCGTTTGCGTAGACAACAATGCCGAAAAGATAGCGATGCTCGAAAACGGGCGAATGCCGATCTATGAACCAGGCTTGGATGATCTGGTGGAGCGCAATGTCGTAGCGGGGCGTTTGAGTTTTACAACAGATCTTGCCAGTGCTGTGAAAGCCGTCGATGCTGTGTTTATTGCAGTTGGCACTCCCTCGCGACGAGGCGATGGTCATGCTGATCTGAGTTATGTGTTCCAGGCGGCCGAGGATGTTGCCCGCCACGCTGATGGCTATACTGTCGTAGTTACCAAATCGACTGTGCCGGTTGGGACGGGTCGTGAAGTAATGAAGCGCATGCAGGCGGTGCGCCCCAGTGGTGAGATCGAGATCGCTTCCAATCCAGAATTTCTGCGTGAAGGTTCGGCGATTGAGGATTTTAAGCGGCCGGATCGAGTGGTTATTGGTGCAGATTCAGAACGTGCGGCGGAGACGGTTAGCGCTCTCTATAGGCCTCTGTTTCTGCGTGATACCCCGATCATCCACACCAGTCTGGAATCCGCTGAGCTGATCAAATACGCCGCTAACACGTTTCTCGCGACCAAGATTACATTCATCAATGAGTTTGCTGATCTTTGCGAAAAGGTTGGTGCTGATGTGCAGGATGTGGCGAACGGAATTGGCCTCGATGGCCGTATCGGGTCCAAGTTTTTGAATGCAGGTCCAGGATATGGTGGGTCCTGTTTTCCGAAAGATACAGAAGCCCTAGTGCGGTCCGCGCGTGATGTTGACGCGCCGATTTCGATTGTCGAGCAAGTGATCAAGGTCAATAGCGATCGTAAGGAGGCGATGGCACAAAAAATCATCAATGCCTGTGGCGGTGATGTCAGGGGCAAAACAGTTGCTGTTCTGGGGCTCACCTTTAAACCGAACACCGATGACATGCGGGATTCGCCCAGTCTGGTGATTGTCCCGCGTCTGATTGAAGCTGGTGCAACGGTGCGGACATTTGATCCGGTTGGTATGGATGAAGCTAAATTACTCATGGATGGGCCGATCTGGTGCTCCGATGCTTATGATGCGATGGATGGCGCGGATGTTGTGGCGATCGTGACGGAGTGGAACGAATTCCGTGCGCTGGATTTAGCGCGCGTGAAAACACTTCTGACGCGGCCTGTAATGGTCGACCTTCGCAATATCTACCGTCCCAATGACATGCGTGAATCTGGTTTCGACTATATTTCAATCGGGCGTGCCGCCGTTTTTGCAATAAGCTGACGGGTTAGTATGTCCAGTCCTCACAGTTTCAGTCCGACGATCCTGCGTGAGTACGATATTCGTGGTGTGGTGCATGAAACGCTTTCTCATGATGATGCCTATGCCGTGGGGCGTGCTTTTGGGACTTGCGTTGTTGAGGTCGGTGGAGATCAGGTCGCACTTGGGTTCGACGGGCGCCTAACGTCACCGGGACTTGCCAGATCGTTGCTCGAAGGATTGTTGGCCTGCGGTCTGCATGTGAAACGGATCAATATGGGGCCGACACCCATGCTGTCATTCGCCATACGTCATCTCGATACAGGGTCGGGAATTATGGTGACGGGAAGTCACAATCCTGCCGACTATAACGGTTTTAAGATGACTCTGGCCGGCAAGCCGTTCTTCGGTGATGCAATACAGCGTTTGGGGGGGATCGCTGAGCACGCGAGCTATGCGTCTGGTGAGGGCAGTGTTGAAGATATCGATGTGCGACGTGATTATGTTGAAGTGTTGGCGCAAGAGTATCAGCCCCTCCGCATGGCACGCATTGCATGGGACCCAGGCAATGGTGCGGCGGGTGAAGTCCTTAACATGCTCTGCGCGCGTATGCCTGGGTATCACCACGTGGTGAATGGGGTCGTTGACGGAACTTTCCCAGGCCACCACCCGGACCCGACGGTAGTAGAGAACCTTGTCGATCTTCAGAAGCATATAGTCGAGCATGACTGTGAGTTGGGGATTGCCTTTGATGGTGACGGTGATCGTGTAGGCGTGGTTGACGGGAAGGGACGTATCCTTTGGGCTGACCAACTTATGATGCTCTTTGCTGCAGATGTTCTGCGTGATGACCCTGGCGCAACGATTATCGCGGATGTAAAATCCAGCCAGGTTCTGTTTGATGAAATTGCTAGGCTTGGCGGTGTTCCTGTGATGTGGAAGACCGGGCATTCGCTCATAAAATCGAAAATGACTGAAACGGGTTCTCCCCTAGCCGGAGAGATGAGCGGCCATATTTTTTTCGCAGATCGTTATTTTGGGTTTGATGATGGGTTATATGCCGCCGTTAGGCTTCTAGCTTTGTTAGAGCGTCAGGGCGTCACACTTGCAGAGCTCCGAGATCGAATCCCGAAAGTTGAGAACACGCCGGAGCTTCGCTTTCCCTGCTCGGAAGAGCGTAAATTCGTGGTTATCGATGAGGTTGCTGCGCGCCTTGGTGCTGCAGGGGCTGATGTGACGTTGATCGACGGCGTTCGCGTGAATACGGAAGATGGCTGGTGGCTTTTGCGTGCCTCTAACACCCAAGATGTGTTGGTGGCGCGATGCGAAGCAAGTGATGTTGACGGACTTGCGCGGCTCAAAATTACGCTGACGGAGCAATTAATCGAAAGCGGAATTGCCGCACCCAAGGACCTTTAAAACTCGGAATATCGGGTGTATTTATTGAGCCACATGTCGGAACAAGTTCCTATACAGAATCAGGCAAATTGCCTGTATCAAATATAGAAAACCGCACTCAAAGAAAGAGCCCGCGATGAGATTAGGTTATTTTGCCATGCCGGTGCACCCGTTGCATCGTAACTACACCGAAACTTTGAAGGAAGATCGCAACGCAATAATCTTCTGCGATGAGCTTGGCTACTATGATGCGTTCATGGGTGAGCATCTTTCCGATGCAGCAGAGAACGTTACAAACTCCATGCTCTTCCATGCAACGCTGATCCATTCGACAAAACAGATCAAGTTAGCCACCGGCACTACTAACCTGTCGTTCCTGCACCCTACGCTTGTCGCCACCCACGCTGCGATGTTCGATCATCTTGCCGAGGGTCGCTTCATCATGGGTATCAGCCCTGGGGCTTTGACCTCCGACGCTGAGGTGCTGGGTATTCTTGACGAAGATCGTAATCAGATGTTTGCCGAAGCGATCGATGTGATCCTCGAGATCTGGAAGCGTGACCCGCCCTACAACATTGATTTGCCAAACAATCGTTTCAAGGTGTCTTCAGAGAAGACACTTTTCGCGGAGACCGGCATTGGCATCATGCCCAAGCCATATCAGGACCCGCGTCCGGAAATTGTTGGTACAGTCGTCGCGCCATTTTCTAAGGGCGTGATCGCGATGGCCAAGCGGGACTTCCACCCGTTGTCAGCTAACTTCTTGCTGGGTAAATGGGCGGCGACCCATTGGAACAACTATGCCGAAGGTAAGGCAGAAGTTGGGGTCGAGGCGGACACGTCTGACTGGCGGATCGCGCGGACCGTATTTGTCGCTGACGACGATGCTACGGCCCAGCGCTATGGCAAGGACGATGCAAAGAGTCCGTATCGTTTCTACTATAATCAGCTGTATACCAAGTTGAAGAAAGCCAATAGACACGTTGTCTTCAAGCATGAGCGTGACGAACCGGACGAGGACATAACGATCGAGCGTGTACTTGATGATCTGGTTATCACGGGGACCGTGAATGATGTAGTGGACCAAATCCTAGCCTTCCGTGAAGTCACGGGTGACTTTGGCGAACTGGTTTATGCGGGTATGGATTGGGTGGATGAAGGCCTTGGCCGTCGTTCAATGCAGTTGATGGCCGAAGAAGTCATGCCACGCGTGAACGCTGCAATTGGCAAGTAGGAGGATGCCGAGTAGGCCTTCCGCGACAGAAATAGTAAAAAGCCTCGCTTTTTTGCCGGGGCTTTTTCTTTTGGGCTAGGTCGTCACCTGACGCTGGATCATCAACGGCGCGCGCAGAGTTAGCACGTCGATATTGACCTGATTGGTGAGCACGGCGCGGGTGGTGACAAATCCACGGTCTGGCTTGCTTTTGGATGTGCGGACATCCTCTATTTCCAGACGTGCCGTTAACGTGTCGCCTGGGCGGACTGGCGCGAGCCAGCGCAATTCGTCCACGCCGGGCGATCCCATGGAGGCGCAGCGATGCAGCAGTCCATTGACTAGTAAACGCATGAACACCGATCCGGTATGCCAGCCGCTGGCGATCAGGCCACCGTAATTGGATTGGGCGGCAGCGGCTTCGTCGATATGGAAGGGCTGGGGGTCAAACTCCGTCGCGAACGTTAGAATTTCGTCCTGGGTGAAGCTGTACTGGCCGAGCTCGAACACCTGTCCGGCTTCGAAGTCGTCGAGGTGCAATAGGGTCATTGGCTCAGAAGCACTTCACTTTGTCCGGCATCCGCGATTTTTAGATTACCACTCGGAGTTACTATTACGCAGGGAGAACCCGATCTGCGGAGTTCGCGGCACACTTTGCTGGCGATGTGGCGGTCCATCCCTACAATTCTCGCCCGATAGAGGGTCTCACGTTCACCGAGAAGCGTGGTGACGTCCACGGTGGCTGTTGCTGGCAAGTTTTGCAGGCGTTTTGCTGTGAAGCCTGCCGTCGAACGCGCCTTTCTATGTCCGCGAAAGGCGCCGATTTGCACGCCCCATCGAATGTCGGTGCTCGGCTGAACGAGGACCCGCTGAGATTTGCGAATGGTCGGGGTTACTTCTTCACCCGGACGCCCCGGCTTAGGAACGGGCAGAGCAGCTGCGGTCGAATTAGTCTGGGCTTGCGCCCAGGCACGGTTCATCAGTGAGGCCATATGTGCATCTCGCGACTGTCCCGTTTTACCCCCAAACACTACACCAATGAGACGAACGCCGTCACGCTTTGCAGAGGCGACCAGATTAAATCCTGAAGCGCGGATGTAACCGGTTTTGATGCCATCCATACCTTCGTAGGTGCGCAGCAGTTTGTTATGATTCCGGTACGTTCGATTGTTGTATTTGTAAGTTAGCTTCGAGAAGTAGCTGTAGTAGTTTGGAAAATCGACTAGCAGCGCTTTTCCGAGCGTTGCCATGTCTCGCGCGGTGCTCCTCTGGCGGCTGTTGGGGAGGCCCGAGGCGTTCATAAAAGTCGTGCTCTTCATGCCTAAGACATGGGCGCGGCGTGTCATTAATCGCGCAAACTTGGCTTCTGTCCCGCCGATTGCTTCTCCCACGACGGTGGCGACATCGTTAGCCGACTTTACTGACAACGCGTTGATAGCTTCTCTGAGCGTGATCGTCTGCCCGGCTTTGAGCCCCAACTTCGAAGGAGCCTGCCCGGCGGCACGGCGAGAGACTGGAAGTGGTTGATCGAGAGTGAGCTTGCCCGTGTCCAGCGCATTAAAAGCCATATAGAGCGTCATCATTTTTGTAAGTGACGCCGGAAATCGTCGTGTGTCGGCGTTTCGTGCGTAGTAGATTTTCCCGGTGTCGGCGTCGACGACGATGGCTGCGTATTTGGCCTCTGCTCTGTCCGGAAGTGAAATAGCTGCAAATAACGCCAATAAAGGTACAGCCAGACTTAAACCCCAACACGGCGCGCGCTGTTTAATGTTACACCCTACCTTGTACAGGCGAGTTTTCACGAAGGATATTCCCATCATGTAAAAGCCGATATTAATTCTTTCAATCGAATGAAACTGATCCTAGTCAACGCGCCGAAAGCGCGCAAATAGGATTTAAAGAAGTCTGTATTCTCGGCGGGCAGCCGACCCTGTTGAAGGCTTTGATGATCGCGGGGTTAGTATCAAGATCAACGGAACAGCCAATGGGACTGTCCGGTGATACGGAGCAAATAATTTTTGTAAAATTTTTGGGGGAACTAATGCCGCTTTTGAGACGTGAAGACTATCCGCCGCAATTAGAGCGGCCAGAAGCTATTCTCGCATTCCAGAATGAGCTTTGGGACCGTAGCCGTGATGTCGAGGGTATCGATATTTCTTGGGGCGATGATATTTATCAACGGATCGCTATCTACCCGGCTGCAAAGCCCACTGGCGCGGTCTTTGCGTTTATTCATGGTGGGCGCTGGAGCAGTGGACATAAGGAAGCCATGGCGTTCATGGCACCAGCGTTCCACGGGGCAGGCATCACGTTTGCTAGCCTCGGGTACCGATTGGCGCCTAATAAGTATGATGAGGGATTTCCGGACCTTTGCAACGGCATTGCCTGTCTGGCTGCGAATGTTGATCGCTACGGTGGGGATGCCGGCCGTATTTTTGTTGGCGGCCACTCGTCCGGGGGCCATTACGCGGCGCAGATGACAATCACCGGCGATTGGCAGGCACGTCATGGTTTGATGCGTGATGTTATCAAAGGCTGTCTTCCCATATCAGGGGTCTATGATGTCTCGTCAGGGGCCAATTTTGCGGACTGGCCACCGCCCTGTCTGGCTGCCGGTGATAATGGTCGCGAAAAAAGCCCGCAGCATCGTATTGCCGGTGACCTTCCGCCTTTTTTTGTGTCTTGGGGGAGTGAAGACTACCCGTTCCTAATTCCTCAGGGAAAAGCGTTTGCTGCTGCGCTTGCTGTTGCTGGTGCCGATGTCGATACGCTGGAGATGGCTGGGAAAACTCATTTTTCAGTTCTTGGTGAAGGGGCTGATCCCGGTGGCGAGTGGAGCGGACGCGCAATCAGTTGGATTAGCGAGCATTAACACGATGCATTGATATCTAGGCACTGGTGTTGAAGCTAGTCTGTGTTGGGCAGGATTCTTAGGCCGTTTGCTTTGTGAAGCTAATTTTTTTTATATATCTGTGTTCTGTGGGGAGAAATGGGTATTCCAAACGCTGGATTTCTAACGATGCTGCGCACGCGAATGAAAATTTGTGCAGTGCACAAATAATTCATTGACAGAACTATGCGTGTCCCCCATATATGTCTTATGTTGCAGTGCAGCAAAGATGTGAATTGAAGGCTTGGTCTGTTTACGTTTCGCGAGCCCCGCACAACTTGTGTGATGCAGTACACAATATTTAAAAGGAAGTTATACAATGGCTACTACTAAAAAGACCGCCTCCTTTAAAACTGTTGAGGATACGTTCGAGACCGTTGTTGAAGCCCAGAAGAAAACATTCGACGACGCCGTTCAGGCCGGAACTGATGCATTCGCAAAGGGTTACGAGGATTTCTATAACTCTGCGCGCCAGCAGGTGAACAAGGCGCAGCAGTCCGTGTTCGGCAATATGGACCAGGCTTCTGATTTCAATCGCGAGAACGTTGAGGCAGTGATCGTTTCCAGTAACATCGTTGCCAAGGGTTTTGAGGTTTTCGGTAAGGAAATCGCCGCTTATGCTCAGCAAGTCGTTGAAGCTAATATGGTCGCCGCTAAGAAGCTGAGCACCGCTAAGGACCCGCAGGAACTAATGGATATACAGTCGGAGTGCGCCAAAACAGCATTTGACGACTTTGTTTCAGAATCGACTAAACTTCAGGACATCTCGACCAAGGTCTCTAATCAGGCCTCCCTGCCAATCAGCGAACGCATCAACAAGGCTGTTGATACGTTTGCCAAGTCAGTCGCCGCGTAACTCTCCTCCCATACGTAGGCGTTTAAACGGCCCGACCCAGTAGTACTGGTCGGGCCGTTGCCATTTCTGGGGCTTGATTTTCGTCGGTTTCGTACACATTTAGATATACCGAAGTGAGGCCGCATGGCTTTCGCTACGGGCCAAGGCTCGGTTAGAATGTCTACCGAACCAACCGGTACTACAGCGCGAACAATGGTACGTAAGTTTATACATTCGATTGACGAAAATCTCGCACCGCCCCGAGCGGCGGGAGATGATGATTCTGATGACGCCATCGGCGGCGACGACGATGGTAGATCCGGACTAGCGACTAAAACCAGAACCAAGACAAAGAAACCATCAATGTACAAGGTTCTGATGCTGAATGATGACTACACGCCGATGGAGTTCGTCGTGATGGTGGTAGAGCAGTTCTTTTCCAAGTCGCATGAGGACGCAATTCAAATCATGCTCCATGTCCATCAGAAGGGCGTGGGAATATGCGGTGTCTTTACCTATGAAGTTGCGGAAACCAAGGTGACCCAGGTCATGGATTTTGCACGCAAGAACGAACATCCTTTGCAGTGCACCCTTGAAAAAGACTGACGTGCCGCGAGTGTATTGTATGTCCCAGATGACGAAGCCCCGACGCGAAAGGTAATCTTCGCAAATGTTGTCTCAGAACCTTGACCAATCATTGCATCGCGCACTGGCGCTCGCGAATGAGCGCCATCACGAATATGCGACGCTCGAGCATTTGCTTCTGTCTCTTACAGAAGATCAGGACGCGGTTTCCGTTTTGCGTGCCTGTGGGGTCGATATTGATCGTCTGCGACACGACCTTTCCGAATATATCGACGAAGAGCTGTCGAGCCTCATAACTAGCCGCGTGGAAGAATCTAAACCGACGGCCGGTTTTCAGCGTGTGCTTCAGCGCGCCGCGATCCACGTTCAATCGTCAGGTAGCGAGGAAGTGACGGGTGGAAATGTACTGGTTGCAATCTTCTCCGAGCGCGAAAGCCATGCTGTCTTTTTTTTGCAGCAGCAAGAAATGACACGCCTAGATGCGGTGAACTACATATCCCACGGGATAGCTAAGGTTCCTGGTCAAGAATCCCCCCGTGCAGCTCGTGGTGCCGAGGAAGAGGATGAAGAGAGCGAGACTATTATCAAGAAGGGCCAAGAGGCCTTAGGCGCGTATTGTGTTCATCTTAATCAGAAGGCCGAAGACGGAGATATTGATCCGCTGATCGGGCGTGAGCACGAGGTTGAGAGAACGATCCAGATTCTCGCCCGGCGTACCAAGAATAATCCACTCTATGTGGGCGATCCCGGCGTCGGGAAAACGGCAATTGCCGAAGGCCTCGCCAAACGCATCGTTGAAGGTGAAGTGCCTGAAGTTCTGGCTGATGCCACGATCTTCTCGCTCGATATGGGGTCACTGCTCGCGGGCACCCGTTATCGCGGCGACTTTGAAGAACGTCTGAAAGCGGTGATCAACGAGATTGAGAGTATGCCCGGTGCGGTCCTCTTCATCGATGAAATTCACACGGTAATCGGCGCTGGTGCCACATCGGGTGGCGCAATGGATGCCTCGAACCTGCTCAAGCCGGCTCTGGCCAGCGGCAAGCTGCGTTGCATAGGCTCGACCACTTACAAGGAATACCGTAGCTACTTTGAGAAGGATCGCGCGCTGGTGCGTCGCTTCCAGAAGATTGATGTGAATGAGCCCTCTGTTGAGGATGCGGTCAAGATTCTGCGCGGCCTCAAGCCATATTATGAGAAGCATCACGATATCCGTTATACCGAACAAGCGATCCGGACTGCGGTGGAACTTTCCGCCCGGTATATTGGTGATCGCAAACTTCCTGACAGCGCTATCGACGTGATCGATGAGACAGGAGCAGCTCAGTCGATACTCTCGCCCTCGAAGCGTAAGAAGACCGTCGGCGTAAGGGATGTGGAGGCCGTGGTCGCCAAGATCGCGCGCATTCCGCCAAAGACTGTCAGCCGTGATGACAAGACCGCGCTAGAAAATCTTGAGCGCGACCTTAAGACCATGGTGTTTGGTCAGAACGACGCGATTAACGCGCTGTCTGGTGCGATTAAGCTCTCTCGTGCGGGTCTACGTGAGCCTGAGAAGCCCATCGGGTCCTATCTTTTCTCGGGTCCTACCGGTGTTGGCAAGACCGAGGCGGCACGCCAGTTAGCGCTTTCACTTGGTGTAGAGCTGACGCGTTTCGATATGTCAGAATATATGGAGCGTCACTCGATCTCCCGTTTGATCGGTGCGCCCCCAGGCTATGTAGGCTTCGATCAGGGTGGAATGCTCACCGATGCTATCGATCAGCACCCCCACCAAGTGTTACTGCTCGACGAAATTGAGAAGGCTCATCCGGATCTTTTCAACATCCTGCTGCAGGTGATGGACTACGGAAAACTGACTGATCACAACGGTAAGAGTGTCGATTTCCGCAATGTAATCCTGATAATGACCACTAATGCGGGTGCGTCTGATTTAGCTAAGCCGGCAATGGGCTTCGGCTCAGGTGTGCGCGAGGGTGATGATAAGGAGGCAATCAACCGCCTATTTACCCCGGAATTTCGCAACCGCCTCGATGCAGTAATTGGCTTCAAGAACTTATCGCCAGATGTCATGGGTAGGGTGGTCGACAAGTTCGTCATGCAGCTCGAAGCCCAGCTCGATGACCGAAACGTCACTATTACTCTGGACGAGGGCGCCCGCGAATGGCTCGCCAAGAAGGGCTACGACCCGCATTTCGGCGCGCGCCCGCTAGCCCGAGTGATTCAGGAAAGCCTGAAGCAGCCGCTCGCTGAGGAATTGCTCTTTGGCAAGCTCACCAAGGGTGGGGCTGTTCAAGTCGGCGTCGAAGATGGGGCACTGACCTTCGGTTATGAGGAAGATAAACCGTCGGGCGACGATAGATCAGGTAAGAAGCGCAAGAAGCCAAGCTCGGATGGTTCCGGTGATGGCGGGGGGAACAAGAAACCGGTTCTCGTCTAGAAGTAGCGGGCTTCAGAAAATCAGGAGAATGTTGCAGCGACGGCCTGAGACCCGCTCTTTGCATGAGTGTTCACCTCTTACCGTTGGTGGGCAGGCTTGATGTGTTGCTCCCCTGTAGATCACGATCTGCTCTGTACCAAAAAAAACAGGACCGTCGTTGCATCCGCGCGATCATATCGAGGTGTTCATCGCAATGACCGGCTGCTGGAGTGCCACCTGGGGTGGGGCGGGAGAGTATGAAATATTCCTCGAGTCCTTCGATGTGATTTCCGTGCCGATCGATGAAATGCGGGTAATCCGTAACGCCAGCGACAGTGATTCCTGGGAGCGCACGATCCTGGGCGGGACAAAACCAAGCCGTGTCGAATGGCATGAGAATGTAATTCAACGCGCGCGGGACGCGGGGTTCGTCCTCGACGAGGACGGGAATATTCAGGAAGTCTGACGGGATCGTAGGCTGCTTAGCCTTCCTGTCGATATGGCAGGTGCTCGGCATAGGCTTCAATTTCCCAGTCTACTTCGCGCTGTTCTTCCTCGCAGAAGCGTGCGACTGCTTCGCGGAAGCTTTCATTGGGAATGTAGTGGCCTGAATAGGTCTGCACCGGCTCGTAGCCGCGCTGGATCTTGTGAGGACCCTGGGTACCAGCCTCAACTGTCGAAAGACCTTTGTCGATGGCGTATTCGATCGCCTGATAATAGCAGGCTTCGAAATGCAGGAAGCGGAAGTCACCCAGGCAACCCCAGTTACGGCCATAGAGCGCGTCCGCGCCACGCAGGTTGAGGGCACCGGCCACAGGCAGTCCGTCCATATCAGCCATCACCAGTACGATTTTTTGGCCGAGCCGGGCCTGCGCCGCCTCAAAAAACTCGCGGGTCAGATAGGGGTGACCCCATTTCCGGTCATAGGTATCTACATAGAACTTATAGAACGCGTCCCAGTGTTCAGGCTGGATTTCGTCACCTGAAAGTGCACGTACGCGTATGCCTTGGTTAGTGACCTGACGGCGTTCCTTGCGGATCATCTTGCGCTTGCGGCTGGTTAGGGCACCGAGAAAATCATTAAAGGTTTCATAGCCGCGGTTGTGCCAGTGAAATTGGCGACCCACTCGGGGAATCCAATCGGCGACACCCATTAAGTCATGCTCACGCTCAGTGCAGAAGGTGACATGTACTGAGGAAACATCGAGATTCTTGCACACGGTTTCCAGCGCGCGGAGCAATGTCAGGCGCGCAACGTCAGAATCAGGACCAGACCCTGCTAGTAAGCGCGGTCCAGAGACAGGAGAGAAGGGGGCGGCCACCTGCATCTTGGGGTAATAGCGCCCGCCCGCGCGTTCCCAGGCATTGGCCCAGCCATGGTCGAACACATATTCGCCCTGGGAATGGCTTTTCAGATACATCGGTGCCGCGGCGACGATGGTTCCGTCGGTTTCTTCAACAACTATATGCTGAGGCAGCCAGCCAGCTTCATTCGTCGCGCAGCCGGTTTCTTCCAGCGCATGCAGGAACTGATGGCTCACGAAAGGATTTCCATCGCCCGCAAGGGTTTCCCAGACATCGGCTGGAATATTTGCGATGTTTTCGACAATTCGTGCGGAAAGTACTGTGTCACCGTCGGGCATGGCCACAGTCTAGTTCGCAAGCTCGCCCGCACCCAAGTGGTGCGTCGTCACGGTTGAAAAATTCTCCACCAATGACCTGCTCAATCTTGAGCAGCACATTTACAGCAATCGCAAACGCTAGTCGCTTGCCACCCCCCGGCGTATCTGTGGAGGCTAGGCTGTTGGAATGGGACTGGATGTTGCTCACCGGGTTTCGAGGTCTCTACTAGGCGACTTCGAAGATGGCTTCAACTTCAACCGCAACGCCAGCGGGGAGGGAAGACATGCCAACTGCTGCTCTGGCATGAGCGCCAGCTGTTCCGAAGACTTCCGCCATTAGGTCAGACGCACCATTGACGACGGACGGGTGGGCCTTGAAATCACGTGTGGCCGCAACAAATCCGGTAAGTTTGACGACCCGCGTGATGCGATCGAGATTTCCATTAAGGGCAACCTTGGCCTGAGCAATCACTGACAACGCACAGATGCGTGCTGCTGCGGCACCTTCCTCGACGTCAAAATCAGCACCGAGGTGACCAATGAAACCCGGCTTGCCGTCGACCACGGGAATTTGTCCGGAGACGAACAGCAGATTGCCGCTGCGGACGAAAGGCACATAGTTTCCCGCAGGAGTGTTGGCTACCGGGAGTTCGATCCCGAGTTCAGTAAGGCGTGCGTCAATCCTACTTACCATGGGTTGTCCTTCTTAGCGCATGTGGTGCGGTACAACACGGGAGACGGGAGGTAACATCCTATTGGAATCAAAACTGGGTGCGACCACTTTTTGCACCTTGGAGGTTAGGGATGAAAGAGTGAATCAGTGACAATTGGACTGGTGCAGAGCCGACTATTTAGGGGTTGGGTCCTGTGCCGCCCGAATTCCTTAGCTACACCCGCTGGTTCCACCGCAGGTGTCACATTTCATGCACGTTCCATTTCGCAGAAGTGTGAAGTTTCCGCACTCGCCGCATGCATCGCCTTCGTACCCCTTCAGACGTGCCTGACGAATTCGCATTGAACGTTCTTCCTGCACGACATATTCAAGGTCAAGCTGCTGCTGATCCGCTGATGGCATCGGTGTCACTATCGGTTCGACATCGCCCGCTGCCATGCCGTCAGTGCCGGTTGCTGAAACTGTGGAATGTGCTTCGGGAGCTCGCTGTACTGGCTCGAGCTCGCGCAGACCTCCTTCTATCACCGACAGGGTAGACCTACGGACATAGCCCTTACTGACCACTGCTTCCGTAAGTTTAGACCGTCGCGGAAAACTGTCATCTGATTCGCCGCGACCTATAGTGTCGGGCTCTAGGTCGTCGATTTCTACATGTGCGAGATCGTTGCGGCCAAGATAGCTGATCGCAAGTTCCCTGAAAATATAATCAAGAATGGAACTGGCCATCTTTATGGTTTCATTGCCTTCCACCGGACCAGAAGGTTCGAACCTGGTAAAGGTATAGGCATCAACGAATTCTTCCAGCGGCACGCCGTATTGCAAGCCGATGGACACCGCAATAGCGAAATTGTTCATCAACGAGCGGAAGGCAGCGCCTTCTTTGTGCATATCCAAGAATACTTCACCGATCGAGCCGTCGTCGTACTCGCCGGTCCGGATATAGACCTTGTGGCCACCCACAATGGCTTTCTGTGTATAGCCCTTGCGGCGATGTGGGAGCTTGTGGCGATCAACTTCGCGTTCGACGATGCGTTCGACAATGCGCTCGGCGACGATTTCCGCACGACGTCCGTTGGGAGCGTCGATCAGCGCATCGATGATGTCTTCGGCATCATCTGAATCGTCTGAAAGAATCTGAGACTGCAGCGGCTGACTGAGCTTAGAGCCATCGCGATAGAGCGCATTGGCCTTTAATCCGAGGCGCCAGGACAGCATGTAAGCATCGGCACATTCGCTAACACTTGCGCTGTTGGGCATGTTAATCGTCTTGGAAATCGCTCCGGAGATGAACGGCTGAGATGCTGCCATCATTCGAATGTGGCTGTCGACTGAAAGGAAGCGCTTGCCGATCTTACCGCAAGGATTGGCACAATCGAAGATCGGAAGATGCTCGTCCTTGAGGTTTGGTGCGCCCTCCAGAGTCATGGTGCCACAGGCGTGATTGTTAGCTGCCTCGATCTCTTTGTCCGTAAAGCCAATGGCCGTTAGAAGGTCGAAGGACATGCTGTCGAGCCGCGTAGCATCCAGTCCGAGGGTTTCGGTGCAGAAGGCTTCGCCCAAGGTCCACTTGTTAAAGGCGAACCGAATGTCGAAGGCGGTGCCGAGACCTTCCTCTATCGCCACGATCTGCTCGTCTCCGAAGCCTTTTTCGGCGAGGGTAACATGATTGACCGAAGGTGCATCGGCCAGTGATCCGCGGCCAACAGCGTATTTTGCCATCTCGTCGATTTGCTTGGGCGTGTAGCCAAGCCCCTGCATGGCTTGCGGGACCATGCGGTTGATTATTTTGAAGTAGCCGCCGCCCGCGAGCTTCTTGAATTTTACCAGTGCGAAGTCCGGCTCGATACCAGTGGTGTCACAATCCATCACCAGGCCGATGGTGCCTGTCGGTGCAACCACGGTGGTCTGTGCGTTTCGGTAGCCGTATTGTTCACCTAGATCGAGGGCGAGGTCCCAGGCTACCTTTGCCGCTTCGACAATGGGAGAGTCAGGACAATTGGCATGGTCGAGGGGGACCGGCGGGGTAGCCAATGCCTCATAGCCTTTGGTTTCACTGTACGCGGCGCGACGATGGTTGCGGATCACCCGCAGCATGTCTTCTGAGTTTTTGGCATAGCCCGGGAAGCTGCCAAGCTCTTCGGCCATTTCGGCGGAAGTTGCGTAGCAGATGCCGGTCATTAACGCAGTAATGGAGGCACAGAGTGCCCGGCCTTCATCGCTGTCGTAGGACAGACCGGAGGCCATCAGCAGGCCACCTATGTTAGCATAGCCAAGACCAAGTGTGCGGAACTCGTAGCTCCGGCGAGCAATTTCCTTCGACGGGAACTGTGCCATTAGCACTGAGACTTCGAGGGTCACCGTCCACAAGCGGACGGCGTGGGTGAAACCCTCGACGTCGAAGCTGCCGTCATCATCCCGGAAGGTCATCAGGTTCAGCGAGGCTAGGTTACATGCCGTGTCATCGAGGAACATGTACTCCGAACATGGGTTTGAGGCATTGATGCGCCCTGACTGAGGGCAGGTGTGCCAGTCGTTGATTGTGGTGTCGTACTGAATTCCTGGGTCTGCACATGACCATGCGGCGTAGGACACTTTATCCCAGAGTTCACTGGCATTGACTGTCTTTACCACGCCGCCATCGGTGCGGCTTGTAAGATCCCAGGGCGCGTTCGTCTCAACTGCTTTGAGGAAGTCGTCGGTAACACGCACGGAATTGTTGGAATTCTGGCCTGCAACCGTTAGGTAGGCTTCAGAATCCCAGTCAGTATCATAGGCGGGGAAGCTGATTTCCGTGAAACCCTGTTGGGCGAATTGAATTACACGCTGGACATAGTTGTCCGGTACTAGGGCTTTGCGAGCGGCCCGAATGGCGAGCTTCAGATTGGGGTTCTCTGCTGGTGTGAAGCGCTCATCACCAATCGGGGCATCCGACCCATTGCACGCGGCCATGATTGCGGTCAGGTGCTGCTTACAGGTTTTTGAGCCGGTCACCAGCGCGGCGACCTTCTGCTCTTCGAGGACCTTCCACTCGATATATTCCTCAACGTCTGGGTGATCGATATCGACTACGACCATCTTGGCGGCGCGGCGTGTGGTGCCACCGGACTTTATGGCGCCGGCTGCTCGGTCACCGATTTTGAGAAAGCTCATAAGTCCGGAGGACTTGCCGCCACCTGACAGGGCCTCGTCCGAGCCGCGAATGTTGGAGAAATTGGAACCGGTGCCCGAACCGTATTTGAACAGCCGTGCCTCGCGGACCCATAAATCCATGATGCCGCCATCACCGACTAGATCATCAGCAACAGACTGGATAAAACAGGCATGGGGCTGTGGGTGCTCATAGGCGCTCTTCGACTTGGTCAGCTTGCCGGTCTGGAAATCCACATAATGGTGGCCCTGACCGGGGCCATCGATCCCGTAGGCCCAGTGCAGTCCTGTGTTGAACCACTGTGGGCTGTTCGGTGCGGCCATCTGGCTGGCAAGCATAAAACGCATTTCATCGTAATAGGCGCTGGCGTCCTCGGCCGAATCGAAATAGCCGCCTTTCCAGCCCCAATAAGCCCAGGTACCAGCAAGCCGGTCAAAGACCTGCTTTGCATCAGTTTCGGCTGTAAAGCGCTTCTCCTTTGGCATTTTCTTTGTTTTCGGCTCGTCGGCCTGCTTACGCCATAGGAATTCGGGAACATCCTCTTCTGGCACCGCTTTCAGCTTTGCGGGCACACCGGCCTTACGAAAATACTTCTGCGCTAGGATATCGCAGGCAACCTGAGTCCAGGATGCCGGTACGTCTATATCTGCAGCCGAAAATACCACGGAGCCATCCGGATTTCGGATCTCGCTCGACGTGGTTCTGAATTCGATGCCTGCATACGGGCTTGTACCCACTGTCGTAAAGCGGCGACTAATCCGCATCTCTTCCCCCAATACCAGCACCTGAATCGGTGCACAAAAACAAACAAATATGTCAGGGGCGCCCCTTATGGTTGAAGAGCGGCACCCGCTGAGTCGATAACTGAATCTTAATTTTAGCTTGAAAAACCACTAAATCTCGACAGCTCCTCAAGCTAAACCACAAGATATTTGCGCCGCAACCACATTTTGGGATTGGAGTGCATTATTTGACTATATGCTGTGTTTGCGATCCCTAAATAGGGATTTCACCAAATTGCATTAAGACGCTGGACCAGAACCGCCATGCGGTGCGATAGTCCTCCTAATTCGTAGCGTGAACAGGGACTTGCAGGCGACATGGCGACAATCGGAACCTTGCTCCGGACGATGGTATCGGGCGAACTTGTGGGATCAGACAAGTTCAACAACCGTTACTATCGCGGAAAAAAGCACAACCGCTATAATCGTGAACGTCGTTGGGTGATCTACAAAGGCCGACCGGAGGCCAGTAAGGTGCCGCCGGAATGGCACGCTTGGCTTCACCACCTCAGTGACGAGCCGCTTGATAATAATACGCGCCATGACTGGCAGCAGGAACATGTTCCGAACTTGACCGGGACCCGCGCTGCATATCATCCTCCTGGCAGTGTGCTGCGCGACGGGGAACGTAAGCGCGGCACCGGCGATTATGAACCCTGGACGCCGCGATAGACGCTAGGCATACATGCTGAATGTTGTGAGAATGATGACGAGCTTGAAGCTATGAAGAGTTCTACCCGTCAGGAATTGCGTGACGTTGTTGTCGGCCTTTGCGTCAGTGCAGTCGTTGTTTTGGCGATAGTTCTGGTGTTTGGGCCTTCATTTCTTGCTGGCGCTTCGACCTATCAGGTCTATGCCTCGTTTCAACGAACGGACGGTCTCGTGATCGGAAATTCGGTTCACGCAGCCGGTGTTAAAGTCGGCGAGGTCACCGCGATGGATCTGGTGGACGGATTTCGTGTTCGAACGACCTTGCTGATTGATACCAATGTTGAACTTGATACCGACGCAAGTGCGGCGATTATCACCGATGGTATTTTTGGCGGAAAGCTTGTTCTTATCGATATTGGTGGGGGTAGTGATCTGATCGAAGATGGCGGCACCATCTCCTATACCGAGGACGCCGTTGTTCTTGATGATTTGTTCGGTCTAATTATTTCTCAGGCGCGTGCTGGCAAGGATGTTGGCACAAAGGAAGATAACCGATGAAACGTGGTGCTGTTGAAACCTTTCTGGGTGCGTTGGTTCTGATTGTAGCCATCGGCTTTGTGATACTGGGAGTAGGAGCAATTGATGTCCAATCGGATGATGGCTATGAGCTCAGCGCACGGTTTCTGAAAGTCGGAGGACTTGAGCGAGGAAGTGACGTCCGGATATCAGGCGTCAAAGTGGGCACCGTGATCGGTCGCAAACTGGACGTAGAAAATTTTGAGGCTGTTGTCACATTTTCGATGCGTAGTGACGTGTTGTTGCCTGCCGACACCGAAGCGGGCGTAACAGCTGAGGGCCTGCTGGGCGGAAAGTATTTACGCCTGTTTCCTGGACAAGCCATAGAAAAACTTTCGGCTGGTCAGGAAATTTCCCGAACGCGTGACTATAAGGCTTTGGAAGATACGATTTCCGAGATCATATTCCTCGCCACCGACAAGAAATAAATTGGACGAAACTCCGTCCATCGGATGATCTGGAAATTGAAATATTCTGCAAACTATCGTCGCACGCTGTATCAAATTGCCTTTGTGGGGTGCTCGCTGTCTGTGGTGAGCCCGGCCGCCTCGCAGACACCAGAAACGCTCGGGTTTAAGGACGTACCGACGACAATTGGGGCCTTGCTTCAGGGCCTCGATAAGGTAACGGCGCGCATATCCACTATTGAGGGCCCGTTTGATAGTCTGGTTGAGTTCGGATCACTGACGATTCGGGTTCGCGCGTGCCACAAGGCACCGCCAACTGAGGCACCGGAAAGTACGGCGTTTCTGGAAATTGAAGAAAGTTTCGAGAAGGGGTCGGCGCAGCCGATCTTCACGGGCTGGATGTTTGCTTCAAGCCCTGCCGTCTCGGCACTAGAACACCCGGTTTACGATGTCTGGGTTGTAGATTGTATAAAGTCGTCGAGTTCCAATGCTGAAAGACCGGGCTGAAAATCGGCGTTGACCCGCAGTCCTTCCGCCAAACGGTTTTTATACTCCGCTCGATCAATCTCGATCGTTCCGAACTGCTTTAAGTGATCCGTGAGAAACTGACTGTCCAACAGGGTATAACCACTCTTGTTAAGCCGTGCAGCGAGATGACAGAGCGCGATTTTGCTGGCATCGCGCGCTCGTGTGAACATGCTCTCGCCGAAAAACACACCACTCAGAGACACGCCGTACAGTCCGCCGACGAGCTCTTCATTCGCCCAGCACTCAACCGAATGGGCGAAACCCATCTCAAACAAGGCCGCGTAGAGCCGCTCGATTTCGTCATTGATCCAGGTTTCCAGTCGAGCCCCCTTGGGTTCGGCACAGGCACGAAGAGTGCCAATGAAATCATCGTCGCAGCGAATCTCATATGGGGCAACGCGCAGGGTTTTGCGTAGCCGCCGTGGAATGTGAAAGCAGTCCAGTGGAATAATTCCACGCATGTCCGGGTCGATCCAATATAGATCTGGATCGTGACGGCTTTCCGCCATCGGGAATATCCCGCTAGCGTAGGCACTGAGAAGTAACTGTGGGGTCAAGCCTGACATGGATAACCGCTAACTAGGAAGCTTCGACGAAACGCTCGAGCCAATGAATATCATAATCTGAGGTCGCGAAGGAGTGGTCGTCGATCGGGCGGGGGTGCGGGGAAACGGTTGTTGAAACGCGGTCGATGACTGTTTTGCCAATGCTTCGGCGCAGCGGTAGGTTTTGAAACCGCCGTATTCTCGACGGCGGGTGCGGCTGCAACCGCAGCCGGTCGGGCGACGTGGATGCATTGTCCGCCATCTTCGTATTTTATTTCACTCGGCCTCGTTTTTTCAAGCGAGGCTGACAACTTACAGATCAGCTCTGCATTGACGTCAAAAGAGACACTCATAGGGGGACTATAAATCCATCTGTGCAGCAAGAGCGTCGATTGCGAGTACGTAACTCATTGCACCGAACCCGCATACAACGCCTGTCGCAGCCGCGCTGATATAGGACTTATGTCGGAACTCTTCACGGGCAAAGATGTTGGACAGATGAACTTCAACAATCGGGATATCCAACAATCGGAGGGCATCGTGCACGGCCACAGACGTGTGTGTGTAGGCACCGGCATTGATGGCTAATCCCGAGGCGGCCGTCCGTGCTTCTTGTACCCAAGCGACAAGTTCGCCCTCATGGTTGGATTGGCGGAATTCGATGTTGAAATCGGATTTCGCAGCCGTGTCTCGGCAACGCAGTTCGATATCAGCAAGGGATTCCCCGCCATAGATACCTAGCTCACGCTCACCGAGCAGATTGAGGTTAGGGCCGTTCAAGACCCAGATTGACCTTCGCGTTACCACGTTTCTATGTCCTGCAAGTTGATCTACAACGCGGGTTACCATGTGCGGTTGATTCTGGGCAATTGAGTCTAATTTCTGCAGGTTGAGGCAAGGAAATATCCTGATGTTAAAAAAATGCGCTTCTGTGCTTCGAAGATTTGACTATAACCCGCCACCTCTAGGTTTCGGGTGACAGGGCGAGCGGCACAATCAGATAGTGAATACGCCGGCCAATTGTTGTCATATTGACGATTGTGCGACGACGATCCTCGAGATCAGTTTTTTTGGGTGACAAGATTTTTTTCAATAAGCACGTGGTCGCGCGGCTGACGGTTGCTTCGTCTATAGCTGTTCGCTGACAAATGCCTGCCGTGGTGTTCGGGCCGAGCCGTCCTAGAACTCTCATAGCACGCCATTCAGCAACGCTCAGGCCAAAACGATCCTCATAGTCGTAGGCAATCGCATGGCTGATTCTGTTGATTAGAATCGACATGCGATAAGGGATAAAACTTTCCAGAGCGATATCTTTTTCAGCAGTGGACAGTGTTGGATTGGTGGATGATTGCGCCCTGTAGCTGTGACGAGTTTATATATTGAGGAAGCAAGCTTTCAGTTCAGATGCTCGCGCAAGACCGTAAAGACATCCTCAAACATTTCTGTCGTCAAACGCCCAGTATTCGTGTTGTAGCGCGAACAGTGATAACTGTTGATAAGTGTCAGAGGACGTTCTTCCGCTTTGATATCATGCGCTGCAGCATGAGCAAATTTGAACGCGGATTGCGTGTAACCCAGTGTCGCAAGTGTCGCTTTATGCGCAAGGCCCCCCAGTGCGAGGACGATCTGTAAATTTGGCATCATCTCGAATTCGAACTCAAAGAACGGACGACAAGCCGCCACTTCAGCACCGATCGGTTTGTTTTGTGGGGGAACACACCGCACTGCGTTAGTGATCCGGCAGTCGATCAGTTCGACACCGTCTTTGGGGTCAGCGTTATAGGTGCCGCGAGAAAAACCGAACTTCTTGAGCGTAGGAAAAAGGAGGTCTCCAGCATAATCGCCAGTAAACGGTCGTGCCGTGCGATTAGCGCCTTTGAGCCCCGGAGCTAGACCGACAATCAACAAACGCCCATCAACACCGCCGAAGCTGGGCACGGGACCGTTATGAAAATCCGGGAATTTTGTTGCGTTCGCATTGCGAAATTTTGCCAGCCGCGGACAGAGCGGGCAGTTATAGTCCGGGGTATTTAGTGTGGCCATGGTATCAGGTTTCTGTTTCAGCTCGAGGCGTTTTAGTTCGTATCCTCGTCTTCGACAAAGTCATCGTCATCGTAGTACTCGTCATCATCATAGTCGTCATCATTATCACCCTGACCGGAAGGACGATTGCTGCGAGCCCGAGCAATTTTGTCGCGCAAAGAATTGAGGTCGAGAAAACTGTCGGCCTGTCGACGTAATTCATCGGCGATGGTTGCCGTGTTGTTCGCCATGGTGCTGATTACGGTAACACGGGCGCCACGACGCTGCGCGGCCTCTATCAGGCGCCGATACCCACCATCACCCGAGAACAGCACAATATGGTCGACCCGGTCTGCAATTTCCAGCATGTCTACCGCTAGATCGACGTCGATTGAGTTACGGATGCGACGGCGACCATTAGTGTCTGTGAAGTCCTTCGCCAGTTTGGTTATCATTGTGTAGCCGTTGTAGTCCAGCCAATCGACAAGCGGGCGTATAGGGGAGTAATCCTGATCTTCAAACAACACTGTGTAGTAATAGGCACGGACGAGGTTTGTCCCGTCTCGAAACATTGCTAGGAGTTTCTTGTAGTCGATGTCGAAATCCAGCCCGCGGGCGGTTGCGTAGAGGTTGGCTCCGTCTATAAAAATGGCAGTCTTTTCATTAGTCTTAAGCACGTCTTTGAATCCCTGTCTGAAAACACCCCGGCGAAAAATATTGGGGTCGCCTTTAAAATTTAATCGCGCGAAATCGTGCGGATGTTTGTAATGACTGGTTAGATAGCTCGCGCATTTGACTCTGTCCAGCCAGCCGAAAATTAGCGGTCTCTGGCATTATAATTGAGGAAACCATGATCCTGATCGGGATGGGGGCCAATCTATCAAGTTCCGAATATGGCGAACCCTGTGCGACGCTGGATGCGGCGCTGGAAGCAATTGGAGCGGCAGGTGTTCAGATTCGAGGTGTGTCAAAATGGTATTCGACGGCACCCTTACCGGTTTCCGACCAGCCACGATTCGTTAACATCGTCGCGTCGGTGAAAACTGTTATGGATGCTGGCGAATTGCTAACAATTCTTCACAGTATCGAGGATGTATTTGGACGAACCCGGGGTGTCCGTAATGCCGCGAGGGTGCTCGATATCGACCTGCTCGACTATGAGGGGCAGATTTCCGAAAATTGGCCACTTTTGCCTCATCCCCGAATGTCTGCGCGTGCATTTGTACTTGTGCCTTTGCGCGATATTGCCCCGGATTGGCGTCATCCGTTGAGTGGAGCAACGGTCTCGGAACTGGTGGCGGTAGCTACCGATCTGGCCGGTGTTCGAGTTCTGGGTGAGGGACCTGGTCTCCGTTAGGTCTCCCGAGCACGTAAATGTTTGGCAATCTGGGATTTTGAGCTTATATAGCTGATAAATTAGAATTCATACCCGGAGGCATTTGAATGGCCCGCGTAACAGTTGAAGATTGCATTGAACGCATCCCGAACCGCTTTGATCTGGTGATGGTTGCCGGCCAACGCGCTCGTGAAATCGCCGCGGGGGCGCCGATCACGGTCGAGCGCGACAATGACAAGAACCCTGTGATTGCTCTTCGCGAGATTGCGGACGAGACCGTTAATATCGAAAATCTGCAGGAATCTCTGGTGGCAGCTCAGCAGAAACATGTTGAGTTCGATCTTCCCGAAGAAGGTGAAGTCATTGAGCTGCTCGAGTCTGAAAGCAACATCCCGGGAGTTCAGCAGGAAGTGCCGGTTGCCGATGGCGAAGATGCTGTAGACCCCGACATGCCGCAGATGCGGTTTGAGGATGCGGTCGACGAAAGTCCGGATAGCTGACGTCACATTCACTTTGCGGCAGATTTGTCGTGACGCACCGAGTTTTTCGCCACAGCTAGTAAATGCCCGGGGACACAATGATGTGCCCGGGCTTTTTCGTTCGTGGTGTTTCATGCTTATGATGCGCACATGATGCTTAAAACCGAACTTGTTGAAAAAGTTCGCGCCTATGATCCCAGTGTGGATGAAGAGGCGCTTAACCGGGCTTATGAGTTCGCGATGAACGCCCACGGCGAGCAGACTCGGGCCTCGGGGGATCCATATTTCAGTCATCCGCTCGAAGTGGCTGCAATTCTGACGAACTATCACCTCGACACCGCGTCGATCATTACAGCCTTGCTGCACGATACGATCGAGGATACCGAAGCCACAAGTGCGGAAATAGCTCAACTGTTTGGCGAAGAAGTAGCGCAACTAGTGGACGGCGTCACAAAGCTGACCCGGCTGGAACTGCAATCTGATCGTGCAAAACAGGCAGAGAATTTCCGCAAGTTGTTGCTGGCGATGAGCAAGGATATTCGTGTTCTTTTGGTCAAGCTCGCAGATCGGCTGCACAACATGCGCACATTGAATCATGTTTCCAATGAAGAGCGGCGCCATCGCATTGCCCACGAGACAATGGATATTTATGCGCCTCTCGCCGAGCGGATCGGCATGCACGACATCAAGGATGAGCTCGAAGATCGTGCATTCCGTGAACTGTATCCTGATGAAAGTGATTCAATTTCACGCCGTTTTGAATTTATGCGGACGGAGGGTGACAGTGTTGTCGAGGCTGTGCTTGTTGAGCTGCGAAGCGTCTTTAAGGCATCAGGCATACCGGCGGATATAGGCGGGCGGGAGAAGTCTCCTTATTCGATCTGGCGGAAGATGCAGCGCACGCAGTCATCGGTTGAACAACTCTCCGACATCATTGCATTTCGCGTGGTCGTACCCTCGGTGCCGCAATGTTATCAGGCACTCGGCGTGGTCCATGGCCGGTATCAGGTCGTGCCCGGACGGTTCAAGGATTACATCTCTACGCCCAAGCCCAACGGTTACCGGACTCTGCACACTAGCGTTATTGGTCTTGCTGATCATCGGATAGAAATTCAAATTCGCACTCAAGAAATGCATGATGTGGCCGAGCGCGGTGTTGCCGCGCACTGGGTCTACAAGGAAACCGGTTCCGGTCCTGCCTCTAGTGCAGTACGTGAAGAAAATATGCAGTATCGCTGGCTGCAGGAACTTCTTGAAATTCTTGAAAATGCTGTCGCACCCGAAGATTTTCTTGCCCATACGCGGCTGGAGATGTTTTCCGACCAAGTCTTCTGTTTCTCGCCCAAGGGAGAGATCTATTCGCTGCCGCGTGGTTCAACGTCGATCGATTTTGCCTATGCAGTCCATACCGATATCGGTGACAAGTGTGTGGGGTCAAAGATCAATGGGCGTAATATGCCGTTGCGCACAGCATTGCAAAATGGAGATCAGGTCGAAGTTCTGACTTCGAAAAATCAGACACCATCACCAGATTGGGAAAAGCTTGTTGTTACTGGCAAGGCCAAGTCACGCATTCGCCGCGTGCTGCGCGAGCAGGAGATGCGCCAATATGTTGATCTGGGCCGTAGTATCGTTGGTAAGGCGTTTGACCGGTTTGGTGAATCCCTTGAGAGCACATCGCTGGATACCTCGCTTCGTGAATTTCATGCCGGATCTTCCGAAGATCTGTTCGCAATGGTTGGGCAGGGTGTCTATACGGGTCGCGACGTTACCCGGGTTATGTTTCCGGACAAGGTAGATGAAAGGAGGCTATCCAAAAGCACTGGTTCCATATTCTCTTTGCGCCGTAAGAAACCGTTGCTGGCTAGTGACGGCGAGCATGCAATTCCCATCAGCGGGCTAACGCCGGGGAGCGCGGTGCAGATGGCAAAATGCTGCTACCCACTTCCCGGAGATCGCATTGTTGGTATTATGACAACGGGCAAGGGTGTCACGATCCACACCATCGATTGTATGACTCTGGAAGCATTTACGGACAGTCCAGAACGTTGGGTAGAAGTCGCATGGGATCCGAATGCAGATATCACTGCTGGTGAACTCGTAAGTCGACTGAATGTGACCCTGACCAATGAACCAGGTAGCCTCGCTGATTTGGCCGCAACAATCGCGGGTGCGAAGGGGAATATTTCGAACTTGAAGTTCACCAATCGAACCTCTGATTTCTTCGATATGGTTGTCGATATTGAGGTTGCTGATGCCAAGCACCTTAGCGCTATCATGACGATGCTGCGGGGACATAAATCGGTAAGTTCCATTGAACGGGCACGCAGCTGATCCGTGTACAACTTGACCTTCTGGTTCTAAAGCTCGATTTTAGAAGCTCGACCCGAAACTATGAGATACTTCAATGGCTTCTGAATTACGCCTCGGCGTCAATGTCGACCATGTGGCGACCATCCGGAACGCGCGTGGCGGAGGATTACCTGATCCTGTAAGGGCTGCGAAAGCAGCTGCCGCGGCTGGTGCGGACAGCATTGTTGCCCATCTTCGGGAGGATCGTCGGCATATTTCCGATGATGATCTGATCCGATTGCTGGATGCGATTGAAATTCCGTTGACGCTGGAAATGGCAGCGACCGATGAGATGCTGGGTATTGCGCTGCGACACGCCCCGCATGCGGTGTGCATTGTTCCCGAGCGTCGCGAAGAGCAAACCACCGAAGGTGGACTTGACGTTGTCTCTGGTCACAACCACCTAAAGCGGTTTGTTGATGATCTGGGGGAACGTGGTGCGATCGTATCTATGTTCATTGAGCCCGATCGGGCACAGCTCGACGCCTCACGGTCGATTGGTGCGCCAGCGGTTGAAATTCACGTTGGCGCCTATTGCGACGCGCTGATTGATGGCAAAGAATACGAAGCAGATTGTCTACTTGATCGGATTGTTGACGCGGCTGAATACGGAACGAAGATAGGGCTAAAAATGCATGCCGGCCATGGCATTACCTTCGATACCGTCGGCCCAGTCGCTGCTATTCCGCAAATTGAGGAATTGAACATCGGGCATTTTCTGATTGGTGAAGCAATCTTTGATGGATTGCATAGTTCTATCAAACGCATGCGAGGGTTGATGGATAAGGCCCGGTCGAATGCCATAGACGAGGCAATCGTATGAGTGAAGACAATCCGTCGAAGCCGATAGTGCCGATGTATCCGATGATTATTGGGTTGGGCAGCGACTTAATCAACATTACCCGAGTTGAAAAGACCCTCGCGCGTTTCGGGGAACGTTTTACGACAAGATGTTTTACGGATGTCGAACGTGCCAAATCTGATCGTCGCATGAACCGTGCTGACAGTTACGCCAAGCGTTACGCTGCAAAGGAAGCTTGTTCAAAGGCGCTCGGAACCGGGTTTCGAAAAGGTGTCTTTTGGCGTGATGTGGGGGTCATCAATTTGCCATCGGGAAAGCCCACACTGCACCTGACGAATGGTGCTGCGGCACGTCTTGCCGAAATCACACCACCGGGCATGAAGCCGCTTATCGAGCTTTCACTCACCGACGAACCCCCGCTTGCGCAAGCGATTGTCATTATATCCGCAATCCCCGATATCACAGACTGATCTGACCCAAATTCTTTGGTACACCAGACGTTACTGGCGCATTAGTCGAGACGCGGCTAGAACCCGTCTCTCTCATGCCGCACGAACTAACAAAAGGCCGAAGAATGGCGAAAGACCGAAAGAAGCAAAAAAAGGAAGGCGGTACCCTCGAGATCCTGCGGACGATCATCTATGCCTTGTTGATCGCCTGCGTTGTTCGAGCGTTCCTATTCCAGCCTTTTAACATTCCTTCAGGTTCAATGGTCCCGACCCTGCTGGTTGGTGACTATTTGTTTGTGTCGAAGTTTTCCTACGGTTACAGCCGGTATTCGTTGCCGTTCGGGCTGGGTTTTTTTTCCGGTCGTATTTTCGGCGGTGCACCAGAACGTGGCGACGTGGCGGTATTTCGCCATCCCCCGTCCAATCGGGATGATTTTATAAAACGTATTGTAGGTTTGCCAGGTGACCGTATTCAGATGGTCAACGGGCGTTTACATCTGAATGGCCGGGTGCTGTCACGCGAACGCATTGAAGACCATGTGTCACTGGATTTTCGAGGTAGTGTTCGCCGCGTACCTCAATATGCGGAGACGCTGCCGGGCGGAAAGACCTATACTATCCGTGAAGGACAGGCGGATCTTGGTCCCGCAGACAACACACGCGAGTTTGTTGTGCCCTCTGGCAATTTCTTCGCCATGGGTGATAACCGCGACAACAGTAATGACAGCCGTAGTTGGGGATATGTACCGGCGGAGAACTTTGTCGGGCGAGCAGAGCTAATTTTCTACTCGACAGACGGGACGGCTGGCTGGTTGCGACCATGGCGCTGGATTCAGGCGACCCGCATCAATCGCATTTTTGATTCCATCGATTGATGCCAGACACGGACGCCATTGAGGAACTGTTTGGGGCGCTTGGCCATCGGTTCAAGGACCGTGGCTTGTTGGTCCGGGCCCTGAGCCATTCAAGTGTTGCTAATGCCAACTCCTATGAACGGCTGGAGTTTCTCGGCGATCGGGTCCTAGGTCTTGTCGTTGCACAACTTCTTCTCGAGCGATTTCCTGCTGAAAACGAAGGTGAGATTGGTCGCCGGTTTGCTGCGCTTGTACAGGCGAGTACACTAGCGCAGGTTGGGTCAAAACTGGGCGTCGAACGCTATGCTCGTGTGTCTTCCGGTGTTCTGAATGAGAACATTGTCGCTGATATGGTGGAAGCTTTGATCGCAGCGCTGTATCTTGACGGGGGTATAGTTTGTGCGGAAGCCTTTGTCCGCCGGGTCTGGGACCCTCTGGTTGAGACACGCTCCCGCCCTCCCAGGGACCCGAAAACAGCATTGCAGGAATGGGGGCAGGCTCAGGGACAAGGATTGCCTATCTATACCGATATTGGACGAAGTGGACCCGATCACGAGCCAGAGTTTACTGTGCAAGTTACGGTTCAGGACCAAGAACCTGCGCGAGCTGTTGGGTCGAGCAAGCGCGCAGCAGAACAAGATGCAGCGGCCGTCATGCTCGCCCGGTTGGGAGTAAAACAGGATGCCTGAGGGTCAGACCCATTGTGGAATTGTTTCGGTGCTGGGGGCACCGAATGCTGGGAAGTCGACCCTTGTGAATCGATTGGTTGGAGCAAAGGTTTCGATCGTCTCGCCGAAGGTCCAGACGACGCGCATACGTGTTCGTGGTGTGGCGCTTCATGAGAACATCCAGATTGTTTATGTCGACACACCGGGCATTTTTGTCCCCAAACGGAGACTTGACCGCGCAATGGTGGATGCGGCCTGGGGTGGCGCCGCAGATGCTGATGCGATCATCTTGCTGGTCGATGCTAGGAAGGGCGTCGATGCGGATACGCGCCGCATCGTCGAGGGTCTGAACAAGCGTGGGTCAGCAGTGACGCTGGTTCTGAATAAAGTGGATACTATCCGCCGTGAAGAACTTCTTTCTCTGTCGGAAGATCTCAATAGCAGGGCAACCTTCGAACGGACGTTTATGATTTCGGCCTTGAACGGAAGCGGTGTAAGTGATCTCGAAGAAGTGCTACGCGCACGGATGCCTGCAGGGCCGTGGCTGTTTCCCGAGGATGAAATTTCCGACCTTCCCCAGCGTTTGCTCGCTGCGGAACTAACACGCGAAAAAGCCTATCTGTATCTCCATCAGGAACTTCCCTATGCCTTGGCCGTTGGAACGGAAAGCTGGGAAGATTTTGACAATGGCAGTGTGCGGATTGAGCAAGCGATCACAGTCGCGCGTGAATCTCACAAGGGTATTGTTGTCGGCAAGGGCGGGCAGATGATCCGCCGTATTCGGGCCGAAGCACAGGCAGAGCTCGCGGAGCTGATCGGCCGGCCAGTTCATCTGTTTGTCCGCGTAAAGGTTCGTGAGAAGTGGGCCGATGATCCGGGGCATTTCCGGGAATGGGGTCTGCGTTTCGACGCATAACTCCGTTCGAATCCTGTTCCGATTGCCCCGGCGCGGTCGATTGTGTTCCATGAACAGATAATCAGCCATCGAGTGACATCCAATGGAATGGCGTGACGAAGGTATAGTGCTGGCGGCTAGGCCACATGGGGAAGGTGCTGCGGTGGTGCAGGTGCTGACCCTTGAGCATGGCCGTCACGCGGGGTTGATGCATGGTGGTAACTCCCGCGGTAAACGCGGCATGGTCGAGCCCGGAAACCGGGTGGATGCGGTCTGGCGTGCCCGACTGACAGAGCATCTCGGGCGTTACACCATTGAATCGACGCGGCATACCGCGGCCCAGTTTATGGATGACCCCGCCCGATTGGCCGCACTTTCTGCGGCCTGTGCAGTGGTGGAAACAGTTATTCCCGAACGAGAACCATATCCGGGACTCTACGCTGCGACCAGCACCTTGCTTGATGCGCTGTCGGAAGGAGAGCTGGATATCTGGCCTGCTGTCTACATTCAGTGGGAGCTCGGTTTGTTGCAAGAACTTGGGTTTGGCCTTGATCTTAAATCTTGCGCGGCGACTGGCGATGTTGAGGATCTGATCTACGTAAGCCCGCGGACCGGGCACGCGGTATCTCGGGTGGCAGGTCATCAGTATCGCGAACGTATGCTGACACTTCCTCAATTCTTGCGCCCCGACGGGCGTGGGCTGGGTGCAGACAATGAGGATTTCTCTTCTGGATTGAAGCTGTCAGGGTTCTTTCTGGCCCGCCATGCCTTTGATCCTCTGGATCGGGGGCTCCCGGCAGCCCGTGAGCGTCTTGAAGCCATTATTTCACGGACTGGGAAAAATACTGATGAAACGGCTACGGAATGTTGAGGTGAATCAGGCGCAGGGCCTAAAAGAAATCCCGATTCAGCGGAGTTTTTTGAAATGACGATAGTCGGCGGCGGTGTACGCCAGGAAGCGTTCAAGGATGCGCTCAGTGAGCGATATCTGAGTTATGCGCTTTCCACCATTATGGCGCGATCCCTGCCGGATGTGCGCGACGGGCTGAAACCTGTGCATCGGCGCCTGTTACACGCGATGCGCCAACTGCGCCTTGATCCCGATCAGGGCTACAAGAAATGCGCGCGCGTCGTTGGTGACGTCATGGGCAAGTATCACCCCCACGGTGATCAGGCTATTTACGACGCGTTGGTGCGTCTGGCGCAGGAATTTGCCGTGCGTTACCCGCTGGTTGATGGTCAGGGTAATTTCGGCAATGTCGATGGCGATAACGCGGCTGCCATGCGTTACACCGAAGCGCGGATGACTGAAGTCGCACAGGCGTTGCTCGAAGGCATTGATGACGATGCTGTCGATTTTCGCGAAACCTATGACGGGGAAGGTAGCGAACCGGTTGTTCTCCCATCGAACTTCCCGAACCTGTTGGCCAATGGTGCTACGGGTATTGCTGTGGGCATGGCCAGCAGCGTTCCGCCTCATAATGTTGGTGAAATCTGTGACGCACTGTCGCATTTGCTAAAAACCCCGAATGCGACCCTAGTAAAGCTGGTCGATCTGATGCCGGGGCCCGATTTCCCGACCGGCGGTGTGCTGGTTGAAGACCGGGCTACAATTACGGATGCTTACAGTTCGGGGCGCGGAAGTTTTCGAGTACGCGCTAAATGGGAGAGCGAGGATATTGGTCGCGGCCAGTATCAGGTCGTGATCACTGAAATCCCTTATCAGGTGCAGAAGTCACGGTTGATCGAACGGATTGCCGAACTAATGCACAATCGTAAACTGCCCTTGCTCGGCGATATTCGGGATGAATCCGCTGATGATATTCGGTTGGTGCTGGAACCGAAAAGCCGCAACGTCACCGCCGAAATGCTGATGGAGAGCCTGTTCCGAAACACTGAGATGGAATCTCGTGTTTCGTTGAACATGAACGTGCTCGACGCAGATCAGGTGCCCCGCGTGATGACGCTGCGTGAAGTTCTGCAGGCCTATCTGGACCATCGTCATAACGTCCTTGTGCGAGTAACAAAGCACCGACTGGAAAAGATTGCCGAACGCCTGAATGTCCTGAAGGGCTATATGATCGTTTTCCTGAATCTGGATGAGATCATTGCGATAATTCGTGAAGAAGATGACCCCCGGGCGGTCATGAAGAAGCGCTGGAATCTAAACGACGCGCAAGTCGATGCAATTCTGAACATGCGTTTACGCTCCCTGCGACGGCTCGAGGAAATCGCGATCCGCAAGGAGATAGCAGGCCTCGAGGATGAACAAAAATCACTGAAGGGACTGCTGAAGGACAAGGTCAGACGCGTCAAATATCTCGCCGATGAAGTGGCCGATGTGAAGAAGCGGTTTGGCAAGAAAACCGAATTGGGCAAGCGCCGCACGGAAATCAGAGAAGCACCCACTGTGATCGAAGTGCCGCTTGAAGCCATGATCGAAAAGGAACCGGTGACGGTTGTTTGTTCGGATAAGGGCTGGGTGCGTGCTATTCGTGGTCACGGTCTCGTCGTCGACGAACTGAAGTTTAAGGAAGGCGACAAGGGCCGGTTCGTTCTGGAAGCAGAAACCACGGACAAGCTGCTTGTATTCGCAACCAATGGACGTTTCTACACGCTTGGTGTCGATAAACTTCCGGGTGGCCGTGGCCATGGTGAGCCACTGCGGCTGATGTTTGATCTCGGGAATGATGCGGATGTCGTGACACTGCAAGTTCACAGCCCAGGTGCGAAGCTGGTCGTCGCATCAAGCGATGGCCGCGGTTTCGTCGTTTCCGAAGACGATGTGATTGCTCAAACCAAGAGCGGCAAGCAGGTCCTCAACGTGAAGGGTGATGCGGAAGCTGCGGCCTGTACCCGCGTCACTGGTGAACATCTGGCGGTTCTTGGTCGGAAACGCAAACTGCTAGTATATCCACTTTCCGAACTTCCGGAAATGTCGCGTGGACGTGGTGTTGTGCTGCAAAGTTATTCCAATGACATGCTTGCTGACGTGGCAACCTTTGATCTGGAAGAAGGTCTGACCACGATGACCGGAGACCGTCATCGAACCTTCACCAAGCAGGAATTGGCGGAGTGGATTGGAAAACGGGCGCAGGCGGGACGCAGGGTGCCGCGTGGTTTTCCGGCAGCACCGCGTTTTAGCTGACCTTTCACGTACATTGTGAGAGCGCCAGAAAACTGATAATTGTCTGTAACTGCAGTTGAGCCATCGAATCGGAGACGAACCATGCAGATAGCAACGGGCACTGCGCCTACCTTAATTAATGCAATTTGGCCCCGCGAAACTGGCGGCGTGTTGCGCTTAGCCCTGTTGGCAATTGTCGGCAGCATGCTGATGGCGGTATCGGCAAAAATTCAGGTCCCGATGTGGCCTGTGCCGATGACTATGCAGACCTTTGCCGTTCTTGTGATCGGTATGGCCTATGGCGCGAAGCTCGCTGGTGCGACCCTGTTGCTCTATCTCGCCGAAGGCGCTGCCGGACTTCCCGTATTCGCGAGTGGCGCTGGCCTGCCTTACATGGCCGGGCCGACGGGCGGTTATCTGGTGGGTTTCCTCGTCGCTGCGATAATGGTTGGCTGGCTCGCTGAGCGCGGCTGGGACCGAAATGTCGCGTTGACGTTTCTGGCCAATCTCGCTGGCACAGCTATAATTTTTGCGTTGGGCGTGGCCTGGTTGTCCACGATCATGGGTGGTTTTGAGAAAGCGGTCGTCGCTGGTTTTCAGCCATTTATTGTCGGCGCGATAGTAAAGATCGCTTTGGCCGCGGCTATGCTTCCGCTGGTCTGGAAGCTCCTGCCTCGACGTTAGTTTGACGTGTACTATTTATAAACAAACGGCCGCCTTTTGGGCGGTCGTTTTTGTTGTGTTCTTAGTCACAATCAGAAGTTGAGCGAGATATCCCGATGGATGGCCAGACAAGACGCTATCTCACTGATTTTTTCGGATGGTAGGCGATCCTGCTGCCGCAGCCCGATTGTCTCGGCGATTGCTTTGTCATAGACGCGAAGTGCCTCGGACATCTCCTTCGCAGCACGTGTGCGCCAGGCTAATTCATCTAGGTAAAGCGAAACAGATTTCCGGGCTTCGGTAACGGCTTTGATCGGCTTGGGGTTCCGTGCCGTAAGCGCACGTCGCGCCCGTGTCAGGGTAGATCGTATCTTACTTGTGTCTGTCAGACGGCCGAGTCTGGATTCGGCAGCTTTTATGGCTGCAACAGCATCTTCGCCTGACTGGTTTGCTAGGGTTTCGGGAAGTGCAGTGATCATGTCCTCCACGTCTGCGAAATTGTTTGCATCGAGAAGAATCTGACGTAGTTCGACAATTGGCACATAAGCTTGGTCGACATTTTTACGATAGGTCAGGCGTGCTTTCTTCTCTGCACCGGCCAGCGCCAAAAATTTCTTGCGGCTGCCGTCCCAGCTATCAGGCAGGGAGGCTTCGAGAATCTTCTGCTCTGCTTCAGCCTCTATAATTCGCGCTTCGGCATGCGCAACATCTTCAGGGATGACAAATCCGTTGCGCTTGTTCTGACGTAGCTCGTCACGCAACTTCTGGATTTCTACGTTGTGTCCACGGATATCGTCCTGAATACGGCGTATGCTGCGGTGGATCGGTCGGTACTCAGGAATATAGGACTGCAGAGCGGTCCTGCTCTTACGAATGTCCGCAACCAAATCAAACGTCGCGAGTGCATTGTCGTAGCTTGTGGTCAGGGCCTTACCGCGTTTCGTTGGAAGGTAGCTGAAATCAAGCTTTCTGCCCTGCCCGATAGCTGCAATCAGCTCCGACTTTTGCTCATCGTATATTGGGAACAGATGGTCTTCGATGCAGATCTGCAATCTTGGATTTTTTGGGGGAGGGGCAGTCTCTGCGGACAGAAAAGACTGATTGGGAAGAAAATTTACCAGCGAAGGAAACGTACCGACAATGGCCAGGCCGAGAAGCTGCAGGCCGATAAAAGCAACAACGCCTTTGTACATGGAGGTGGTTTTGACAATCGCAGGTGCGACACCCCGGAGGTAGAACAGCGCAAACCCGAAGGGTGGTGTGAGGAACGAGGTCTGCATGTTGACGCCGATCATCACGCCCAACCAGACCGCAGTGATATTCGCCGAAGGGTCCTGCAACAGGATTGGCGCGACGATGGGCACGACGACAACGGCAATTTCAATAAAGTCGAGGAAGAAACCGAGAACGAAGATCACGCCCATAACCACGACGAACTGGGTCCAGAATCCGCCGGGCAGTCCGCCGAGGAATTCTTTTACCAGTTCTTCCCCGCCAAACGCTCGGAACGCGGCGGTGAGCATGGCGGCACCGAGGAGAATGATGAAAACCATAGAGGTGGTCTTCGCTGTCTCGATCATGACACTACGCATCGTGTCGTTGATCTTGTGGACGCGCCAACCGCTCCACAGGACTGCCATCAAAAATGCGAACACCGCAGCGACGGCCAGCAGTATACCGAACAGGTCAGTTCCCGTGTCGATGCTCTTGATGTTGAGATCAAAACTACCCAATAGGAAGAACACCGCTACGATTGAAGCAATGGCGATCAGGGCAGGTAAATAGGTGAGGCGATTACCCTCGGTCAGCCGGTAGCCAGCCATGATAATGGCCCCGACTGCGCCAATGGCACCCGCTTGGTTCACGGTGGCAATGCCCATGATGATTGAGCCGAGTACGGCCAGGATTAGCGCAAGAGGTGGGATCAGAACGAGCAGCACGCGGAGTGCGAAGCGGAGATTAAATGAACCTTCTCGGGCAACTGCAGGTGCGCTTTGGGGCCGAATCAGTGCGAAAACTAGGATATAGACGAGGTAGAGACTGACGAGAACTATCCCCGGCAAGAAAGCGCCGAGGAACATGTCTCCTGCACTGGTCGAAGCGATGTCAAACTCACCCGGCATGGAAAACTCGCCGGTCGCTTCTTTGTATTCGGCCTTGCGTGCGGTGCTGGCCTGGTCCGATGCGCTGGAAAGTTGATCGGCGAGAATGATCAGGACAATCGAGGGCGGAATGATTTGACCCAGCGTGCCTGACGCCGCGATCGTCCCGGTCGCCAATGAGTGAGAGTAGTTGTTACGTAGCATGGCGGGCAGGGAGATCAGGCCCATCGCTACGACCGTGGCCCCGACAATCCCGGTGGTAGCAGCCAACAAGGCGCCCACAATCACCACAGACATGCCCAAACCGCCAGGAACTGGGCCGAACAGTTGCGCCATGGTGACGAGAAGATCTTCAGCGATCTTCGAGCGTTGCAGCATGATGCCCATAAAGACGAAAAGTGGAATTGCAATGAGGGTGTCGCGTTCGACTTCCCAATAGATCCCGCGGAAGTTAGTCACACCGGCGGTCAGCCACTGGATAGGACCGTCTTGGGCAAAGTAGCTGCCTGTATCTCCGGCAAATACCCAGCCGGCAAGTGAAGCAAGCGCGATGGTCAGGATCGCCGAGCCCGGCAAGGCAAAGGCGACCGGATAACCCATGGCCAGAGCACCGGCCATAAGCAGAACCAGAACGGCTATAAAGAAGACTTCCATATTGCGTATCCGTCCGGGTGTCGGTGGCTAGTGGGCTGGCTCGTTCGCCGGTTTCTGTTTCCCCGGCTCGCCGCGCAGATCAGCGACGCTCGATAAGAAAGAGCTGATGAACTGCACCATCATTGAAATAGCGAACACGGCCAGGAAGCCTGCCATCAGATATTTAACGTAAAGCCCAAAACCACTCTGGGATGTTTCGAAGCTAAGCAAGGGACTGTTGATGACCGTTGCGCGTCCGGCCATGCCCATAGACAAGATGATCCAGCAGAGCGGCAGCCCGAGGAACAAGGCACCCAAGGCATTGGTCCACGCCTTTCCACGTTCGTTAAACCCGGTGTAAATCACGTCGACGCGGACATGTCCTTCCTCGGTCAGCGTATAGGCACTAGCGAAGAGGAACAGTGCCGCATACCAGAACCGCACCAGATCGCCCATGAAGGCCTGTTCATAAGAGAAGATGAACCGCGCGATGACGATCTGCAATTCTGCGATCACCACAAGCAATGCTAACCAGGCAAAACCTAGGGTCCGCGTGAGATATGCGATCACGATCGAGACTAGGATCAGTGGGTAGTGGACAAAGGCACCGCGAAATCTTGATAGCCCCAGCTCAGTTGTCAGCTTGTCACCAACAAAGAACGAAAGAAACCCTTCAACCCGGAGGAATGAAATAATGGCATCGACGAACCCGATCAGGAGCACCGACCAGAAGGCAGCCCGGATAATGAAAGCGGCAAGACCAGAAAGGTACTCAGCATCAACGCGAAGTCCCCGCTCGGAGGTTTTATGGACATATTTAGCCACAATTCCGACCAGCGACGCATAGAGCAATATCTGTATCCATGCGAGAAGCAGCGCACTGTCGGCTAGCGGCTTGCCCAATGCTTCGGCACCGAACCACTCGAGGTGAGAAAACAAGTTTCCAATACCTGGCCATTCACGCCAGAAGGTTAGGTAGTTATTGACCAAAAATCCGACACAGATGGCGATGATGGAAAGTGCAAAGATGCGAAACGCCATAGCCCATGGCCGTCCGTCTTTTCCAGATTCTATGTCCCCAAGTGTGATCGCTATCATGGTGTCTGGATTCTCCGGGATTACATCCGTAACGCTAGGGCAAGTCGCGCTAAGCGTCCTTGCCAAAATCCTTCACGTTTGTGTCAGACACATATGGAAAACGGAGCCGACTGGGCTCCGTTTTCTCTTGTGGTTCTGCGTCAGGACTAAAGTCCGAGAACACGGTTGCGCTGGGCAACGTAGGCCTGATCTGAAATGTTCGTCCAACCACCAACTTCCTCTCGAGCCTTGAGGAAGCTATTGTGGATGCGCGAGGCGAGGTCACTGTGTGCAACCACTTCGCCGAAGACTTCATCTGCAGCCGTGCCGAAGCTGTCATAGATCTCATCAGAGAATTCGCGTAGTTCAACACCGTTGTCGTTGATCAGCTGCTTAAGCGATGCACCGTTCTTAGCGTTGTACTCCGACATCATCACATCATTTTCCATCGCCGCCGCAGCTTCGATCATGACTTGGTCAGATTTGGATAGCTTACCCCAGAATGAAGCATTCAGGCCCAGTGCCAGCATCGAGCCTGGCTCGTGCATGCCTGGATAGTAGTAGAACTTGGCTGCTTCATAGAACTTCATAACCTGATCGTTCCACGGCCCCACCCACTCGGTAGCATCGATAGCGCCGGAGACGAGGTTTTCATAAATCTGGCCACCCGGCAGGGAGACAGGAGAAGCTCCCAATTTAGCCATGACGTCACCACCCAGACCTGGGATACGCATCTTCAGGCCTTTGAGGTCGTCAGCGGTGTTAATTTCTTTGTTGAACCAGCCACCCATCTGGACGCCGGTATTACCGCACATTAGGCCCTTGAGGCCGAACTCGGCACCGAGCTCATCCCATAATTCTTGGCCACCGCCGAAACGGACCCAGGCGTTCATCTCGGTATAGGTCAGCCCAAATGGCACGGATGTGAAATAGGCCCAACCCGGATGTTTACCTTTCCAATAATAATCGGCTGCGTGATAGCCTTGTGCATTTCCAGAAGCGACTTCATCGAAAGAATCGAAGGCACCAACACGCTCACCAGCAGCAAAATACTTCATCTGGATGCGGCCGTCGCTCATGGTGGACAGGCGTTCGGCAAAACGCTGTGCGCCAGTCCCGAGGCCTGGGAAGTCACGCGGCCACGTACTCACCATCGCAAATTCGATGCGTTCCTGCGCTATAGCAGGTTTTGGGAAAGCGGATACAGCAGCGGCTGCGCCGGTCACACCGGCAAGACCTGCGGCCTTTATAAACTTACGACGTTCCATGAGTTGCTCCCTGGGCTGCATGTTGAAGTGTTCGTTTTACCCGTTGTAAAAACCAACCGGTACACGGACTCACTTGGTAGCGACTTAAACAAGCCGTTGAACGTTAATCCGACCATATGTGAGGGAACTTGGGGAGCCCTACATAAGTATGATGTTTTTACTTGGAGCGGTTTGGATTAGGTAGCGGGCCCGTCTGCCATCCATTTGTACCTAGATGTTCAACCGGCTTAAAGCGGCTTTTATATGCCATCTTCGCGCATTCTGCGATCCAGTAGCCGAGATAGAGATGATCAAGTTCTTGTTTCTGTGCACGATCGAGCAACCAGAGTACACAGAATGTACCTAGGCTCCGCTGCTCCTCATCTGGGTCAAAGTAACTATAGACGGCCGAGTATCCTCGGGTGAGGTCGTCTATCAGACAGGCGCCAATTAGCTGGTCATCAGAATTTTTGATCGAAACGAGTTCAGTCTGCACCACAGAATCTTCGATCATCGCGCGGAAATCCGAGAACGACATTGTCGCCATCTCGCCACCTTGGTGCCTAGTGTTCTGATAGCGAGAAAACAGGTCGTAATGCTCGTCTGTTGCGCGTGTTTTGCCGACAGAGATACTCAGATCTCTGTTCTTGCCCCAGACACGTCGTTGAGATCGCGACATGTTGAACTCTGCCACTGGAATACGAACAGGAACGCATCCATTACATCCCGGGCAGGCAGGCCGATACATGATTTGATGTGACCGACGGAACCCCGCTTGTGCAAGCTGGTCATGCAATCTCTGGGATTGTACGTCATTTAGTTCAGTGAACAGGTTTCGTTCGACGCGACCGCCTAGATAAGGGCAGGGCATTGGTCCTGTTCGATAGAATGAGAGTGGTGGCTGTGGCACTTGGGCCGTCATAGGATCATGCGATGGTGGTGTATTAAGTGTAGCTGAAACTGTATCGGGTCTTCGGAGCTATGATACGAAATCCTCGGCTTTGGGGGGTAAATCAACTATATCGTGATGTCCTTTCTGCCAATGAGCGATCTGTGCCTGAATGGCTTCGAGGATCACATCGACGGGTGTGTCGAGACCAAATTGTTGGATCACCGGTTCCTGGATTGCAAACTCCGCGGAAATAAACTGCCACCAGGAAAACGGAATCGGTACGGTAGGCTTCACCTTAGGTGTTTCGATGAACCGGAACTGCAGATAGGGCTTGCGTCGTGTACGGGTGATTGAGGACACGATGCCGCGCCGGATGGAGCTGGAATGCGCGATATATTCGATGTTTTCCCAAGGCACAGTTCCCACGACCCATTCGCTGAAATAGACGCCGTTTTCGTCGACTACTACTTGAGGAGTCCGATTGCGAGCACGTTTGAATGTCAACAAAGCCCACATTGCGGCCGCGCCCATCAGTAGCCCGGCAAACTTCCACGTTTTTGGACCTTCTCCCTCAGCCACAAACGGGATGATAAGTGCTAGTGCACCTACAGCCAGAATGGCGAAACCGCGAAACGTCTGAGCAGCGACGCTGTATTGCACGTGCAGGGGGGGCGGAGAAAAGTCACCGCTTTCGGTGTCATGCGTCATTGAGTAACCGGGCCGCATCGACAGCGAAGTAGGTGAGAACGCCGTTGCAACCAGCGCGTTTGAACGCCATTAGGCTTTCGAGCACGACGCGGTTGTAATCGAGCGCCCCACTGTCGGCGGCAATTCGAAGCATTGCATATTCGCCACTGACATTGTAGGCGAAGGTGGGAACGCCAAAGCGCTCTTTGACCCGGTAGACTATGTCGAGATAAGGCATCCCGGGTTTTACCATTACCATATCGGCGCCTTCCTCGATGTCGAGTGCGACTTCGCGCAGCGCTTCGTCGGAGTTGGCTGGGTCCATCTGATAGGTGTCTTTGCTCTCTCCTTTGAGAAAACCAGCGCTTTCGATCGCGTCGCGAAACGGGCCATAAAACCCCGATGAGTACTTGGCGGCATAGGACATCAGTAATACCTGCTCATGCCCGTTCCTATCGAGTGCGCTTCGCAATGCACCAATCCGCCCATCCATCATGTCTGAAGGTGCAATTACGTCGCATCCGGCCTCTACCTGAACTAGTGCCTGACGACACAGTGCGTCCAGCGTTTCATCATTTACAACGTGTCCGTCGCGCACGATTCCGTCATGGCCATCGGAGTTGAAGGGGTCGAGTGCTACATCGCACATCACACCCATATCGGGATGTGCATCCTTGATTGCGCGGACGGCCTGACAGACTAGATTGTTTGGATTCCAAGATTCTTCCGCACCGGGTGTTTTGGCTGCGGAGGGGGTAGCCGGGAAGATTGCGACCGCGGGAATGCCTAATGACTTGGCTTCTGCTACCGCCGCCGGGAGCCTGTCTGAGGAATAACGCACGACGCCAGGCATGGTGGGGACGTTTTCGCTTAGGTCCTTGCCTTCACAAACAAAGACTGGCCAGATTAGATCGTCCGGGGTTAGCGTGTTTTCGCGCACCAGACGTCGCGACCAATCCCAGCGCCTATTTCGGCGCATGCGGGTTTGCGGAAAAACACCAACAGGCGTTGACGGGCCACGCGACATGAGAACTCCCAAGTTTCATCAAAATTCTGCGCACCATAACCGTATCAGTCCGGCTGCGCCAAGGCCGTGATTTTCTTCGGAACTCGGGGCCCTCCTTCCTTTCGTAACTGCTGACCGCCAATCACCGGCAGATTTATTGTCCTACTTAAGTGGTCATTAACCGGCCAGTGTTATGACCGAGACTGAAAATTACGCTTGAAAAACGGGAGACCTAGGAAACTAAACATATTTATCTATCGACCATCGTGCTTCTGGAACGGATTCGGCTCCCGTTGGGCTCTCCAATTGTTCCTTTCTCCTAAGTCTTTAAACAACTGTGCCGCTCAGGGAGCCACAGTCGTGAAATGTTGGACGTGTTCATTGCGCATAGACTAAGTGTAGCTTGGGTGGATAGGCCGAATTGCTGCCGTCCTCAATTGACCTTGTGTGTCCTCCCGGATAGAGAATGCTCCTATGGCTGAAGAGTTGCGTAAGCGGATACACATTGCTTTGGAGCCAACGGCACGGGCGGCTCCCGGGCTATCTCTGACGAACAAATTGTTATTTGGATTAATTATTTGCTCGGCACTCGCAGCCATTCTCGAGACTGAGGTAACGCTGTCATCGCTCGCTGGTTCTTTGTTTCTTTACCTTGAGTGGGGGTTCACGGTCATATTCTTTGTAGAATACTTGGTCCGCCTATGGGTGGCTAATGAGAATCCAAAATTTAGTGATGGTATTTCGGGGGTCTTTCGTTATGCGAGGACTCCGGCGGCAATTCTGGACCTTCTCGCTATTGCCCCAATCTTGATCACCTTTGTGGGTAACGAAGCTTTTATGCTTCGACTGTTCCGCCTTCTCCGTGTATTGCGTCTGGCGCGGCTGGGGCGGTTCTCAGAAGCCATGGATTGCATCATCTTAGCCGTTAGATCCCGGCGCCATGAGTTAATCTTGAGTTTTTGTGCGGCTGTCGCGTTGCTGATTGTGTCGGCGACGCTTTTATACGTCGTTGAAGGAGGGCGTCAGCCGGAAGCCTTTGGAAGTATCCCGCGGGCGATGTGGTGGGCAGTCTCGGCTTTGACGACTGTAGGCTATGGGGATGTGTACCCAATCACTATTCTGGGCAAGGTATTTGCATCGATTTCCTCAATAGCGGGTATCGCGCTAATTGCTATGCCAACGGGAATTCTTGCAGCCGCCTTCGGTGATGCTCTGCAAGCGCGACGTGCTGACAAAGGTCCGGGACGAAATTCTATCGATGACTAAGCGCCTATAGAAAAACCGGTTCAGAAACGCACCGCCCCCCGGGGGTGCGTTCGAGCCTCACGTAGAGGCGATCTCTGACAATATTGACTAACAAAAGCTGAGCGAGGCCAATGCTGCCTCACGTGATGTGGAGTATTTCTGATTGCAACAGCTTGGTTAAGGAGCCGGTGTTGCCAAGCTTTTTAGGTGGAGAGAGGCGGCTGACGGGACGATTTTCTCCACGAAAATACTGTGAATTAAAAAGGGCGGCCGAAGGGCCTCCCTTAATGTTGGTAGAGCTGCCTTCAGCTAAACGAATAGATCGTTGTCTAGGATCGATTTAGCGTCGTTT
>JAPKDV010000055.1 GCA_028822385.1 Alphaproteobacteria bacterium
GATTTCGGCGCCTTCGTTAACTTCTTCGGTGCACGCGACGGCCTCGTCCATATTTCGGAGCTCAAAAATGAGCGCGTGAGTCAGGTGACCGACGTGATCAATGAGGGCGACGAAGTTAAGGTCAAGGTCATCGGGATGGATGACCGTGGCAAGGTCAAGCTGTCCATGCGCGTCGTAGATCAGGAGACCGGCGAAGAGCTCGAAGACACACGCCCGCCGCGTGAGCCCCGTGAAGGCGGAGACGGTGATGGCGAAGATCGCCCTCGCCGTCCACGCCGTCCTCGTCGCGAAGACTAGTCTCGGCACACAGCGCTAAGTGAAAGCGGCCTCGGAGACAACTCTTCGGGGCCGCTTTTCATTTTAGTGTTCTTACGTCGCCGCTAGGCCGATCCTGACTTTCAATGTTGGTCGCAATAGGCACGTTTATAAACAGTCCCGTCTCGCCGCTTACTGGCTGAGTGCGTACTACCGGGTACTCATCGTTCGTCTCGAAGCATATGATGAGTGTATTGATAGGGCGGATGCTGGGCGGCCGCCCCTGAACCCGTCATGTGGATGGTTTGTATCTCGCGCCGCGCGGAAACCTGGCGACACAGTTTGTGGAGGACAAGGAGTTGTCCCGGCCTCTGCGGCACTTGTCTGGGCCGAACGAAGGCGCCCTAAATTTTGTATTGGCAACGCTGACCGGCACGTCTACAAGCCCCTCAGAATTAGGCGCAATAATTGAAACTGTACCGGCGTAACCGCTAGGAAAGATATTGCATGGTTCAGGCTAAACAATCCCTCGACAAAGATCTTGAAAAAATTGTCCATGTGGAGGCCGCCGCACGAAGCATGGCTGGTGGGGTTCGCTCCCATGGGATAGCGTTGGTCTTCTTGGTGGTTATTGCGCTGCTGGCGGCTGCCTTTTCTGGGATTTCGGGCAACAGCGTAATGGTCGTTCTCGCGGCGATCCTCGGCGGCTATATGGCGCTTAATATTGGCGCCAATGACGTTGCCAACAATGTTGGGCCCGCCGTTGGCTCCCGCGCGATGACCCTGGTGGGTGCGCTGGTGATTGCAGCGGTGTTTGAAAGTGCGGGCGCGTTGTTGGCTGGTGGTGAAGTGGTCAACACCATCTCCAAGGGCATCATCGACCCCTCTTTGGTCGCAGATTCTGGGGTGTTTATTCTGGCGATGATGGCCGCGCTGGTTTCAGCGGCGCTCTGGGTCAATCTGGCAACCTTTATTGGCGCTCCAGTCTCCACCACACATGCGGTGGTTGGCGGCGTAATGGGTGCGGGCATCGCGGCGGTCGGCTTCCAATTGGTAAACTGGGGCACCATGAGCGCGATTGCCGCGAGCTGGGTGATCTCTCCCCTACTCGGCGGAGTGATTGCGGCGCTCTTCCTAGCCTTCATTAAGGTAAACATCATCTATCAGCCGGACAAGATCGCTGCTGCTCGGCGCTGGGTACCGATGCTGGTCGCGATCATGGCCGGAGCGTTCGCCTGTTACCTCTCGATCAAGGGCCTCAAGCGCGTCTGGCAACCGGACACGACAACTATTCTGCTGATTGGCGCGGTTGTCTTTGCCATCGTCTGGATCGTAATGCGGCCGCTGATTCGCCGCCAGTCTGAAGGCATGGAAAACCGAAACCAGTCTCTGCGAATCCTTTTCCGTATTCCGCTTATTTGCTCAGCGGCTTTGCTGTCCTTTGCCCATGGCGCAAATGATGTAGCCAATGCGATCGGGCCGCTGGCCGCGATCCTGCGGGCGGTCGAGTTTGGCGATATTGCGGGCAAGGTCGAGGTTCCCGCCTGGATCATGATGATTGGTGCATTTGGTATCTCGCTGGGTCTGTTCCTCTACGGTCCAAAGCTTATCCGCATGGTTGGTGACCAGATCACCAAAATGAACCCGATGCGCGCCTATTGCGTCGCGCTCTCGGCGGCGATCACTGTGATTATCGCATCTTGGCTCGGCCTGCCGGTTAGTTCGACTCATATCGCAGTCGGCGCGGTCTTCGGGGTGGGCTTCTTCCGGGAGTACTACACCCGTCGTAGCAAGCGCCGTCGTGACATGATTTCTGGAACCCGCGGTGACGATGACAAGGCAGAAGAAAAGCAGCTTCCCCCCGAAGTGTTGCGCCACCGAAAGCTTGTGCGTCGTTCTCACTTCCTGACGATCATTGCGGCTTGGGTGATAACGGTCCCTGCAACAGCTTTGCTGTCCGCCGGGGTCTTCTTCTTGCTGAGCGCGGTGGTTTGAGATCCGTCGCTGTTTTATACGGAGGGGTCGGGCATGCCGATGGTGTTGAATCCGCAATCCACGTAGTGGATTTCGCCGGTCACCGCTTTGGAAAGGTCCGAAAGTAGATATAGCCCCGCGCCCCCAACATCGTCGAGCATCACGTTGCGGCGTAAGGGTGAGACCTCGCGGTTATAATTGTAGATCTGCCGGGCTGCGCCGACAGCGGACCCCGCCAGCGTACGCATCGGGCCTGCTGAGATCGCGTTGACGCGAACCCCGTCTGGCCCAAGATCAGACGCGAGATAGCGCACCGAAGCTTCCAGCGCGGCTTTGGCTACGCCCATCACGTTGTAGTTGGGCATTACTGCCTGTGCGCCATGATAGGTCAGCGTCAACATAGAGCCGCTGTCCGACATCATTGCGGCGGCACGCCGGGCGACAGCGGTGAACGAGAAGCAGGAGATGTTCATAGTTTGCAGAAAGTTTTCTTGGGTCGTATTCATGTAGCGACCTTCGAGTTGCTCCTTGTCGGAGTAGGCAATCGCGTGAACCACGAAGTCGATATTGTCCCAGATGTCTTCGATCACATTGAAGGCCTTGTCGAGGCTGTCCATGTTAGCTACGTCGCACTGGATTATGGCGGCGGCATCGACGGATTCGGCCAGCGGGCTGACCCGGCGAGCAAAGGCGTCGGTCTGGTAGGTAAAAGCGAGTTCCGCGCCCTGTGCGGCGGCAGCTTGCGCAATGCCCCAGGCGATGGAGTGGTCGTTCGCCACACCCATGATCAACCCCCGTTTCCCCGCCATCAAATTGCCGGTGGAGGCTTCGGTCGCCGGGGTGGATTGAGGAATAGGCGCGCGTGAGTCAGCCAATGTTTCAGCCTTCATGCCGTTGGAAGGTTAGCGTCGCATTGGTGCCGCCAAAGCCGAAGCTGTTAGACATCACGACGTTGAGCCCGGCATTGTCGATTCGCTGACGGACGATATTCGCGTCCCCTGCGCCGGGATCTAGCTCTTCGATATTCGCCGACGCCGCGATGAAATCATTCTCCATCATTAGCATCGAATAGATTGCCTCATGCGCGCCGGTTGCGCCCTGCGAGTGGCCGGTCAGCGACTTGGTCGAGGAGATGTAAGGGTTGTGATCGCTAAAGGCCTCGCGGATCGCTGCGAGTTCGACCATGTCACCCACCGGCGTCGAGGTGCCATGGGCGTTGATGTAGTCGACCTTATGATCACCTAGGCCCGCCATCGCCATCTTCATGCAGCGCACAGCGCCTTCGCCTGAGGGGGCCACCATGTCGACACCGTCTGACGTCGCGCCATAGCCAACGAGCTCGGCATAGATCTTCGCGCCGCGGGCCTTGGCTCGCTCCATATCTTCGAGCACAATGACACCTGCGCCACCGGCGATGACGAAGCCGTCGCGGTTGGCGTCATAGGCACGGGAGGCTTTATCCGGCGTGTCATTATATTTAGAGGACAGCGCGCCCATCGCATCGAACAGAACTGAAAGTGACCAATGCAGTTCTTCGGCGCCGCCAGCAAATACAACATCCTGCTTGCCCATTTGGATCAGTTCCGAGCCATTGCCAATGCAATGAGCGCTGGTTGAGCAAGCCGAGCTAATCGAATAAGAGAGGCCGCGCATTCCGAAGGCGGTGGACATGTTGGCTGATAGGGTCGAGCACATAGTTTTGGGCACTGCGTAAGGTCCGACCCGCTTGGGGCTTTTTGCGCGTGCGATGTCTGCGGCTGCGACCATGGCCGATGTGGATGGGCCGCCCGAACCCATTACCAGTCCCGTGCGCTCGTTGCGGATATCGGCGTTGGTTAGGCCGGAATCGTTGATTGCCTGTTGCATGGCAATGTAATTATAGGCCGCGCCATCACCCATGAAGCGGCGCAGCTTGCGGTCGATATGTTCGTCTAAATCCACATTCGGTGCGCCATGGACATGAGAGCGAAAGCCCATCTCTTCATAGATGTCAACGTGGACGATGCCCGAGCGGCCTTCGCGCAGACTGTCGGTGACCTCGTGCGTATTCGAACCGATCGGGGAAACGATGCCGAGGCCAGTGACGGCGACCCGGCGCAAGCCGTTATTGCTCATCGTTGTTTTTTCTCGCTTGGTGGAAACAATCCGACCCGCAGGCCGGCCGTGGTGTAGACGGTTTCACCATCGAGTTTGGCAAAGCCGTCGGCGACTGCAATGGCGAAGCCGCGCTTGATGACTTTCTGCACATCGACCTGATAGCGCAGTAGCTTGCCCTCGGGCTTCACCTCGCCGGCGAATTTAACTTCGCCGACGCCGAGTGCGCGCCCGGGTCCGGGTAGATCGAGCCAGCCGAGGAAGAAGCCGAGCATCTGCCATAGGGCGTCTAACCCAAGGCAGCCTGGCATAATAGGGTCGCTCTTGAAATGGCAGTCGTAAAACCAGAGGTCTGGCTTGATATCCAGCTCGGCGATGATCAGGCCTTTGCCGTGCGCGCCGCCATCGGCGGAGATCTCGGTAATCCGGTCGAACATCAGCATAGGCGGGGCGGGTAGCAATGCATTGCCGAGGCCGAACAGCTCACCATCGCCACACTGGATCAGATCATCGTAGGAGAAACTCGATTTCTTGGTAAACGCGTTCATGCAGTCTGGCCTGTGCTTCTTAATTCAAATCACCGGAATGGTTCCGGGATGTTTTATCAGGTGTTTTCCGCACTGTCCGCGCGGAATTTAACAAATCGTGACACTGTCCGTCGCACCGGTAAAGTTAGGGCGGCACAAAAGTATGGAGATGATTTAAGTTTGTTTGTTTCCATAAGGTTATTCACTTCCTTCGAGAGATTCCTCTTTACATTATCAGCAGATGCGTCATATTGGGAGTATGGATACGCCTCTTAATACCTCCCGTGACCGGCCCTTTTCCCAGATGCTGCGGCGTCTGAAGGATGCTGGTTTGCGCCCAACGCGCCAGCGCCTGGCGCTGGGTAAGCTGCTGTTTGATGCCGGTGACCGTCACGTCACGGCTGAACAGTTGCACGCCGAAGCCGGACGGCTGGGCATCAAGGTTTCACTGGCGACGGTATACAATACCCTCAACCAGTTCACCGAGACCGGGTTGATGCGTGAAGTCGTGGTGGCACCGGGCCGGTCCTATTACGATACGAATATCGACGATCACCATCATTTTTTCTATGAGGATGATGGCACCCTCAAGGATATCCCGCGTGACGCCATTGCCCTTTCGGCGATGCCTGAGATGCCTGCCGATGCGGAACTCTCCCGGGTCGACGTGATCGTGCGCCTGCGGCGTGCGGTTGATAATCAATCTCAATAGTTACATAGGAACAAGCTGGTCTTGAGTTGTTTGGAACTGTTCCAAACTGTTGACTCGTGCCTGCCTCAAGGCCATAGTCACGATATTGATTTCGGGGCGATGTCCCCAGAAGCGGAATTTCAAAAGACCAAATACCAAAGTAAAAAAAATTAAAGGAGAAGTGTGATGGCCCTCAAGGGATCCAAGACCGAAGACAATTTGAAAGAAGCGTTTGCCGGCGAAAGTCAGGCCAACCGCCGATATCTCTATTTTGCCCAGAAGGCTGACGTGGAAGGCTACAACGATGTCGCCACCGTGTTCCGTTCCACCGCTGAAGGTGAGACGGGCCATGCCCATGGGCATCTTGAGTTCCTTGAGGAAACCGGTGATCCGGCTACGGGTCTGCCGATTGGTGCCACGTCGGCCAATCTGGCCGCTGCCGTTGCTGGTGAAACCCATGAATACACGGATATGTATCCAGGCATGGCGCGCACTGCGCGTGACGAAGGTTTCGACGAGATCTCCGATTGGTTCGAGACCCTCGCCAAGGCCGAGAAAAGCCATGCGGGCCGCTTCCAGAAAGCGCTCGACGAGCTCGATTGATCTGTGCGGGGTTGTCGTGCTGATGCCGGCGGCCCCGTTCTTTCTAAAATTTGTAAGTTCCCGAGGACGGCGCAAAACATTTTTGCGCGGTTAAGGGGGAAGATGCGTTTGCAGCAGCTTTGTCCGAGAGGGCTGCAAGTGCAGAGAAAGGACCAGGATCATGAGCGATGTGAACGGAACGATACCTGGTGCGACTCCGCGTGAGGGTAGCCTCGATGCGCCAACACGCCGCCCGATAGAATGGCAGGAGGCCAATTTCTTCGACGAGGCCCATTTGGACTCAGAGTTACGTCGGGTTTTCGATATCTGTCATGGCTGTCGCCGCTGTTTCAATCTCTGTGATTCCTTCCCCAAACTCTTTGATCTGATTGATGATTCAGAAAGTGGAGAGCTCGACACGGTTGACAGCGCCGAATTCAAGCCTGTCGTCGACGCATGCACACTTTGCGACATGTGCTTCATGACTAAATGTCCCTATGTGCCGCCGCATCAGTTTAATCTGGATTTTCCCCATCTGATGCTGCGTTACAGAGCAGTCGAGTCCAAAAAAGACGGCGTGCCTTGGAACGAGAAGCAGCTGATTCAGACCGACCGGAACGGGCGTCTCGCAGGCAAAATGCCCGGCGTGGCAAACTGGGCTTCGGACCGCGGCAACAAGCTGACTCGTCCTATGATGGAAAAGGTTGCGGGCATTCATCGCGACGCCGAGTTGCCAAAATATGTGCCGACATCAAAGACATTTGTCGTTCAAGCTGAAAACTGTCCGCCCGAAATAAACACTGACGCACCAGCTCATGGCCGCGAAGCGGTGCTCTATGCCACCTGCTTTGTGAACTATAACAAGCCCGACACCGGCGTTTTTGCCCAGCGCATTCTGGCAAAGAACGGTGTCTCCACAACGGTTCTGCACCCCCATTGTTGCGGCATGCCCCAGCTCGAGCAGGGAATGATGGACGAGGTGGCCGATTTTGCGAAGATTGTTGCCAAGGCTTTCCGCCCTCAGGTTGATGCTGGACGGGATATTATTGCTTTGACACCCTCCTGTGCTCTGATGATGAAATTCGAATGGCCGCTGATTGTGCCCGATGATGAGGACGTCGCCGCGCTCTCCAAGGCAACCCGTGACATCACCGAATATATTGTTGATATTGCCAAGAACGCGGGCCTCGCAGGCGGGTTATCAGCTCTGCCGGAGCCTGTAGCACTACATCTGGCCTGTCATGCTCGGGCCCAGAATATGGGCCAGAAAGCTGCGGAAATGCTACGTTTAATCCCAGAGTCCGACCTCAAGGTGATCGAGCGTTGCTCGGGCCATGGCGGCTCCTGGGGGGTGATGGAAGAATACTACGAGACCGCAATCAAAGTCGGCCGCCCGGTGGCGCGTCAGGCCAAGGAACTGGGCTCACGCTTTGTCGCTTCGGAGTGCCCGCTTGCGGCCGATCACATACTCCAGGGTATCGAGCGGCAACTCGGCGATGGCGAGGTTGCCCCGGCGCGCAGCTATCACCCGGTGGAACTCTTCGCGATGTCTTATGGTCTAGCCCCTGAACTCTAGTCCTATACGATCTCGTCCCAGACAAACCCTCACCCTAGACACGGAGCAGGACACCATGTCCGCCAAGCACGTAATCACCCGCGACGACATTCTCGACATGGAGACCTATGGGGCCAATCGCAAGGAACGTCGGGCCAAACTCGTCGCTCGGAAGAAGAACCGGCGTGTCGATATTGGACCACACGCGACGGCCTATTTCGAATCCTATGACACCATGTGGCATCAGATTCACGAGATGCTGTTCATCGAGCGTGGAGGAGAAGAGCAGATTCCCGACGAACTCAGCGCCTACAATCCGCTGATCCCCAATGGGCGCGAGTTGGTGACAACTATCATGTTCGAAATCGACGATCCTGTGCGGCGCAAGATGGTGCTGTCCAAGATCGGTGGAATCGAGGAAACAGTGTTCCTGAAATTTGCAGACGAGACCGTGACTGGCGCGCCTGAAGCTGATCTTGACCGCACCACGGCCGATGGCAAGGCGAGCTCTGTTCAGTTCGTTCATTTCCCGTTTACTGACGAACAGGTCTCTAAATTTAAGGCGGCTGACACTAACGTCACATTTGGTTTCGGCCATCCAGAATATGGTCACATGAGCATGCTGCCGGAAAGTGTTCGCGCTGAACTTGCCAACGATTTCGACTAGAGAAACCGCGTCACGACCGCGCTTGTTGTTCTCTAGCGCTCAAACATTTCGCCGGGGTAAAGACCCCAGAGCGCAGCACGAGGAATCCAGCCTTTGACACCGTGACTAGCGATCGCGACCCGGCACCAATCAGGATCACAGCCGTCGAGCGAAACCACAACGCCTTCCTCGACATAGGCGGTAATAGACGCATCAGAATTTGGCTTCCGCATCATGCGCGCGCGGGCCACAGCCACGGAAGACATGCGATTTCCCGACAGCATCGATTTGTGAACCCAGCCCGCCGTTTTGTCTTGGGTGCTGACTTTGCGCCAATTCTCAAATTCTCCAACAACCTCCACGGGTAAATTTTGGATCTGCAAAACCCAGTCGATCGGGTAACGGACGCCAGGCCCTGTGCGCATGTTCACTTCGTTGGCTCGAATACTCACCCACCGTGGGATAGGAAGGCCAGATGGGTTGGGGGCACGAATGTCTATGGTTGCTGATTGCGCCGCGACCGGGCTGCCGGGCAGGGCGAGAGCGAAACCGAGAAGGAGTGCCGGTAGAAATATTTTTGCCGTGCGAATAAACATGTTCTTATTTATCTAACATAAATCCTTATTTTGGGCACGCAGGTCGGGTCGCGCCGCAAGCACCTACATTCGCTATTTGGCGGAAACACGAAGCTTGGCATTCAACTCACCGGTCAAATAATTTTTGGGTTGTCCCCACACAGTGAACAATTTCTATTGTGAGGCAATTTGATGGTATGGAAGTCGGTCACCAGTGCGTCGTAGATTACCATCCGTCCCGCAAGGCTCGTGCCAAGGCCGAGCAGTTCCTTGAGCACTTCAGTGGTTTGTAAGGAGCCCATCACACCGGCCAGCGCACCTAAAACCCCTGCTTCCTCGCAACGAGGTATCATTTCGGGGGGAGGGGTTTCAGGGAAAACACAGCGGTAGCAGGCTGTTGGTGCATAGTCGTTGCGACGGAAGGTAAAGAGCTGCCCTTCGAAGCGCAGCATGGCCGCCGCAATCAGCGGGATCCCAATACGATAGCAATGGTCGTTGAGAAGATAGCGCGTCTCGAAATTGTCTGACCCGTCGGCGACCAGGTCATAGCCATCGATAATGTCTTCGGCGTTTTCGGCTGTGAGTCGAACATCATGAGTGACGACATTGATGCCTGGGTTCAGGGATGCCAGAGTGGCCTTTGCTGAGTCCGTTTTTTTCTTCCCTACTGCATCCGTTACGTGAACCACCTGGCGCTGTAAGTTAGCCAAGTCTACCTCGTCATCATCGACGATGCCGAGTGTTCCCACTCCGGCTGCAGCCAGATACATTAGAAGGGGTGTGCCGAGACCACCGGCCCCCACTATAAGCACCTTTGAGGCGAGCAGTTTTTCCTGCCCTTCATCACCAACCTCGTCTAGGACTAGGTGTCGAGCATAGCGGTGAAACTGTTCCTCGGTAAGTTCCATGAGCTCGCCTAGATATCCTCGAACAACGCGGTGGAGAGATAACGCTCGGCGAAGGACGGGAGAACAACAACCATTAGCTTGCCGGCCATCTCGTCCCGCGCACCGACTTCCAGAGCTGCTGCGATGGCCGCGCCGGAAGAGATGCCAGCAGGAATTCCCTCTACCCTGGCGAGTTTGCGGGCAGTCTCCAGCGCTGTCTGATTAGCAATGCCTAGAACCTCGTCATAGACTGAGGTGTTAAGGGTATCGGGAATGAAGCCGGCGCCGATACCCTGCAGCATGTGCGGACCTGCTTCGCCACCGGCTAGAACGGCGCTGTCTTCTGGCTCCACCGCGACGATTCGAACATCGGGTTTACGAGCCTTCAGGATCTCGCCCACTCCGGTGATGGTTCCGCCTGTGCCGACACCGGCGACCAGGCAATCCACCGCACCATTGGTGTCATTCCAGATTTCTTCTGCGGTGGTGTTGCGGTGCACTTCCGGGTTTGCCGGGTTCTCAAACTGCTGCAGCATAATTGCGTTTTCGGTCGTATCTACGATCGATTGTGCTTTGGCGATGGAGCCGGGCATCCGTTCGGCCGCTGGGGTCAGCACAAGCTTGGCCCCCAGCAGGGCGAGCATCTTGCGGCGCTCCTGAGACATGGAATCTGGCATCACAAGAATGCATTGATAGCCGCGTGCGGCGCAGACAAAGGCCAGCGCGATCCCGGTATTGCCCGATGTGGGTTCGACAATGACTGAGCTTGGCCCGATCTTGCCTTCAGCCTCAGCGACAGAAATCATCGCATTGCCGATCCGGTCCTTGACTGAACCCAGTGGATTAAAAAATTCTAGTTTGGCCACCAGATCGGCTTTGCAGCCCTCTGCTTTAGCAATCCTCCCAATCCGCACGAGTGGTGTTGCACCGATAGTGTCAATCACGGAATCATAGATTTTTCCGCGAAACTCGGGATTTGGCTGTTGCTCGGCTGAAAGCATGTTGGGTATCCGTAAAGTTTGTGATTATTAGCTCGGACAATAGTGTCCCGGGACCTTTTTTTGGAAACGCCCCGGTCCTGACATTTGTGATGTGCTGTCTGGATTTTCCCGGTCACCCTAAATCGTGTAGTCGCGGGCGACGGAATCTTCGCTTTCCACGCCGGCTTCGCGGGCTTGGTTGCACAGATCTTGGATGCTGGTCTCGGTCAATTGAGCCATGTACTCTTCGGAAAGCTGCCGCCAGAACGGGCGGACCACTTCAGTGCCTAGAGGTGACCCGTCATTTTCTTCAATCGGGCGGGCGCTGGATTCCATCTCGTTGATCACCTGGACAACATCAGCTAGCGTAATGCGGCGCCGTTCCCGAGCCAGCCGGTAACCGCCGCTGGGGCCACGGACCCCGGTCAGCACACCGGCGCGGACGAGATTCTGCAGCACCTGTTCTAGATAGCGGCGGGGAATTCCCTGACGGCGGGTGATCTCGCTACTTTGCACTGGCTTTGCACTGGCATGATAGGCGATATCGAGCACTGCTTCGATGGCAAATAATGTTTTGCGGGACAGACGGAACATCCTGATCAGGCTCCTTTCTTACCCTGGGGTGTGCTGTTGGATGTGCCGGTCGAGCCGAAGCCTCCAGCGCCGCGCGCGGTTTCAGGCAGGGCCTCGACTTCATCCCAAGCGGCTTGAATTACTGAGGCCACCACCATCTGAGCGATCCGCATGCCGCGGGTTACGGTGAAATCCTGATTGCCATGATTAATCACGATCACACCGACTTCGCCTCGGTAATCCGCGTCAATCGTGCCGGGGCTGTTGACCAAGGAGATACCACTTTTCAGAGCAAGACCCGAACGGGGACGAATTTGAGCTTCGTATCCGGACGGCAAGGCAATGGCGAGGCCGGTCGGGATCAGTGCGCGCGCACCGGGTGCAATCGACATATCAGCTTGAACTGCGGCGTGCAGATCCATACCTGCGGCGTCAGCGGTCTTATAAGAGGGGAGTTCAAAATCTGCCCCGTGAGGCAGCTGTGTGACCGAAACTGAAACACTCATTCGCCAGCTCCAAGTTGTTCGGTTATCCGTTCGGCGAGACGGTCCGCCACGTCAATTTTCGACATGCGCGGCCAGTCTTCAACGCCCGCTGCGCTTACAAGATGTATGGTGTTGTTAGAACCGCCAAAGGTTCCGGTTTCCGGTGACACGTCATTGGCCAAGATCCAGTCGCAGCCCTTGCGGTCGCGCTTGAACTGGGCATGAGCAATTACGTCCTCGGTTTCGGCAGCAAAGCCGATGACCAGATCGGGCCGTGTGTTTGCACTGGCTGAAAGCGTGGCTAGAATATCCGGGTTTTCTGTCATTTCGAGTGTCGGCACGCCGTCACCGTTTTTCTTTAGCTTCTCGTTGGCTTGCGTGCCGACACGCCAGTCGGCAACCGCCGCAGCGCAGACTAAGACATCGGCGGGTAGGGCGGATTTACAGGCGGCGAGCATTTCGCGGGCACTTTCCACATGGATCATCTGCACCCCGGCGGGATTGGGCAGATTGGTCGGGCCGGAGACTAGGGTTGTGAGTGCTCCGCGCCGCGCAAGTGCGGCCGCAATCGCGTGGCCCTGGCGGCCTGAGGAGCGATTGGCGATGTATCGCACTGGATCGATGGGCTCATGGGTTGGGCCGGACGTGACCAGCGCGCGGCGGCCCGAAAGCGGCGCGCTGTCTTCAAAAAAATCCGATACCGCGTCAGCGATCTCGTCGGGTTCAGACATTCGGCCTGAGCCGAATTCGCCGCAGGCCATGTCGCCTTCGTTCGGGCCGACAAAGTGTACGCCACGCTCACGCAGGGTAGCTAAATTGGCCTGTGTCGCGGCGTGGGTCCACATGCGCACATTCATAGACGGCGCGAACAGAACGTCCTTGTCGGTTGCCAGCAGAGCCGTGGTGGCCAGATCATCGGCCAGACCTTGTGCCGCCTTGGCCAGAATATCGGCTGAGGCGGGGGCTACGACGATCAGATCAGCGTCACGTGAGAGCTGGATATGTCCCATCTCTGCTTCGTCGGTGAGCGAAAAAAGATCGGTGTAGACCTTGTCCTCGCTGAGTGCAGAGAGTGACAATGGGGTGACAAACTGGGCACCGCCGCGGGTCAGCACGCAGCGCACGGATGCGCCGCGCTCGCGCAAGCGGCGCACAAGCTCCAGACTTTTATAGGCTGCGATTCCGCCGCTAACGATCAGCAGGATACTTTTGCCATGCAACATTGTGTATGCCTCCATGCCCAGTCAGTTGGGGCGGGTGAGCGCGTAAACTACGTAAAATAATTGTAATAAAATAGGGTGCTGTCCACAACCCGATAACCCCACATTTATGTATGTCCCACATTCGTGGGAACGACAAGTGTGGTTCTTTCCGCTAGTCGAGTAGCGCGACAACGGCCACGGCGGCGGTGACTGCAATGGCTAGCCAGAGCGGCCATTTGGGAGACCTCGCGGTCTTCAGGTCGAGGGATAGGCGCCCTTCACTGATCGTTATGGCCGCGCGTTCGACAGCTTGCATTGCATCGGGCAGGCGTTGAACGGCGCCAATCGTATTGGCGGTGATTTCGGCCAACCGCGCTTCGGGGCCTCGATGTTCGCGCATCCAGTCCTCAATCAGCGGCAATGCGAGCTGCCACATGTTTAGTTTGGGTGCGAGGCGGCGGCCCACGCCTTCGGCGATCAGCATGGTTTTCTGCAGCAATAGCAATTGTGGCTGGGCCTCCATATCGAACCGCTCTGAGACCAGAAATAGCTGAGCGAGTAGGCGAGCGATGGAAATTTCGTTGGGGGGGCGGTCGAAAATAGGCTCGCCGATCGCCCGAATGGCCTGCTGGAACACCTCGCGATCTGTCTCAGGTGGGATATATCCGGCCTGAAAATGCACGTCCGAGACACGCGGATAGTCACGGGTGATGAAGCCGAGCAGCATATCAGCAAGGAAATACCGGGTCGGACGGTCGATACGGCCCATGATCCCGAAATCGACCACGCAGAGCGCACCATCCGCACGTACGAAGGCATTTCCAGGATGCATGTCAGCATGGAAGAAGCCGTCTCGGAAAACCTGGAGGAAGAAGGATTCGGACGCCTTGCGGACAATGGCCTCAAGGTCGTGTCCCGCCGCGATCAGATTGTCCACATCGTGAATCGGGATGCCGTCAATCCATTCGGTTGTCAGGATACGCTGGCCTGTACGTTCCCAAT
>JAPKDV010000195.1 GCA_028822385.1 Alphaproteobacteria bacterium
CGCGGAAGCGGATTGAGTCGCTGCATGGCGCCGTCTCCTACCGTTCCAACCCGCGCGGCACGTAGGCCGGGGCAATCTTCGTGCGATCAAGCTGATCCAACACATCGTCGAGCACCGCGAATTGCTGATTAACATGCGCGCGTCCGCTTACGATCGAGCCATATCCCGGGGCGATGGTTTCAATATCAAACTTGTCAAAAACCTCTGCAACCGCCTTGCGTATAGGCGCCATATTCGCCCCCTCGATCCACCAGTAGCGTGTGTTCAACAGGAACGAACGCACAAAGGGGAAATCTGTAACATCATCTGTCTCATTATCCCCCAGCAGCCATGGGCCGTCCTCCCGATCACTCCAAAGATGGCTAAACATGTCCGAGGAGAACAGGGTTTTCGAGACTTCGTCATAGATCCACATCGTGTTGATCAGCCGAATCGGGGCGTTCATCACATTGACAATTCGATCCGGACCAAGTTCCACACGCGGACCGCCCTTACCACTGAGGCTTCCGATGACCGTGGTTTTGAGAACGGGATTGCGTTCCTCGCCACGCAGGGTCTCGAACTCGATCCAATCCTCGATGGCAGGCACAGGCGAAAAACATTCGACCACATTAAATTGCTTCGCAATCGCCACCGCGTTGGTCACCGACATAAGCTCATTGATCCGCAACGGCAGCAGCGAAAGCGCCGTTTCAGGTGTGATCAGCGCACCGAGCTGACCAAGGATGTCCTGCTCGTGCACTGTATAGCCAGTGTCGAGCAATAGCGCCCGGGCACCTTCCTTCAAGAGGTAGCAATTGGCGACTGAATAACCACGCGCACTCTCCGGATAGGCGCTTATGCGCCCGTCCAGTTCAAACGTGTTCTGCAAGGCGTAGACCCTGCCAGAACACAATTCAGTCGTGCCGCCGTAGTTCATCGCTGTCAGCCCTATTCAGCGGCAAGCGGCCCTGACGTGTCATTGCGCGGCAGCATCACAGGCTCACCTCGTTCGGCTGAAAGATCGGCTGCCATGTAAATATCCATTACTTCACGTGCTTCCGACGGCTGGACCATGACCGGACGATCAAGAGCAATCGCCTCAATGAAGTGATCGGTTTCAGCCTTCATCGGGCCAGCAAAGACATGATCGACGGGTTCGCCGGGCATAGTGGACATCGGATACTGAATCCCGTTCTCGACGGTGTTGATCTGCACTTCCTTGTGGGTGTCATCGATGGTGAGCGCACCGTCGGTGCCCACAACTTCGATCCAGCACTGGGAGTAGTTCTTGTAGCCGAGCGGCAGGATCCAGCCGGCACCCACGGTAATCGTGGTGCCGTCATCCATAGTCACCATGATCCATTGGTGATCAGGCGTATCGCTGTTCTTCATGTACAGCTTGCCCGACTGCTGAGAATAGACCCGAACGGGCTTGCGTGGGCGTAGGCACCAAAGCAGGAAATCCAGATCGTGGGTGGCCTCCATCGCCGCCGGCGACATTTTCGTCCGACCGGTGATCTTATCACCCAGTTCACGCGTCACATTGCGGCTAACCAGGCAGGTCACTGGTTCACCGATAGTGCCATCCTTAAGCGCCTTGTGTACGAAGGCAAATTTCGGCTTGAAGCGCTGGGAGTAACCAACCGTGAATTTAAGGGCCTTCTTCTCGGCCAGCATAATCAACTCATCTGCCTCTTCCATGGTCGAGGAGATCGGCTTTTCCACAAACACATGCTTTCCGGCTTCGAGAGAATACTTGATCATCGGATAGTGAGTGGATTCCGGAGTTGCAGAAATGAAGACCGCATCGATGTCATCATTGGCAAGCATCTGATGATAATCATCGGTCGTGGAGGTCGGGTTGGTTTCTCCCTTCACAACCGCAAGGCGTTCGGCGTCGATCTCAGCCAGATGTAGTTCGCTGACCAGCGGATGAATCGCACAGGCATTTGCACGGATACCACCGCACCAGCCCGGTCCAATAATGCCAACATTGATCTGCTTCATTCTCGTTCCCCAGTTCTTTCGTCAGTTCGCCGCAGCCGGCGCCTGATTCTCTCTTTGTTTGCAAACAGTCTTGTTTAAGACCAGCGCATCCAAGTCATCCGTCGTCGGACAGGCTGTCAGAGATACATAATAGCGCGCGCTATACCCCCCTGTCGCCCCCATGACGAAGGCGACAGCCACAAGACTGCATGCTAAGTCGGCTTTTATAAGCTGCGCACCTCACATCGGAAACCGTCCGTGATTTCAGAACTCGCCGCCATTCTCATTCCCATCTTCGTGACCGTGGCTATCGGCTATGGCTGGGAACGCAGCGGCGTCGATTTTCCGACCGAGTTCGTCACACGCTCGACCGTCTATGTCCTAACACCCTGCCTAGTCTTTGCAACGATGACGGGGCTCGATATCTCACTCACGGCCTATAGTCAGGTGGCGTTCGCCACGATCTTGGTTCTATTCAGCGTCGGCATTCTCGGGGTCGTCTTTCTAAAACTGAAAGGCCTGCCAATCCGCGCATTCCTGCCGCCTATTATGATTCCGAACAGCGGCAACCTTGGCCTGCCTTTGGGCCTTTTCGCATTCGGCGAGACCGGTCTGGCGCTCGCCATTGCCAGCTACACAATCTATGCGCTGGTCCAATACACGGTTGGCCAGCTGATCGCGGCGGGCCGCTTTTCCCACAAGATCGTTCTGCGCCAACCGCTGATCTATTCAGCTATTGTCTCACT
>JAPKDV010000056.1 GCA_028822385.1 Alphaproteobacteria bacterium
TGGCGGAACTCGCAGTTGAACATCGGCAAAGTGGTCAGCTCGGGGTTTGGAGTAAGGGGGTATTTTTCGCGCTGGTGCCAGGTTGTCAAAATACAGATCTACAAGGATCCTTGGTTTGAAGCGTCAACATGTTATTGAGCGCATGCAAAAATCCCAGGGTCAGCTGGCCCGACGCAGTAGTATGGGTGCTGCGATTAGTCTGGTACACGGCGGTAGTTTGGATGTGGGTTTGGTCGAAGCCAGAAACCGGCGCGGCGATCACGAACTTAATGACATCAACATGCGTCCACCGACGCTGCTCGTGCCGGCAGCTGTGCTGGTACCGCTGGTGTCCCGCCCTGGTGGGTTTACGATTCTGCTAACCGAACGCGCTGCGGATATGCGTTCCCATGCGGGCCAAATCAGTTTCCCCGGCGGACGGATTGATCCCGAGGATGCTTCCCCCGAACATGCAGCCCTGCGGGAAGCCCATGAAGAGATAGGCATGCCCCATGATGCAGCCGAGGTCATCGGGCGGCTGGACACCTATGACGTGCGGACTGGGTTTGCGGTGACCCCGGTGGTCGGAATAGTAGAGCCGGGATTGGAGATGATCTATGAGCCCGGAGAGGTCGCCGACGTCTTCGAGGTACCGCTCTCGTTTATTCTCGATCCGGCAAACCATGAACGCCACAACCGTTTGATTCGCGGCAAGCGCCGTTATTTTTACGCGCTGCCCTTCGAGAAACGTTACATCTGGGGTGCGACCGCGGGTATGCTTATAAACCTCTATGAAGTTCTGACAGGGCAAACCGCTCGATGGCGCTAGACCGGTAAGGGCAGGCCGTAGCAATATGACGCCAGCTAAAACTATTTCTGTTCAACCCTGGATGTCGGAGCCCGGCGCTTGTGCTGTTCTGGCTGCGCTTGCGCTAGAGAGCCAGCGGGCTGCGCTGTTTGTCGGCGGCTGTGTGCGCGATGCGTTGCTTGACCGCGATGTGGTGGATTTGGATATCGCGACGATCCACCCGCCCGAAGAGGTAATCCAGCGCCTTAATGCTGTCGGGATCGGCTACCACACAATCGGTGTGGACCATGGCACGGTTGGCGCCCATGCTGGAGGTCGCACCTACGAGATCACGACCCTGCGGGTGGATGTGGAAACCGATGGCCGTCACGCCACAGTGGCCTATACCGATGACTGGGTACTGGACGCCTCGCGCCGCGACTTCACCCTGAACGCGCTCTATGCCGATGGCGAAGGCAATGTGTTCGACCCGCTGGGTGGCATGGACGATCTAAAAGCGTGCCGGGTGCGTTTCATTGGCGATCCGCATGAGCGGATTCAGGAAGATACGCTTCGGATTCTGCGGTTCTTTCGGTTCAACGCGCAGTTGGGGAATGTGGAAATGGATGTCGATGGGCTGCTGGCGTGCCGGTCTCAAGCGAAGATGCTTCAGGGATTATCCGGTGAGCGTGTTCGTGATGAACTGCGGAAGCTCCTACTGTCTGCACGACCGGCCCGAACATTTGCAGTCATGGTGGAGAACAAAATTCTCCCGGATGCCCTGTCGGGTTTGAACGATGTTGAAGCGCTTGCCGCGCTCGCGCAGATCGAGGACCGCCAAGCGACACCAGATTTTGTTCGCCGCCTGTCTGCGCTGTTCGATGGCACGTCAGACATGTCGCTTATCACGACTCAGCTGCGGGTATCAAAAGTAGAGGAGCGCCGTCTGCTGTCGCTAGGAAAGCGAAGCCACGATCTCTGTCCTGATATGTCGCCTAATTTACAGCGCCAACGCTTGTACAGGCTGGGTTCGGAGGCTTGGCGCGATCAGGTGGTGCTGAACTGGGCCAAGAACACGAGGGATGAGAACGAAAATGGTGCTGAGACTTGGTGCGCGTTACTGGGGCTACCAGATGTATGGCCCATGCCGGTCTTTCCCGTGCGTGGGACGGATGTGATGGCTGCAGAAGTTGCGCAAGGCTCCGAGATCGGCCGGCTTCTTGATGCGATCGAAGCTTGGTGGATCGAAGGCGGCTTTGTTGCCAACCGGGAAGCCTGTCTCGTCGAACTCGCGCGACGGGCGGGTTGCTGAGTTCTACTTGTCAGGCTCGACTACGGCCGTGCCAAGTTTGCCGCCGCTCTCTACAAACTTATGGGCCGCCGCGCAGTCAGCGAGCGAAAAGGTCCTCGCCACTGTATGGATGGCAACATCTTCAGTCAGCCAATCTGCGATATCGGCGTGGGCGTGGTCGATCGCTGAGCGTGGAACGCTGTGAAGCACCATGAAGCGAACTATGGCATTTTTCAGCGCCATGCGCATCATCAGGTTTTCTGGATCACCGGTCGAGGCATATGTCGAAATCACCCCTTCGGATTTGAGTACCGTGCTGCTCAGTGTGAGGTTCGCAGCTAGGTCGACCTCGATGACTCGGTCAATACCAGCACCTTTCGTCAGGTCCATGATCTGGGCTGCCGCATCCTCGTCCCGATAATTAACCGTGTGATGCGCACCGCCCGCCCGCGCATGTGTGGCCTTGTCTTCGGAGCTGACCGTGGCGATCACGGTAGCCCCCCCGCGCCGAGACCATTGCACAGCATAGTGGCCCACAGCACCAGCACCCCCGGTAACCAGCAAAGTCTTGCCCATAACGGGTCCGTCGGCGAAGACATTTCGATGGGCGGTCATGCAGGGGATGCCCAGACAGGCACCCTCGGCAAAGCTGAGATGATCAGGGAGCGGGGCAACCAGCGAAGCATTGAGCGCGATGTACTCCGCTGCCGTGCCGAAGGCGCGCCCGCCGCGTTGGCCGTTGAATAGCCAGACCCGTTGTCCGAGCAGGGCCGGGTCGGCACCATCGCCCACTTGATCAACAATGCCCGCACCGTCGCTGTTGGGGATAATCCGCGGATACTCCAGCCCATAAGTGCCCAGACCGCGACGCTTGACGTCAGCCGGATTCACACCAGACGCCGAAAGCTTCACTCGGACTTCGCTGGGGCCTGCTGCGGGTTTGTCCATCTCGCCAAGGACGAGAACATCATCGGCAGGGCCAAATTTTTCGTACCAGACTGTTTTCATGTTGCGTGCTCGCTTGCAGATTCCAATGAGGAATATTCGCGCATCGGCGCGTTGAAGTCTTGTTTCGGCATTCCCCATCACTTTGCCATTGGTGTGCTCAACGATAACGGCATTCAGGGAGATACCTATGCCAATTATTTTGCGCAGTTGCGCGCGGAACTTGCGGGTACTTCGGCAATGTTCAACTTCCATCCGGAGCATGTGGGGGCGAAGCACTTGTCCGAGAAAAAAGTTTGGGATGGGGAGCGGCTTTGAACGGGGATGACTAGGATACGCTGTGCACGATTTGTAGCACTGGCTAGCATTCGGCTAAATTTGGAATATCGACTGTATGAAGGGGTGAGGCGCGTGCCAGATCAGGTTAGAGTTGGCCCTCATTATCTGATGACCCTCAATCAATGGCGAGCGCCCTGATGTTCGAGCTTCACCCACAACTTGCTGCCGATACTGTGCCGATAGTGACTTGGCCTCTTAGTGAGGTCCTGCTAATCAACGATGCGAACTACCCGTGGCTTTTGTTGGTTCCCGCTCGTGATAATCTGCGTGACTTTGATGATCTCGCGCCCGATGACCTGCGGCGCGCGAGCGAAGAGACCGTCCGTGCTAGCAAGGCGTTGAAAACCGCGTTCGCGCCCGACAAGATCAATGTGGGTGCGTTGGGTAATATGGTGCCACAGCTACATATCCATGTGATCGCTCGCTTTATCGATGATGCCGCCTGGCCACAGCCGATCTGGGGTGTGGTGCCGGCGCAGCCCTATAAGGCTGACGCGCTAGAAGCTCGTTTGGCCGTGTTGCGGGACGCGTTCGGGGAGTCGTGACGCCCGACCTGCCCGAGATATTCTGCTGAACTGGTTTGCCACTCTTGACTGGAATCAGCACAGCCGTTAGCTGGCCATTCTCAAAGCTTTAACCACGGTCCGTTTTACGCTTTTGATTGCCCCATATGAGGTTGGGGGGAGAGACGCTCGCCGATTTTCTCTGAGAACAGTCGATTTTTGATCTAAGGGGACCACCTAGCGTACACTTTTTGAGTTCTTTTTTTCTATTCTAATGGTCTCTTCATGTCATCTACACTACCTGTGATCGTCTGGTTTCGTCAGGACCTTCGGGTGACGGACAATCCTGCATTGTCTGCAGCAGCTGCCTCGGGTCGGCCAATTGTCGCGGTCTATATCCTTGATGACGGAGCCGAAGATATTCGGGCCTTGGGCGGGGCGTCACGTTGGTGGCTGCACCACAGTCTTGAATTGCTTTCTGCCGGTCTTTTAGAACGCGGCTTGAGCCTGATCCTGCGCAAGGGACCAGCGTCCCGCGTGCTAGACGATCTTGTTCAGGATACTTCGGCGGAGACGGTCTACTGGAACCGCTGTTATGAGCCCTGGGCCATCACTCGCGATACCGCGATTAAGGACACCCTGAAAAACCGTGGTGTTTCGGCGGAAAGCTTTAACAGCGCGTTGCTGCTGGAGCCATGGAAAATCAAGACCGGTCAGGGCGGCCCTTACAAGGTGTTCACACCGTTCTGGCGACGCTTGCGCGAACTCTACCGGGTGCCGGAAGCATCGCAGTTGCAGGCCCGGCTGACGGTGGCACCTTGTCCTGAAAGCGATGCGCTGGAGGCTTGGGATCTGTGTCCGAGACAGCCCGACTGGGCCGGTGGCTTGCGGACAAGCTGGCAGGTTGGAGAAGCGTCCGCGCGGTCCGTGCTGTTGGATTTCCTCGATGGGCCAGTTGCGAACTACCCGACGGATAGGGACCTCCCGGACCGGGTCGGGACAAGCCGGTTGTCACCCCATCTGCATTGGGGGGAGATCGGTCCACATCAGGTATGGCGGGTGGCGGCGGCATTGCTCGATGAAGGCGGAGCGCGCGCGGTTGGGGCGGAAAGCCTGTTGCGGCAACTGGCGTGGCGTGACTTCAATCATCATCTGATGTTCCACTTCCCTGGGATCGCGACAGAAAACTGGAAGCCGAAATTCAATCGTTTTCCGTGGCTGGAGAATCCTAAGGGGCTTGCTACATGGCAGCGGGGACAAACCGGTTACCCGATTGTGGATGCCGGGATGCGTGAGCTCTGGCATACTGGATGGATGCATAATCGCGTTCGAATGATTACCGGGTCTTTCCTGATCAAGGATCTGATGATTCATTGGCGTGAGGGCGAGGACTGGTTCTGGGACACGTTGGTCGATGCCGATCTGGCAAATAATGCCGGAAACTGGCAATGGGTCGCGGGTTCGGGTGCTGATGCCTCACCGTTCTTCCGCATCTTCAATCCAACGACTCAAGGCGAGAAGTTCGACCCCGGCGGGGCCTACATCCGCAAATGGGTGCCCGAGCTAGTGAACCTGCCTGACAAATGGATTCACAAGCCCTGGGCTGCGCCTCCCGAAGTTTTGGCTGCGACGAAGATCAAGCTCGGTGAAGATTATCCGAAACCGCTTGTTGATCATGTGGACGCCCGGAATAGGGCTCTTGAAGCCTACAAATCCATCCGCGGCGCCGAATCTGAGTGACGTTCCGGCAAGCTGTTTAGCGGCTTGCCGGCGGGCGGAGTTCGAAGACGAACCAGATGGTCGCGGTGAACAGGATCATCGCACCAGCCTGATGGCACGCAGCCAGATGAACGGGAACCACTAGCAACAATGTGCTGACCCCCAGCCCAACCTGCAAGAAGGCGGCGGCAAGCAGGATGTTGGCCGCGCGTCGTGCCCGGGGAATGAGCGCGAGCCAGCGGCTGTGCCACCAGACCCAGACGATCAGTGCAAAGCTCGTGAAGGCAATCAGTCGATGGTTGAATTGAATCGTGCCATGATCTTCGAAGGGGGCTGACAAAGTCTCGAAATAGCCAGGTGGGAGCAGGCGGCCTTCCATTAGCGGAAAGGTGTTAAAGATGAACCCCGCATCGGTACCGGCGACGAAAGCACCTGAGACAACTGTAATTGCGACAAGACCAAGCGCGATCAGTGCCAATTGGCGAGTCTGACGATGACGGCCATCACCAATCGACAACCGCTTCGGATAGACCAGCGATAGACCGGTCCAGACTAGCAGGGCATAGATCAGAAAGGCCAAGGAGAGATGTGCTGTCAGTCGGTACTGGCTGACTTCAGGAATATCGACCAACCCGCTTTTCACCATGTACCAGCCGAGCGCACCTTGTGCACCGCCAAGGATAAAAATGCCCAGCAGCTTGACGGCCAGTGCGCCTCGAACGCGCCCGCGGACTAAGAACCAGAGAAAGGGTAGGAAGAACACCAGCCCAATGATACGGCCCCAGAGGCGATGAAAATACTCCCACCAAAAAATTCCGCGAAAGGCGTCTAGGGTCATGCCGGCATTCACTTCGAGATATTGCGGGGTTGCGCGGTAGAGGCCGAAGACTCGCTGCCACGCTTCGCCAGATAGCGGCGGGAGGAAGCCATAGACCGGTCGCCATTCAACCATGGACAATCCTGATCCGGTCAGCCGCGTCACGCCACCAATCACGACCATGGCCAGAACCATGCCTGCACAGGCAAACAACCACAGGCCAACAGCCCGGGTACTGCTTGGCGCAGGTTTCGAAGTGTCAGCGAGATGTGCGGTCGCGGTCGTCATCCGGGGGTTCCTGTTTCGTGAGAAATCTGGAACCCGGAGGAGAGATGTGCAAGGCGGCGCGCCTATCGGTCGCAGGCGCGCCGCGGCTTGCAGATGTGGTTTTTATTCGACGGTCCAAGTCTGCCCACCATGGAGCAGCTTGGTGAGATCGCCTTCACCATCTTTGCGGGCATGCTCGATCTGGGCATGGACCGAAGAGTCGTAGGTTGGTGCGCTTTCGCAATAAAGGACGCCAAGCGCGACCGGCATGATCGGTGGGTCCATCTGGGCCAACATCGTGGCGAGCGAACGATTGGTCTCGTCATGCACCGCGATATCGGCTTCCGTGATACCGTCCTCACCTAGGGTGACAGCTTCGAGCCGCATCTCCTCCATATTAAGGACCAGACCCTTGCTCTTGTCCTTGCCGAATAGCAGCGGTTGGCCGTGCTCAACATGGATCTGCATTTCGTCCTGCACACTTTTTTCGGTGAAGTGCTTGAATACGCCGTCATTGTAGACAATGCAGTTCTGGAAGATTTCCACGAAGGACGTGCCGCGATGCCCATGGGCGCGCTTGAGGACTGAGGAAAGGTGCTTCACCAGAATGTCTGTAGAGCGGGAGATAAAGGTGCCGCCGACACCGAGTGCGAACTGCGCCGCGGAGACCGGGTTGTCGATTGAACCCATCGGGGTCGAAGGCGAACGCGTGCCGATCTTCGAGGTCGGTGAGTACTGGCCTTTTGTTAGGCCGTAAATCTGGTTGTTGAACAGCAGGAGCTGCACATCGATATTGCGCCGGATGGCGTGCATCGTATGATTCCCGCCAATCGAGAGCATGTCGCCATCGCCGCCGACAACCCAGACATCAAGTTTTGGGTTAGAAAGTTTTACGCCCGTGGCGACCGCCGGGGAGCGGCCGTGGATCGTGTGGAAGCCATAGGTTTCCATGTAGTAGGGGAAGCGTGCCGCACAGCCGATGCCAGAGACGAAGACTGTGTTCTTAGGGTCGGCCTCCAACTCGGCGAGGGTGTTCTGCACTGCCTTGAGGATCGCGTAGTCGCCACAACCGGGGCACCAGCGAACTTCCTGGTCGGTCGCGAAGTCGCGCGCCTTCAGTTTCCCCGGGGGGCTTTGGACGTTCATCTTATTTCTCCAGCCGTATGCGGATTGCGTCTTCAAGTTCACCAATGAGGAACGGTTTGCCGTTGACCTTGTTCAGGCCTTCGGCAGGCACTAGGTATTCTGCTCGCAACAGGGTGCGGAGCTGGCCAGTGTTCATTTCTGCCACAAGCACCTGATCGTAGGTCTTCAGCAGTTCCTCAAGATTACGGGGCAGGGGCCAGATGTAGCGCAGATGAATCTGCGACACGTCGTAACCGTCGTCACGCATATTGTTCACCGCGCGGTTGATCGGGCCGTAGGTCGAGCCCCAGCCCACAACGGCGAGCTTGCCGCCTGCGGCACCAGCTTCCACTTCTTGCTCGGGAATGTCATCGGCGATGCCGTTGATCTTGGCTGCGCGGACATCCGTCATCTTCTGATGATTGTCCGGATCGTAGGAGATGTGGCCAGTGTCATAGGAACGTTCGATGCCGCCGATACGATGCATCAGCTCCGGCGTGCCCGGCTTCACCCAAGGGCGCGCAAGGGTTTTATCGTCACGCAGGAACGGATGGAAGTTCTCCGGATCAGTCCGGAACTCGACGTCGAAACGTTCATAGGTCGAGGGGTTTGGGATAAGCCAGGGTTCCGATGCATTCGTGATGTAGCCATCGGTTAGTACCATGACTGGGGTCATGTACTTGGTTGCAATGCGGATGGCCTCGATTGCCACGTCGTAGCCGTCAGACGGAGTGGACACGGAGATCACGGGCATGGGTGCGTCCGCATTCCGGCCAAAGACAGCCTGGTAGAGATCCGACTGCTCGGTTTTTGTTGGCAGGCCTGTCGACGGTCCGGCGCGCTGTGAGTTCACGATTACCATAGGCAATTCGGTGCCGATCGCGAGGCCAATAGCCTCCATCTTGAGGGCGATGCCCGGGCCGGAGCTAGAAGTGATGCCCAGCGAACCGGCATAGGATGCGCCGAGCGCTGCTGTCGCTGCCGCAATCTCGTCCTCGGCCTGAAAGGTCACGACACCGAAATTCTTCATCCGCGCCAGATGATGGAGCAGGGCAGAAGCGGGTGTGATCGGATAGGAGCAGAACGAGATGTTCAGGCCAGCGAGCTGCGAACCTGCGAGCAAACCAAACGAGACGGATTCCGCACCGGTGATCGTCCGATAGACGCCGGGTTCGATCTGCGCGCGTTCGACCTCGAAGGTACCCAGTTCGGCAGGCATCTCGGCGGTTTCACCAAAGGCATGGCCGGCATTCAGCGCGGCGATGTTGGCGTTGGCAATTTCGGGCATCTTGGCGAATTTTGTTTTCAGCCAGTCCACGGAGGCCTGACGCTTGCGCCCGTACATCCAGTAGATAAGGCCAAGCGCCCACATGTTCTTCGAGCGCAGGCCTTCCTTGTTGGAAAGGCCGAATTCCTTGACCGCTTCAACCGTCAGTCTTGACATGTCGATCTTGACCAGACGGTAGCCCTCAAGACTGTCATTCTCGAGGGGGCTTTCTGTATACCCGGCTTTTGTTAGGTTCCGGTCGGTGAACGCGCCGCTATCGGCAATCACGATGCCGCCGGGCTTCACGTCGGCCAGATTGGTGATCAGCGCTGCCGGGTTCATCACAACCAGAACGTCGAGCTGGTCGCCCGAGGTCATAATCTTGCGAGCGCCAAAATTAATCTGGAATGCGGAAACACCAAAGGTGGTGCCCGCAGGTGCGCGGATTTCAGCTGGGAAATCCGGGAAGGTCGAAAGATCGTTCCCCTCAATTGCCGCTGTCATCGTGAAATGGCTGCCAGTGAGCTGCATTCCGTCGCCGGAGTCGCCTGCAAAACGGACGACTGCGGATTCGATTTCCTGGCGATTTTCGTTAGGCCGATCGATGGCCGCTACTTCAGACATCGAGAGCTTCCTTCCCGTAAATGATCAATTCTTCTTAGAACATGTTGCCGACCTGAGTTCTCCCGGGTCGATTGGCGGGTACCTTTATCTGCTTGCACAACTAGTTCAAGCACAAACTCTCGTTTGTACAGATGAGCCAAGGTTTTTTGAAAATCAATCAAGAGCGGCAACCATTGCATCGATGGTCACTAACTTGCGCCGCGGTGCGCCCGGCTTGGCGCCGCTTACCTCTGCGGCATCGATGGTCTGCCAGTCCTGATAGGAGACCACGCGCACATTCCGCTCGCTCAGAATAGCGTTGAGCGCCTCGCGTCCGGGCTTCGAGCCCTCTGCTACATCCTCGAAAATCTGTGTTGCTGCAATGTCGCCATCAGGCTTGTTGGAGCCGATCACGCCGGTGGGACCACGCTTGATCCAACCCACGGCATAGATGTTGTCGCCGACACGGCCTTCGTCGTGAATTACGATTCCGTTGTCGTCATCAAAGGGGACGCCCGGGAATGGGTCAGACAGATATCCGATCGCCGGGATCACGAGGCCGCATTCGATGACGAAAAATTCACCGGTACCCACCGAGCGCCCGCCCTCGACCTTGGTGTGCTCCATACGGATGCCTTCGACGTTTTCGCTACCAAGAATTTCAACCGGTTTGGAATAGAAGGCGAAATGGACGCGCTTGCCCTTGCCTGTGGGGTCAACATTCGAGAATTCCTTCATGGTCGCCAGGTTACGTTCCTTCAGGCGCAGGTCGCGATCTGACCACTCCCCCTCGATAGATTCAGGAAGCTGGCTGGCATCGATGATAGGCATGCAATTATTAAGCTTGCCCATCTCGCGCAGTTCCACATTGGTGAACTTGGCCTCGATGGGGCCTCGGCGACCAACCATGTAAACATCGGTAATCGGCGAGGCTTGGATCGCGTCCGAAGCGTGATCGGCTAGGTCGGTTGCTGTCATTTCCTCGTCGGTCTTCACCAGAACGCGGGCCGCATCTACTGCCACGTTACCATTGCCTATCACGACAACGGTTGAAGTATTCAGATCCGGCGCCAGATCTGTAAAATCGGGATGTCCGTTGTACCAGCCGACAAAATCAGCTGAACCGAAGACACCAGTCTTGTCTTCACCGGGAATACCCAGCTTGCGATCGCGCGGGGCCCCGACGGCTAGGACAATCGCGTCGTACATGCCTTTGAGTTCTTCGATCGAAACATCGCGACCCACTTCGACATTGCCGTAATAGGCAACGCCGTCTGCTAGCGCAGATTTTTCGTAGACACGTGCAACCTTCTTAGTGGTCTGATGATCGGGAGCAACACCGCCGCGGATCAGGCCAAACGGGGTTGGCAGACGGTCGATGATATCGACCCGGACATCCCTGTTAGCCTTGCGCAGGGCGTCGACCGTGTAAAATCCGCTCGGGCCCGAACCGATAACCGCAACGTTTATTGTCATGATATTTTCCCCAGAATAGTTTAACTATAGCCACACAAACAAAGGTCTTCCAACCCGTGGCGTGAAGGTTTTCATTCACAGAATTCTGCGAGATTCGACCTTCACGTATTCCTGACCATATGATGTTTGACGGCAAATCGATTCCCGTCGAACCGGGGAACAGAAAAGCGTGGCAAACACGCCTTGGACATTGACTATATAAGGAGAAGCGATCATGCGACGCATGAACCTTCGTAATATTATATTTACCCTTTTCGGGATGCTGCTGACCACGCTGACTATTACGTCGGCCAACGCGCAGCAGGGGCCGATCCGTATAGGTGAGATTAACAGCTACACGGGTCCATTAGCGGCTTTTACGGTGCCCTACCGCAACGGTTGGTTGCTTGCGGTGGAAGAGATCAACGCCAAGGGTGGTGTGCTTGGGCGCCCGCTTGAAGTGATTTCGCGCGATGACGGTGGCAAGCCCGCCAACGCCATCAAGTTCGCCGAAGAACTGGTGCGGCGTGAGAATGTTGACCTGATTGCGGGTACGTTCCTCTCTAATATCGGGTTAGCCGTCGCTGACTTTGCCAATCGCAACAAGACATTGTTTGTGGCTTCTGAGCCCCTCTCGGACGCCGTCGTCTGGTCGAAGGGCAACGCCTATACATTCCGCCTGCGGCCCTCGACCTATATGCAGGCCGCGATGCTTGCAGAAGAAGCGGCCAAGCTTCCCGCGAAACGCTGGGCAACAATCGCGCCAAACTATGAATACGGACAGTCCGCTGTGAAGGCGTTCAAGGGGGTTCTCAAGGCTCTGCGTCCAGATGTCGAGTTTGTCGGGGAACAATGGCCCGCACTCTTCAAAATAGATGCCGGCGCCACCGTGCAGGCCATCGCACGTGTGAATCCTGATGCTATCTTTAACGTCACCTTCTCCATTGATCTGGCGAAGTTCGTTCGTGAGGGGCAGATACGCGGTTTGTTTAAAGATCGCGAGGTTGCCAGCTTGCTAACGGGTGAACCGGAATATCTCGATACGCTCAAGGAGGAGACGCCCGAAGGCTGGATTGTGACGGGCTATCCCTGGCAGGCGATCAAGGGGCCCGAGCACCGGGCCTTCCTGGACGCCTATCAGAGTCGGTTTGATGACTATCCCCGTGCCGGTTCGATCGTTGGCTACAACACGATCCTGACAATTGCTGCGATGCTGGAAAAAGCAGGTTCCACGGAGACCGATGCTATGGTATCGGCGATGAAAGGGCTGGAACTCGATACGCCGTTTGGGCCTATCACCTATCGCGGGCTGGACCATCAGTCAACGATGGGCGCCTATGTCGGTCGCACTGCAAAGGTTGACGGAAAGGGCGTGATGGTTGATTTCCGCTATGCAAATGGCGCGGATTACCTGCCGGATGATGCGACGGTGAAGAAGCTGCGCCCAGGAAGTTAGCGCCATGCGGCCTTAGGGCCGCATCGCGGCGCTGGAGGATGTTGTGAACTTCATCGTCGCCCAGGCGATTAACGGACTAGCCAGCGCAGCCTCGCTGTTCCTGATTGCTGTCGGATTGTCGATTGTGTTCGGGGTCACGCGCGTTGTGAACTTTGCGCATGGCTCGCTTTACATGCTTGGCGCATATATTGCGTACAGCCTTGTTGCCGTGATTGGAGACAGTTTTGTTGGTTACCTGCTGGCACTTCTGCTTGCGGCGGTGGCGGTTGGACTGATCGGCGGGGTGATCGAATTCACCTTGCTGCGCCGGATTTATCATGCGCCAGAACTGTTTCAACTCCTCGCAACCTTTGGTGTGGTCTTAGTGGTACAGGACCTGACCCGGACAATATGGGGGCCGGAAGATCTGTTCGCGCCGCGTATGCCTGGGCTCGACGGTGCCATTGAAATACTCGGGCACGCGATCCCAAGCTATGACTTGTTTCTGATTGGTATCGCTTTTGCAGTGCTCGGCAGCCTGTGGCTGTTGTTCCGCAAGACACGGTTCGGGGTGTTACTGCGGGCGGCAACCGAAGACCGTCAGATGGTGGCTGCACTCGGCATTGACCAGCGCTGGTTGTTCACGGCCGCCTTTGTGCTGGGCGCTGCACTCGCCGGCCTCGGCGGTGCGCTGCAGATTCCGCGACAAGCGGCCAGCCTTTCGATGGACCTCAGTATCATTGTCGATGCCTTTGTCGTCGTTGTCGTTGGCGGCATGGGGTCGATTGCCGGGGCCTTTGTCGCTGCTGTGTTGATCAGCGAATTGATGGCCTTTGGTCTGGTGGTCTTCCCCAAGATCACGCTGGTATTGACCTTTCTGGTGATGGCCGTGACGCTGGTGATCAAGCCCAGTGGGTTGTTTGGAAAGCCCGAAATCATGACGGCGGAGGATTCTAGAAATCCCGATCAACCTCTCTTACCTTCGGGAGCTTCGGCCAGGGCTGGATGGCTGGCTTTGCTGCTTGCCGGGCTGGTGGCACCTCTTGTATTAGGCGAATTCAGCACGGTTATACTGACGGAGATCGTCATCCTCGCCCTTTTTGCAGCGAGCCTGCATTTCCTGATTTGGGGTGGCGGTCTGATCACCTTTGGGCATGCCGCTTATTTTGGTCTCGGGGCCTATGGCGCTGGGCTCGCGGTGTTTCATCTGTCGGCAGGTATGGCGCCGGCTCTGCTGCTTGCGCCAGTCGCAGGTGCGCTTGGGGCGCTGTTGTTCGGTTGGTTCTGTGTACGTCTGACGGGCATTTACATGGCTATGCTCACGCTTGCCTTTGCGCAGATTGCCTGGTCAGTGGCGTTCCAGTGGATTGACTTCACCGGCGG
>JAPKDV010000057.1 GCA_028822385.1 Alphaproteobacteria bacterium
TGCCGAAATTGCGGATGCCATGTCAAAGCGCTCGATGGTGGAAGGCTATATGGCCCTAATGCTGCGCGAAGATGGCGTAATGCTGGTGCCTGCCGCCCCGAGCGTTGCACCCCTAGGTGGGTCCGAGGAATATGTGTATGACCGGCTACGCAAGAACAATGAATTGTACAATTGTACAGCCCCACTCGCGCGCCTGCCACAAGTCTCATTGCCACTGGGTGAGACTGAGAAAGGGCCAGTGGGGCTGGGTTTGATTGCCGGCCATGGCAATGACGAGATGTTGCTGGATATGGCAGTCGCCCTCGCTAATTAACGGATTTTTGGGATTTTTGGGTGGGCCGGTTAACCAGCCGGCCATTTTATGATTGGGCAGGCCCTTTCGGAGTGGTAAGCAGCTGCTTGACGCCGTCGTTGGGAGATAGATATGAAACGCCGCGGGTTTTTGGCAGCGCTTGGTGGTGGTACGATCGCAGCCATGGCTGCGGATCAGACTGTCGCCCAGTATCGCCGGACCATTTCTCTGAGCGGCAAGCGACTTTACCTGCACGCTCCTCCAAAGACCTGAATGCTTTCCAGTGTCGAATTTCGTATCACACGGTGACGAAGCGTCGCTGAGGACTAACTGGGTAGCTGTCGCAGTTCTGATTCTAGCCGCCGTGGCAGCGGCGTTTCAGATCGGGAAGGCCCCTGCAGCCCTTCCTGTCATACGAGGCGAGCTCGGGCTTTCACTGGATCAAGGTGTCTGGGTTATTTCTATTTTCAACCTGCTCGGCATAACCCTAGGTATGGTCGCCGGTGCACTTGGAGATAGACTGGGTCATCGTAGATTGATCGTTGTTGGGTTTCTGGCTATGGCGGTTGCGAGCTTTGCTGGTGCCGGGTCGAGTGGTTTCACGTTGCTTCTGTTGAGCCGTGTTCTGGAAGGATTTGGATTTATCGTCGTCGCGTCTGTGGCCCCACCCATGTTTTTGGCGGCGAGTGCGCCGCGACATCACCGCCTAATCTTCGGCCTCTACAGCGGTTATTGGCCTGCCGGGGTTGCCGCGATGATCCTAGTTACTCCGGTCGTGATGGAAGCTATTGGCTGGCGGGGGCTATGGGCGATTAACGGTGTTTTGATGTTGCTGGTACTTACGCTCGTGTTGTTTGTTACGCAGCCGGCTTCGACGCACGCAACCCCGCCACCCTTTCTGCAAGCGTTGCGCACATTCACCCGCATTGGTCCCATGACGCTGGCACTCACCTTTGGGGCCTATTCGTCGATCCATGTGACCGTCATCGCGTTGTTACCAACATTTTATATAGAGGCTGGTTTTGTCGGCTTGGGAATGGCCTCGGTTCTTACGGCGCTTGTGGCCGTGGTGAACGTCGGAGGTAATGTGATCGCGGGTATCGCTATGCACCGGGGGGGCGCGCGTTGGTTTCTAGTGATTGGCTCCTTTGCTTTGATAATTGCCAGCGCCATGCTGATGTATGACGATGGCCTATCCTTTGGCGTACGGCTTAGCGCTGCAATCTTTCTGTCGTTCATCGCCGGCATGATTCCGGCTTGCCTGTTCGTGGCCACCTCGATCGTGGCGCCGTCGCCATCTTTTGTGGGAGCGACAACCGGCCTGATGATGCAGGGGTCTCAGCTGGGACAGCTTATTGGCCCGGTCGCAATGGCCTGGGTTGTTACCAATCTGGGGGGTTGGAATTTTGCGCCGGTCCCGCTTGTGGTTGCTGCGGTAATTGGCAGTGCACTGATGCTCGTCCTGCGGCAGATCGAGACGCGACAGCTCAATCAGGCTTGAGTAACCGGAACCACTTTACGGTCCGGGAACGGCTGGTATAACTGTCATTCATTCGATTTTCCGTGAGAGTAAAAACATGAGCGCGTTCCAAACCCTCGACGACCTTAATCCAGCTGGTAAACGCATTCTTTTGCGTGCCGACCTCAATGTGCCCATGTCGGATGGGAAGGTGACGGATCGCACCCGGCTGGAACGACTGTTGCCTACAATCACTGAGTTGTGCGATCAGGGTGCGCGGGTTCTTTTGGCATCACATTTTGGGCGTCCGAAAGGCGCATATGTTCCGGAGATGTCTCTGGAACCGGTCGCGCGTGAGTTGGCCATTCTTCTAGGGTGTGATGTGCGGTTTGCGCCGGATTGCATTGGCGATATTGCTCTCGAGGCTTCGGCAAAGCTGGAGAACGGACAAATACTGGTGCTGGAAAATGTGCGCTATCACGCCGGAGAGGAAGCTAATGACTCGCAATTTGTGCAATCTCTTGCTTCGCTTGCCGATGCCTATGTAAATGACGCGTTCTCGTCATCCCATCGTGCCCATGCTTCAACCGAGGGTATTGCGCATGTGTTGCCGGCTTATGCCGGCCGCTTGATGCAGGCCGAACTCATGGCGCTCGGGGATGCCCTAGAGGCGCCTGAACGCCCTGTCATGGCAATTGTTGGAGGGGCCAAAATTGCCTCGAAGCTTGACCTCCTCGGAAATCTGATTGAGCGTGTTGATCATCTTGCGATTGGCGGTGGCATGGCCAATACCTTTCTCAATGCTATGGGGATAGATGTCGGCAAGTCGTTGTGTGAACACGACATGGCTGATACGGCGCTCGAAATTTTGAAGCGCGCTGACGAGCTTGGTTGTGAAGTTATATTGCCATCCGACGCTGTCATCGCGACGGAATTCAAGGCTGGTGTACCATACCGCACCGTCCCGGTTGATGCTGTTCCGGCCAATCAAATGATTCTGGATGTTGGTGCCAGCACGATTATGGGGCTGGCCGCAAAGCTCGAAAATGTTCGTACGCTGGTCTGGAACGGGCCACTGGGAGCATTTGAAATCAAGCCGTTTGACGAAGGCACAAACGGGGTGGCCCGAGTTGCCGCAGATTTGACCGAGCGTGGTAGTTTACTCTCTGTCGCCGGCGGCGGTGATACAGTTGCAGCCTTGAACCATGCGGGCGTTTCTGAACGTTTCAGCTATGTTTCTACCGCTGGCGGGGCCTTTCTAGAGTGGCTAGAAGGCAAGGCATTGGCCGGTGTTGCGGCGCTGTCCCGGTAGCATGAATTAACTTCATGTCGTTGGCTTCCTGTTTGGCAAACCGGAAATTTCTCCTGATGACACGCGCATCCAGACTACATCGGATCGGGCTGCAGCAATCAAATTGCTAACGGGTAAAGATTGAATAGGGTTTATTGCGCTCTTTAGCCGTTTTTTATGGTCAGGCCCGCTACCTTGGGTCACTTCTAAGCCAATTGCAGTGGCGTAGGCTGGTTAAGGGAGAAAAATCAGTTTGTCCGGCGGGAGAGCGATCGAGGCTGCAGCGCAGCGCATCTGTCGAATCTTGGGTGAATGTGTATGCGTGAACGACATCGCTGAATCCGTATGCGCCGCGCGGCACCTATCTGACCCTAAAGTCTAGCGCTCTGCCTAAGACTTGCCCGCTTTATCGGTTTCGTCGGAGCTGTCGCCTTCGATTTGTTCGCGCAGAAACAGCGGTGTCTGTGACGCGGCGAAAATGAATGTCAGCGGCATGATGCCGAACAGCTTGAATGAAACCCAAAGGTCTGTTGAGAAGCTCCGCCAGACGATTTCGTTGAGCATTGCCAGCACGACAAAAAATATTGCCCAGCGCAGCGTCAAAATCCGCCAACCACGCTCGGTCAGTTTAACAGCTGCTCCGAACACTGGCTTGAGCAGTGACTTGCCTGTCAGCAATCCGCCAAAGAGTATCATAGCAAACAAGGTGTTCACGAGGGTGGGCTTCAGCTTGATGAAAGTCTCGTCTGCTAGAACGATTGTCAGGCCACCGAAAAACAGCACAAAGATGCCGCTGACCAGGGGCATGACGGGAAGTTTACGTTCGGCTGTCCAGCCAATGGCCAGTGCGAAAATTGTCGCAACCATGAAAGCGCCGGTGGCCTCGAACAAAGCCTGTCCGACAAGTGGCTCTGCGCCAGAGGGTAACCACAGGTGACGAAGTTCCGGCACTCCCTTGCGGCCGTTGACAAGGAAGAAGACGACGAGAGGTCCTGCCTCGATAACTAGTTTTAACCAGGGGCGCATGTTGGGGCGAACCTAACGTGTGTTGATGGGGAAGTGAAAGTCCTTCGGATGTCAGTTTGCAAATTTAAGAGTGCCAGCCCCCAGCGCAACGAGGATGGCCGCAGGTATTCGGCGTTTGCCGAAGCGCTCTCCAAGGACCACAACGCCGATAATGGCTGCAAACACCACCCCGGTTTCGCGTAGCGCAGCGACACTCGCAACGGAGGCATTGGCGAAGGCAAACAGAACTAGGCCATAGCTAGTAATTGCGATGGTGGCGCCGCCGATGCCTCGTAATGCGTGGCCACGCATATATGAGACAATGTGCCCGCGGCGCACAATATATGTAGCGGTGATGATGGGAATACCGGCAAAAACCATGATCCAACACAGGTAGAACAAGGTGCCGTTCTCTACCTCTGGGCCAATAGTACGAATACCTAGCGCATCAAATAGGGAATAGGCCGCGATGCACGCGCCTGTAACAAGAGCGAGTACTATTGTGCGCATATTCGTTGATACAATCTGGTTCGGTTCGATGGTCAACGCTACGACACCGGCCACCAGAACCAGCACGGCCACCAGTTCCCAAATATTGGGTACGTCTCCGACAATCGGCGCGGAAAGTGCGACGATGATTAACGGCGCACTGCCACGCGCAATGGGATAAACCTTGCTCAGATCACCATGGGCATAAGCATTCACGAGAAGAATAAAATACGCTGCATGTAGCAGGCCTGAACCGATGAGCCATGGCCAGTGATGCAATTGTGGGAGGGGAAGGAAAGCGAGGACGATGATCAGGCTGCCGATGCCTCCGAATCCACCGATCATTCCTGAAGTAAGCCAGCGGTCACTGCCACCTTTGACCAGCGCGTTCCAGCTTGCGTGCAATAGCGCGGCAAGTAGCACTGCTAAAACCACTGTTGTACTCAAAGGCTTTCGTCCTGTGACACACTGGCCTCAAGACCCAACAGGCTGTCGGCGAAAGCCGCCGGCTCGAACGGGCGCAAATCATCGATATCTTCGCCTACGCCAACGGCATAGATAGGCAGGCCAAACCGATCAGCCAGAGAGACAATCACGCCGCCCCGCGCCGAGCCGTCCAGTTTGGTTACGATAAGTCCGCTGACGTGGATGAGGTCACGGAATGTTTCGACCTGTGCATGTGCGTTCTGCCCCGTCGTCGCATCGAGAACGAGCAGAACGTCATGCGGTGCTTTGGAATCCACCTTACGGATAACGCGGACTATCTTTTGCAACTCTGCCATCAGGTTGGTCTTGTTGTGCAGACGTCCGGCGGTATCGATTAGGAGCAGATCAACTTTGCTGGCCCGTGCTTGTTGCATGGCATCGAAGGCAAGGGCAGCAGGATCGCTGTCTTGCGCTCCGGCAACGACTGGAACACCTACGCGCTCGCCCCATATCTTGAGTTGGTCAATGGCGGCCGCGCGAAATGTATCTGCCGCCGCAAGCATGACCTTACTGCCTTCTTCGGTGAAGCGTGCAGCGAGCTTTCCGATGGTGGTTGTTTTGCCGGTTCCGTTGACTCCGGCAACAACAATGACACGCAGTCCAGAAGGCGAAACAAGGTCAGACAAAGGTCGGGCAACAGGTGCTAAAATCTCTGAAATAGCGTCAGACAATATGTGACGCACATCATCTCCGTTGGTTTCACTGTCGATTCGTTTTCTTTCGAGTTCACCGCGGAGCCGGGCGGCTGTGGTCACCCCGAGATCGGCCATAATGAGAATGTCTTCGAGCTCGTCGAGAGTTGAAGCATCGATCATCTTACCACTGAACACACCGCCAATATCTTCAGCGAGGCGCGATGATGTTTGTGAGAGCCCGGCACGGAGCCGGGAAAGCCAGCGACCCTTACTCATGCGGCGTGATTTGTTGTTTGGCCATCCAAGCGTCCGGTTTTGGCGCAGATTATGTCTAGATCTAGAATTTGACCTGTCTCGACCGTTTTATCGGTGAGTTCGACCAGTGCGAATTGCTCGCTACGCCCCAGACCGGGTTTTTCGATCAGTACCGCGCGTGTCTTTCCAACTTCCCCCTGAAGAAAACGGTTGAGTGATAGGTTCCCTGCCTCGCGAAGTTCTCCTGCGCGTCTCTTGATAACGTCGCGCGGGAGCTGTGGCATTCGTGCCGCCGGTGTTTCGGGGCGAGGAGAATAAGGAAAAACATGAAGATGGGTAAGGTCGCATTCCTCAACCAGCGACAGGCTATTGGCAAACATGTCTTCGGTTTCGGTCGGGAACCCGGCGATGATGTCGGCTCCAAAAACAACATCAGGGCGAAGCAGCCGCGCGGTTTTACAGAACGCGATGGCTTGTTCCCGGGAGTGACGGCGCTTCATACGCTTAAGAATCATGTTGTCCCCAGCCTGCAGGCTGAGGTGCAGGTGAGGCATCAGACGTGGTTCTTCGGCGATAAGACGCAGAAGATCATCATCGACCTCGGCGACGTCGATAGAACTCAGACGCAGACGGGGTAATTCGGGAACGTTCGCCAGCAGGCGACGCACCATCTGTCCCAGCTGCGGGCGCCCGGGGAGATCAGCCCCATAGGATGTTATATCGACACCGGAGAGAACGACTTCGCGATAGCCGTTCTCGACCAGCGTGCTGACTTGTTCGACGATGGCACCGATTGGAACGCTACGGGAGTTACCGCGGCCGAAAGGAATGATGCAGAAGGTGCAACGGTGATCACAGCCGTTCTGCACCTGAATGAAGGCGCGCGTGCGGTCGTCAAATCCCTCGATCAGATGGGATGCGGTTTGACTAGCCGACATGATGTCGTCGACGCGGACAGGCTCATTGTCTAATGTTAGAAAAGATTTCGCTTCGAGCTTTTCCTGATTGCCAAGGACGATGTTCACTTCGGGCATTGCGGCGTAGGCATCAGGATCGATTTGGGCTGCGCAGCCTGTCACGATGATTTTGGCATCGGGTTTGTTGCGGCGCGCACGACGAATGGCCTGTCGCGCCTGTCGCTCTGCTTCTGCTGTGACGGCACAAGTGTTTACGATGACGGTATCTGTTAGTCCGGCTGCAACCGCATGGTTGCGTATGACTTCGGATTCATAGGTGTTTAAACGGCAGCCGAATGTGATAACTTCTGGCGCGCTCATTTTACTTCCCCGAACTGGTTGCGAATGCGTCTTCGGCAACAGTGCCGCGAAAACTTTCCTCGGCTGGGCCGGACATCACCACGTGGCCGTCGTCCCGCACTTCGATGTTGAGGTCTCCGCCGTCCACCGTGATTTGCACATTACGTCCTGTCAGCCCACGTCGATGGGCAGCAACGGCAGCTGCGCATGCACCTGAACCGCAGGCTAGAGTCAGGCCGGCACCGCGTTCCCATACCCGTAGACGGATTGCGTCTGTCCCCATGATTTGAGCGAATCCGATATTCGCACGTTCGGGAAATAGAGGGTCATGTTCTAGATCCGGACCAAGAGTTTCGATCTTGATGGAGCTGACATCCTCGACAAAGAACACCGCATGAGGGTTACCCATGTTTACTGCCACTGGATCGGAAACCGGGACACGTGAAAGCGGCAGATGGTTAGTGTCGCATTCCTGCGCCAGTGGAATATCCTGCCAGTTATCGCGGGCGGGTCCCATGTCGACGGAGAAGTGGGAGGAATTCGATGGGCTGCGCCAGGCTTTGAGCAAACCTGCATCGGATCGGATCCGCAGCTTGCTTATACTGTCATTCAGCATCAACCGGGCGACACAGCGCATTGCATTGCCGCACGCGCTCACTTCTGATCCGTCGGAGTTGTAGATGCGTACACGCACATCCGTCTCATCATCAGGTGCAGGTTCAATGGTGATTAGTTGATCGAATCCGATTCCGGTATGACGATCGGAGAGCATGCGAATGCCCTCATTACCGACCGAAATCGGACGTGACTGAGCATCAACAATGACAAAGTCATTGCCCAACCCATGCATCTTTATGAATTCACGCTCGACCATGGCCGGGATATAGGGCCGGTAGGGCCCTCACGTCCAGCCCTGCTAAAGCTTTGGATGTTTAGGGGTGTCCTAAAATTTTCATCAATTGAACCATTTGACGGCGCACTCGTGAACCTGGAATTTTCTGAAAGGCCTAATTCGGATTGAAAACCTGCCGGGCTGAACGTGTTTCTGTATCAGCTGTGCCGGCGCTCCCGCGCAACGCTTGACCTCATTTTCTCCTTCGCCTAGGTTCCGAGCTATTCCGCATCGATTGCCGATGCGGCACGGGCCGTGAGGTCCGTGCTCCGCCAGTCCGCGAGTTTCGCGCACTGGCGCGTTTTTCGTTGGGCGATACCAAGAGGTTTGTCCGGAAGGGTTGAGTGCTTTGTTTGAGTCACTAAGCGAACGCCTTGGAGAAGTTTTTGACCGCTTGAAGCGGCGTGGTGCGTTGTCCGAAGAGGATGTTGCGGCAGCGCTGCGTGAGGTGCGTGTTGCCTTGCTCGAAGCGGATGTAGCGCTTCCGGTGGTGCGTGACTTTATAGCAAAGGTTCAGGAGCAGGCCGTTGGCCAGGAGGTGGTGCGTTCGATCACCCCGGGTCAGATGGTCGTCAAAATTGTCCATGACACGTTGATTGAAACTTTGGGTTCGGAAGCGGTTGAGATTGACCTCAATGCGCCGGCGCCAGTGGCGATCCTGGTCGTTGGACTTCAGGGCTCGGGTAAAACCACGACCACGGCCAAAATCGGTCATTATCTTGCCGATAAGCAGCGAAAAAAGGTCTTGATGGCCTCTCTTGATGTACGTCGTCCAGCCGCGCAGGAGCAGTTGCGGGTTCTGGGTGACCAAGTGTTGGTATCCACGCTGGATGTTCGCCCAGGGGAGATGCCGGTCATGATAGCCAAGCGTGCGATGGATCAGGCGCGCCGAGAAGGTTACGAGGTGGTCCTGCTAGATACTGCAGGCCGTCTGACAATTGACGACGGATTGATGTCTGAAGCGACCGCTATCCGGGATGCTGCCAAGCCGCATGAAATACTGCTGGTTGCTGACGCGATGACTGGTCAGGATGCCGTAAACACAGCTCAGGCATTCCATGAGAAGGTTGGCATTACTGGAATTGTGCTTACCCGCATGGACGGCGATGCGCGCGGTGGTGCCGCACTCTCGATGCGCGCAGTCACAGGACAACCCATCAAACTCGTCGGCGTTGGCGAGAAGATGGATGAGTTAGAACCGTTCCATCCTGAACGGATTGCTGGCCGTATCCTTGATATGGGCGATGTGGTGACGCTGGTTGAGCGTGCCAATGAACTCGTCGAAGACGAAGAAGCTGAAAAGATCGCACGTAAGCTCGCCAAGGGTGAGTTTGACCTGAACGACCTGCTGGATCAGCTGCGCCAGCTCAAGAAGATGGGCGGGCTCGGTGGTGTCATGTCGATGCTACCCGGTGTCGGTAAGCTCAAGAAGCAGATGGCCGATCACAATCTTGATGACAGTCTCATCAAGCGCCAGGAAGCGATTATTCTGTCGATGACCAAGAAGGAACGTTTGAAACCGGCGCTAGTGAAAGCATCACGCAAGAAACGTATAGCAGCAGGTTCGGGCACTTCTGTGCAGGAAATCAACAAGCTGCTGAAGCAGTATCAGCAGATGCAGACGATGATGAAGAGGATGAAGAAGATGGGCGGCAAGATGCCCATGGGTGGCGGTGGAATGCCGGGAATGGGCGGCAGTATGCCTCCTAGAATGCTTCCGCCAGGCATGGGGCGATAGGTGTCCATCATGTTTCATCATGTTTCTATCGGGGTTTCTGGTCTGGCGCGTTCAGCGGCGTTTTATGACGCTGTGCTGGGCGCCCTAGGTCATGAACGTCATATGGAGAAGCCCGGAACAGTATCTTGGCATCCCAAGAGCGGTGGGGGTGTCTTCTGGATTAATGAGCGTGACGAGCTGGCTGTGCCCGCCGATGATGGTTGTCACATCGCGTTTGCTGCGGAATCGCCAATGCAGGTTGATGCGTTCTATGAGACTGCGATTGTGTCTGGCGCCGTCGGTGACGGCCGACCCGGATTTCGCCCGCATTATCGCGACACTTATTATGGTGCCTTCGTGCTAGACCCTGACGGTCACAAGCTCGAAGCCATGCACGTGCCACCGGCCTGATCCATGGCGATGCTCGATCATATCTCTCTAGGGGTCAGCGACCTTGCCGCCAGCGGTATTTTTTATGATGCGACATTGGCGCCGCTAGGCTATTCGCGCTTGCTCGAGAAAGGCATTGGCTGTGCCTACGGACCCGGACCTGGCCGTGATGGCATGATGTTCTGGATCGTGCAGCCGGATGCGGAAATTGCGCCGTCCCGGGGGAGCCATGTGGGTTTCACCGCGTTAGATTTTGATGCGGTTGACGCCTTCCATGCCGCCGCGATGGCAGCAGGTGCGCGTGAGAATGGTGGACCCGGGCTGCGTCCGGAATATAGCGGAAATTACTACGGGGCCTTCGTACTTGACCCCGATGGACACAAAATTGAGGCGATGTGCCGTTCTTTGGTGTGATCGCCTTTTAACCGATACAACCAATACCAAGAAAGAAAAGGAAGTTAACTCATGGCTTTACGTATTCGACTGGCGCGCGGTGGCGCGAAGAAGCGGCCGTTTTACCGCATTGTTGTCGCTGATCAGGCGCGTGCCCGTGACGGGCGTTTCATTGAGCGGATCGGGCAGTACAACCCGATGCTTAACAAGGACGATCCGGATCGGGTGAAGTTCGACGAAGAACGCGCCAAGCATTGGATTGGTGTTGGTGCTAAGCCGTCTGATCGGGTGGCAAAGTTCTTTGCTGCTGCCGGCCTGATGGACGCCGCGGTGCTCCGTGACCAGACCAAGCAGCATCTGCCGAAGGCGAAGGCGCAGGAGCGCGCTGCTGAAGCCGTTGCTGCTGTCGAAGCTGCAGCGACTGCTGCCGCCGAAGCTGCTGCAGCACCTTTACCTGTTGAGGAGGCACCTGCCGAGGAAGTTGCTGCAGAAGAAGCTCCCTCTGAGGAAGCGCCTGCTGAAGAAGCCCCAGCTGAGGAGGCACCTGCCGAAGAAGTTGCTGCAGAAGAAGCTCCCGTTGAGGAAGCACCTGCCGAAGAGGCTGCGGCTGAAGAAGTTCCCGCCGAGGAAGCCGCTGCGGCAGAAGAGAAGTCCTGAACCCAGGACTTGCCTGAATGATGATCGACACCGACCAAGATTCGGACAAGCGTGTCTGCGTCGGTGTCGTCACGGGCGCACATGGGCTTCGTGGGCTCGTGCGAATCCGTCCGTTTACCGATGTGCCCGAGGATGTTGGGGGCTACGGGCCGGTCGAGACCGAGGACGGTTCTCGGTCATTTGTGCTCGACGTTCGCAATAGGGCGGGCAAAGGGCAGATACTCGTGCAGGTCGAAGGAATTGATGACCGTACCAAGGCTGAAGGTCTCAAGGGATTGAAGTTTTTTGTGCCGCGTGATCGGTTTCCGGAAGCCGAAGATGACGAGTTCTACAACGCCGATCTGCTCGGTTTGGCGATTGTTGGCCAGGATGGTGAGATCGTCGGCACGGTTCGTGCTGTCCTGAATTTTGGTGCTGGTGACATTCTCGAAATCGATGAAGTCGGTGGTAGTGTGTCGACCATACCGTTCACGCTCGCTGCGGTGCCCGAAGTCCATATTGCAGAGGGACGTGCGGTGGTGGATGCCGCGCAGATACTGAGGTCTGGCGGGAGTTCTCGGAAAGAGGATAACTAGCGTGAACACTTGGGCTGCCAGTGTGCTGACATTGTATCCGGAGATGTTTCCGGGACCGTTGGGAATGTCGTTGCACGGACGGGCGCTGGAACAGGAAATATGGTCGTTAGAAGCCCTGAATATCCGGGATCAAGCGACCGATCGGCATGCCACAGTGGATGATCAGCCCTTTGGCGGGGGTCCGGGGATGGTGATGCGCCCGGATATCGTCGATTTAGCCCTCCGCGAAGCCGTCAATCAGGTTGACGATCAGCGGCCGATCATCTATCTCACGCCACGCGGTTGTCCGTTGGATCAGGCGCGTGTCAGAGACTTGGCGGATGGCCCCGGCGCGATATTGCTCTGTGGTCGGTTTGAAGGTGTCGATCAGCGTGTGCTTGATGCATGGCGGGCCGAGGATGTCAGCGTTGGTGACTATGTGCTTTCGGGGGGTGAACCTGCAGCTCTTGTGTTGCTCGATGCTGTTGTGCGTTTGTTGCCGGGCGTACTTGGTGCGGCGGAATCGCTGACGGAAGAAAGTTTTGAAAGCGGGCTACTTGAGTACCCGCAATATACAAGGCCAGCCAGTTGGACTGATCGGCAAGGCAATGAGCGTCTGGTACCCGACGTGCTGACGTCCGGCCATCATGGCCGGGTGGAACAGTGGCGAAGTGAACAGGCGGAACAGATTACGCGTGAGCGCCGGCCAGATCTCTGGCAGCGTTACGCGAAGCAGGACGAAGAAGGACAAGAGTGATGAACACGCTTCAGAAATTCGAGGCCGGTCAACTGGCAAAGCTGCAGGCCAACCGCGAGACCCCCGATTTCGGTCCGGGCGACACGGTTCGCGTTAATGTGCGTGTCGTTGAAGGTGAGCGAGAGCGCATCCAGGCCTATGAAGGAGTCTGCATTGCGGTGAAGAATGACGGAATCAATTCCGCCTTCACGGTCCGCAAGATTTCCTTCGGTGAAGGTGTCGAACGTGTGTTTCCGCTTTACGGCCCGCGGGTCGATTCCATTGACGTCATACGCCACGGTAAAGTCCGTCGTGCAAAGCTCTATTACCTGCGTGGCCTGACCGGCAAGCGCGCACGCATCACCGAGCGGACGACTGGTCGTGGCATGGTGCCGCGTAAGGGCAAGGGTGCTGCCGCGGCTTCCGAGACTGGCAGCGCCGAACCGTCCGTAGAGGCGGAAAAAAAGACCGAGTAACCGCGCGGCTCCGACAAGTGGGCCGAGGTTTAAAGGCAGCGCCCCGGAGCTCATGTTCGCGGGGCGTTTTGCTTTTGCGACAATGTTCAGCAGGAAGAAAAAATGATGGCGCAGCCAAAAACACTGTTCGATAAAATTTGGAATTCACACCTTGTCGATGCCAAGGATGATGACACCTGCCTAGTCTACATTGACCGACACCTCGTCCATGAAGTGACCAGCCCGCAAGCCTTTGAAGGTCTCCGGATTGCCGGTCGCACCGTGCGCCGCCCGGATGCCACGCTTGCAGTTGCCGATCACAATGTCCCGACGACCGATCGCAGTGGCGGTATCGAAGACGAGGAATCCCGCATTCAAGTCGAGACGCTGACTAAGAACTGTGAAGAGTTCGGGATCGAGTTGTTCGACATGACCGATATCCGTCAGGGCATCGTGCACATCATTGGGCCGGAGCAAGGTTTTACCCTGCCGGGGACGACCATTGTTTGTGGTGACAGTCACACGGCGACCCATGGTGCGTTTGGCGCGCTGGCCTTTGGCATTGGGACGTCTGAGGTCGAGCATGTGCTCGCCACCCAGACCCTGCTGCAGCGCCCCGCGAAGAATTTTCTAGTTTCCGTCGATGGTGATCTTTCACTTGGTGTGACGTCGAAAGACATGATTCTCGCGATCATTGGTGCCATCGGTACTGCGGGTGGAACTGGGTCGGTCATTGAATATGCAGGCGAGGCCGTGCGCGCGCTCTCCATGGAAGGCCGCATGACCGTGTGCAACATGTCGATCGAAGGTGGCGCCCGCGCTGGTCTCGTGGCGCCCGATGATACTACCTATGAATACCTCAAAGGCCGCCCGATGGCCCCGAAGGGTGCTGCGTGGGAGCAGGCCGAAGCCTA
>JAPKDV010000196.1 GCA_028822385.1 Alphaproteobacteria bacterium
CGCGCCGACACCGTGATGTCGGGCTCCGGGCTGGTGGGCATGTCTGAACTGGCAAGCGATTCTGTCGATTCCATCTTACTATCCGTATTCGTCAAAATTTCTTGTTCCGACCGGTCCGCGGTTACGGTCCGGCCGATTGCATCAGTGTTGCGTAGGCTTGATTGATTTCTTTGAAACGTTCTTCAGCCTGCTTATCGCCACCATTCGCGTCTGGATGGTGTTTTTTTACCAATTCCTTGTAACGCCGTTTGATGGCATCAGTTGCTACCGGCGGCGTCAAATTCATTATAGCAAGCGCATCCGCGTAAGGAGAGTCCGGAAGTTCAGTTTTTCGCTGGGTTGTTTCTTTTTCCACATCGTCAAAAAGTCCGAAATGGTCTCGCATCCCATGCAGCGTGCGTCTGCCATTGAGCGGCCATGTCGGACGATTCCAGTAGGCCGTACCTTTTCTGTCTGCCTCAACGGCGTTCTGGTCCATGTCCTCGTAATAGTTCCACTTGTTGTTGTAGGCCCGGACATGATTGAGACAAAACCAGATATAGTCCCGAAGTTGTGATGGTGAGCGGGGCGCGCGATATTCTCCAGGCAGTTTACAATCCGTATGCTCGCAGCATCGTTCCGCCGGCACGTGCGGTGCAGCTCCGGTCAGAAGATCATCGAGGTCGATTTTTTTGCGCCGACGTGTCATGCCGGGAATATGTCCGTGGGACGTAATTGAAGCAAGGAAACCCGAGTTTGTTTGAGGAGAATTTTGAATGAACCGCGCAGACCGTATCCGAGAGGCTATTGGCAGCGCTTTAGCGCCGGATATTTTGGAAGTCACTGACGACTCACATTTGCACTCCGGCCATGCGGGCGCTCAACCTGGGGGTGAAACACATTACAGCGTGACTATTGTAAGCGCGCACTTTGATGGCCAGACACGAGTGATGCGGCAAAGAGGCGTATACTCCTTGTTAGAAAAGGAATTCCAGACTGGTTTGCATGCCCTATCTGTTCGGGCGCTTGCCCCAGCGGAGAACATATAATGGCAATGTTAAAAACTATACTGGTTAGTGTTGCAGTTACTGTAACCCCTACCTATTCCAAGAATAGGTAGGTTTCCGAAGCTTCTTGGAGCACGGAGGACGTGAATATGCTGGTAAATCGAAACATCACAGTCGGTGCACTGCGCACGAGCGTGCGGCTAGAGCCGGAATTTTGGACTGCACTCAACGACATTGCGAAACGTGAAAAGGTTAGTATCGATCAGTTGTGTACTGTTATCGATGCGCAGTTTGAGGGTCTGGGGCGCACAGCTGCGATCCGCGTGTTTATTGCCAGCTATTTTTCTGCTGAGCAGACGACTAAATATGCCACGCAGAATGAACGGCCGCAGGTTTGTGAATCTGTTTATTAGGCGCCGTCGCAGATGCCACGGCACGCTCTCGGCTAAATCCGGGAAACCACCTCAGGATTATTGGTCAATCTGCTTGCTGCCTATCGTAGTAGTCTGGCCAAAATTCTTTGACCTTCGGACCATCGCTGCGAAATGCATGGCAGGTGTTTAGAAGGCGCGGAGGCTTGTCGTTGCCGGCAGGGTTTTCAGGACTGTCTTTGGCCTTCAGTGGGAATATTGTCTGGAATGCCGTGGTTGCCACCGGACCTAGCATTTCGACAATGTGGGTGCATCCTTCGACCCCACCCAGGCGTTGTTTGACCGCGCGTCGCCAACCCGGGCCTATGGCGACCCCGATAAGACGTTTGAAGTTCGGCGCGATGTCCTTGCAAATCCCGAAGGGACTGAACTCGGTGATCGCCTCTACATCAAGGATCATCAGATCGTCGTCGACCGTGAGCCTTATCCACATCTCATGGATAGGCTCCCCAGGCGGCACAGTTCCGCGCTCGCTATTGGTAAAGCCATAAGTCTTCACATCTATTAGATGGCCTTCCACATCCCAAAGTCCGTCCGTTCGTCGGTAACCCGTGCAGCGAACTTCGCGGGTATGGATGTGTTCGCGCTCCGCCGGTTTTGACAGTGGCATGGCTCAGTCCTCAGTTTCTGATCCCCTGATACAGGGAGGAATAGGTGAATATCAGTTCGTTACATCTGATTGCGAGACGACGTCAGAAAGCGCTGTACGCGGCGTGATGCGGAGTTGTCGTAGCTGGTTTCCCGTACGTCGCAGGACGTCGATCTTCAGGTCCGAGATAGCAAAGCTCTGACCCTCTTCGGGTATGAAGCGGGCCTCATGCAGGACCAATCCAGCAATTGTGGAGGCCTGTTCATCAGATAGTTTCCAGTTGAATTCACGATTGAGATCGCGGATCGTGACCCGGCCATCGGCCACAAATGAACCGTCGGGCTGACGGCGTACACCGGGGACAGGGATGTCGTGCTCGTCGTCGATTTCTCCGACGATCTCCTCGATGATGTCTTCCAGTGTCACAACGCCTTGCAGCGCGCCATACTCATCAACCACGAGCGAAAAATGTTCTCGCCGGTCACGGAATTCATGGAGCTGGCTCAGGCAATCGGTGGATTCGGGAACAAACCACGGCTCAGCGGCTACAGACGCGATATCTATTTCGTCTATATGTCCCTCATGGGTCTGAACTTCGCGAAGTAGCGCCTTGGCATGAATGACACCGGTGATGTTGTCCGGATCTCCGGTGAACATGGGAA
>JAPKDV010000058.1 GCA_028822385.1 Alphaproteobacteria bacterium
TCCTGCAAACCCGGTGCTTCAAACAGCGCGCGCCAGGGATCGAGACTAAGGGCCAGCCCCCCGAGAGCCGGAAAATAACCAAAGGCTGGCAAGAATGTCCCGATCAACCCTGCTACCACAGGCCCCAGCAACAGCAGGAGCGTCAGGCGAGGCGCCCAACGCAAAAGGGAGGTGTTACTTTCCGCTCGCATAGCGTTTGACCCATTCGGCTTCCAGGGATTCTACCCAGGTTGGGTGCGGCTCCAGCTGGGTTACACCCAGCTCAGCGGGTGAGAGGGTCGCCGCGCCAAGGTCGAGCGCGTCAAAAGCCGCTTTGGCATCAGCGGGTAAGCGGTTCACATCCAGCACCGTAAAGCTGCCCCAGATGTTGGGATCCTGCTTGTGGGCCTGGGCTTCCGGGGACATCAGGAAATCCGCTAATACCATGGCGCCTTCCTTGGCCTTCGCGTTAAATGGGATGGCGACAAAATTCGTGTTGCCGATGGTGCCTTTCTCTAGAACAAAGGTGCGTACTGTCTCGGGCAGCTTGCCTGACGCAATCAGGCCGGAAGCTTCGGCAGGCTGAAACGAGAGCGCAATCGACACTTCACCATCGTCAAGCAAACGCATTACCGCCGGACCATTCTGAGGGAAGACTTCCCCGCGACGCCACATCACCGGATGCAGCTGGTCCAGATAGGCCCAGAGCGGAGCAGTGACCCCAGAGACATTCGCAGCCGGGGACAGCAATGCCGTGGCATCAGGCGCGAGTTCGACCAGCGCTTGCTTGAGAAATGTCGTGCCATGGAAGTTCGGCGGCTGGGGATAGGCAAACCGACCAGGGTTGGCCTTCGCCCATTCGAGTAGCGCCGTAATGGATTTCGGCGGCGCGCTGACATGGGCAGTGTCGTGCATGAACACTACCTGAGCCATCCCCCATGGGGCCTCGAGATTGTCGACCGGCACCGTGAAGTCCACGGTCGTGGTCTTCTTGTTAACCGTGTCCACAAAGCGATAATTCGGGCCCTGGGCCGTCCACGGACCGAACAGCAGGTTGTTGCGCTTCATCGAGGCGAAGTTCTCGCCGTTGATCCAGATTAGATCGACCGAGCCACCCGACAAGCGTCCTGCGGCCTTCTCTGCTACCACCCGGGAGACCGCGTCCGAAGTGTCCGACAGGCGCACATGCTTCACCGTCACGCCGTAGCGTTCGACAACTTGATCGCCCGCCCAGGCAATATAGGCGTTGATCCGCTCATCCCCGCCCCAGGCGTTCCAGAACACAGTCTGACCCTTAGCCTTAGTGATAACGTCGTCCCAGCTCTGGGCCAATCCGGGGCTTGCGAAGCCCATCATCAGGATCATCGTGGCAATCAACACGCTCATGAAACTCTCCGTTACTCGGAATTATGAAGCGGATGCCGACATGATTGTCGTATCCTGTTCGGCCCAATCTGTGCGCACCTGCGCAATCGTCTCGGGATCAAGATAATCGTTAACCCGGTCCGCTACATGGGCGATCAGAGCATCCTCGCTCAGTTCGGCAGACCAGTTCTCTGTCGACGAACTATGTTCGGAACCCTCAAGCGAACGGACCTTCCATTTGGCGCACCAAGTGACAGACCAGAGCCACATCATCTGCCGCAAAGGCATCAGCCAAGGCGCGGTCGCCTCTGCCAGTTCAGCAGGCACGGCCGACAGCCAAGCATCATGAAAAGCAGCGACCTGATCATGGGACAGCACGGCGCTACTTTCCACGTTCCAAGTGGTCGAGGTGTAGAGGCTGGCATGGGCCAGGTCAAAACCCGGCGCGCCGTAGCGCGCCTTCTCCAGGTCGACCAATATGGCCCGACCACACTCATCCAACAGGTAATTCCCCGGATGGGCATCGAAGGTAATCAGGGTTTTCACGGGGCGAGCTGCTTGTGCCAGAGTTCGTCCGGCGCCCTGCAATTCAAGCCGGATCTGCGCTTCGGATTCCGGATGCAGCCCGGCGCGCGCAACGAATGCGGATTGGATCAGGATTTCTGTGAAAGTATCCATCAGCGTATCGGGAGGATTCTTGAGCGGCGCGCGATCATCATCTAGTGGTATTGAATGAATGGCGGCCAGACAATCCGCCATCGCGCCAAGATCGTCAGGCAGACTCAGCGAACGGCCCTTGATCTGATCAACGACCAACGCGCCCATGGGAAGGGCGGCATCCGGCATCAAAACATTATGCAGGCGCGGGACGTGACCACTAGCACCTGCCCGGGCGAAGCACGCCGCCTGATATTCAAGATTTTCTTCAGCGCTCAAATCGAGCTGAGATTGCTTAGGAATGCGGGCCAGCTTGCCGGTCTCACCAATGACAATATGGTCATGGGCCAGCCCGGTATCGGCCAGCGGTTTCAGCGTTCCGACATCAACCGACAGCCGTGCCGCCAGCGCCCCACGCACCCCATCAATCCGTGATTGTGGACCCTCACTCACGCAACAGCCTTTCCAGCCTTGCGCGCCTTACGTTCATGGCGCAGACCTTCAATCAGCGGCCCGAGCACCTGTTCGTGCAACCGGTCACAACCCACACAAAGGTTTCGGTAGGTTTTGCCGGACGGCGTAGTGGTCTCACTGTGCTTCAGGAATGTGGCCTCATCCCAGCCAAACACTTCGCCCATGCGTTCGGGTACACCCGCATTCAAGGCCTCGAAAGTAGGATGCCCACGCAGACTGTCGAGAATATCAACCAGCTTCTCTTCAGTCAGATTGCCCAGCGGGGCTTTGGTTTTTAGGCAACAGGGATAGACATTTCCGTTCGGCTCGATCGAGACCTCGGAGCCCAGACGCCCGTTCTCCATGAAGTTCATCCCCCCCGACCAACGATTACAGAAATTGTCATCCAAAGTGGCACTGGACAACTCATTGTCCCAGGCGCGCCCGCGCGGCCAGATCGCACCGATCCATTCTTCGGGGTTTGCTCCCATCATTGAATAGACCGGCGTCAGGGTGCCGCGTGCATCGGTGCCATCATGACGACGTCCGGTTGGCTGGAGGCCTGCCGCATCGAACATCGCGATAAGTTTTTTAACCAGCGGTAGGCGTTTCTCACCTTCATGGCCGACATGGAAATCGTCCATCCCCGTGATCGAGATTTGCCAGACACCATGTTCGCGCAGCTCGTCAAGAATCTTTTTAGTGACCAGATCGCCCGTGGTCTGCACCACCACACGCAGCCCGCCCTGTTCAGCATATTTGGCGCGAAGCAAGTCCATCACCGGATAGAGCAGCGGCTCGCGGATAGCGTCGAGCAGGACCTCGCCACCCGAAAGGATCACCCGGCCCGGCAGTTCCGGCCCGTCCTCGGTTTCCCGATAAGTCATACGGTCGGGAAGATTGGCGACGATCGCGGCATGGCTTGCGAGTGCTTCGTTCACCACAGCGTCTTTTTCGTCGCGAACATAGGGACGAAATCGCGCGTCGTAGCAATGGTTGCAGCGTCGATGGCAAAGCCAGGACAGCACGTAGTAAATGGATTCCATATCAGTCTCGAATTGTGGTGCGCGATTGTAGCGATGGACAGGCCGGAAGGAACAGCCCTACGGCGCCGACAAAGCCGAACGTCACGGCATTGTTACGGGCGAGGTCTCGCCTGCCAGGCGGCATAGCCAGCGCCATCATCTACATCATCGAGCAGATCGAGCATTGCCACACGTGCCGAGGCCGGCAGGCCGGCGATTGTGTCAGCTAGAGCATGCCCGGTGCTCCAGCGCACATTCTCAAACAACCCATGCGGTACCGGCCGCCTTTTTGCGCCGACCAGCCAGTAACCTCCGTCACGGGCTGGGCCAAAGACCATATCGTGGCGACCCAAAGCATCAAAAGCCTGCAGGATATGAGCGGGGGCAATATCCGGGATATCGCTACCCACAATCACGACTGGCCCAGCAGGTAGCGTACGCAAAGGCGCCTCCATTCGTTCACCCAGATCCCCGTGGCCCTGAGGAATCACCTGCAATCTGGGCACCGAGGGCCAGATACCGGGCTGGCGTGCTGCGCTGTCCGGCGTCACCGCAAGCCAGGTCTGCCAGCGCAGATCACGACCCAAGCGCCAGAGTACGTCGTGCAGGGTCCGCCGATAGAAGGCCAGCGCGGCGCCTTTACCAATATCAGCAGCCAGCCGGCTCTTCACCGCGCCACGCATGGGCGCACGCACGAAAAGCACTAGATGGCGCGGAACACTCATCGATAGATTTTTGCGATTGTTCGCAGAGGAATACCTGTGAAATACAGTGCTAGGCAAAGTAGGTTTCGCACGGGTCGCAGCCAGTACCCGCCGCGCTTGTAACGCACCGCCGAAGTTCGCGCAGCCACGTCCAGACCAACCAGGCTTTCACGCCCGCAGTGATGCTTGATCCGGCTGACGAAATTCACATCCTCCATCAGGGCCATCGGCGCAAAGCCGCCGAGCGTGTCATAGAGATCACGCGGCAGGGCCAGACCCTGATCACCATAGGGCAGCGCGTATTTACGACAGCGCCACGCCACCCAGCGCTCAATCCGTCGCGCGCCGGCATGGTCATCATCGAGCTCAAACCGGAAATAGACCGCGCAAATGTTCGCATCCGGTTGTGCGATAAACCCACGCAAGGCCAACCCCCATCCGGGTGCGAGTACTGTATCGGCGTGAAGAAACAGCAGGCCTTCACCCGCAACAGCCTTGGCGCCCGCAGCAAGCTGCACGCCGCGCCCCTTTTCGGTCTCGACCACTCGGACGCCTTGCGCACGGGCCACAGCCACCGTGTCGCCAGCTGAACCGCCATCGACCACAACAACATCCAGATCAAAGTGATCGCGCCCGTCTTCCAACGCGCGCAGGGTCGCGGTCAGGCCCGCGCACGCATTCAGGGTCGGAATAACGACCCCAAGGGTTGGTTTGCTATCAGATGAATTCATCACGCGTCATACATAGTCATCAGGATCGGCTTTGTCTTGAGCTCGTCGCGCCCGCACCCGCCCTCACGCTTGCGCGTTGACGGAAAAACAAGGCGAATATCCATGACCTCAATTCGTCAAACCCGAACCGGTCGCCGCTGCACGGCGCGCAGCAGTCCCAGCATCACAATGGCAAGTGCTGTGCCGACGCCCCCAACGATCATCGGGACAGCCGCGTCTCCGGTGACATCGACCAGCCAGCCGGCAAGGATCGGCATGCTGGTCAGGCCAATATGATGCACGCTGTAATAGATGCCGGTCCCGGTGTTACGATTTTCGGACCGCACAACTTCCACCGTCAGCGCCATAACATTGCCCGTGGGAATACCGATAAATACCCCGGCTAGCACGAACAATAACAGCGGCGCATCCACGAATGGCACCAGCCCGACGACCACGGCGCCAATGGCAAAGCTACTGATCATCACCAGATTAGGGCGCGCCCATTTCTCTGACAGCCACGCCCCCAACGGGATCGCAATCATATAAGCAACGGTGCCGTAGCTGATCAGCAGGCCCGAGAGCGCCACATCACTGCCGCGCGAGACCATCATGGCCGGGCCAAAAGCCATCACCATCAGGAACCCGCCGTTGAACAAGGTCCAGATCACCCCGGAGATCGTGATCAGCGTGACCTCACGCCGGGAAATTCGCGATTTGGACTTCTTCGGAACAGCGCTGGTATCCGGTTGCGGTTCGGAAGAAATCTCTCGAACAGGCGCGCGGTAAACAAAGGCCACCAGCAGCAGCCCAGCCAGCGAACCAAATCCGGCGACAAGGAACACCGCGTTCCAGCCCCAGGCTTCCGCAATCAGACCCTGAGTCCAGAGACCAAGAGCAATGCCCACCGGCCAGCTGTTCATCAGGATTGCCATCGCGGTCACGACCTCGCGCCCCTCGAACAGATCCCCAACCAGCTTAACCATGGTGACGGTGATAACAACGCCACCCACCCCGACCATGAGCCGCCCCACACCGGCAACCCAAAATCCGTCTGCACCCGCCATGACAAAACCGCCAAGAGCCATTAGCCCAAGGCCAAACAGGACAGCGCGCTTTTCACCAAAGCGTTTCCCCGCGAGCCCCGCAGGCAGAGCCGTGGCAAATCCCAACGCGCTGAAGAAGCCAATCAGCGTGCCAACCTCGGTGAAGTTGATTCCCATATCCGTGACCAGCAGCGGGGCAACAGTCGCCACCGTCTGGAACTGAAATCCCAACGAGGTGCGCGCCAGAAAAAGCGCGCCGAGCATCAGCCAGCGGTTGGGGGTCATCGGAGGAGCTTCATGAACGGTTGTCTCATTATCGGTTCGTCATGCTCTCAAAGGCGGATATCCATTACCGCCAACGCCAAATCCAGCAAGCGGAAATAACAATGAACCCCTTCTTCGCGGGAGTGTCGTAAGAGGGAGATACCCAAAGCTGTGAACCAGTTCGTCCTTATGCCGCAGCGTCGGCGAAGGCGCCGGATGCTTCGAGAATACGCTGTCCCGATGCGGTGAGCTGCTGCAACTTCGCGCGCAGCAACGCCTCTGGATAGACCAGCTTGCCATGACGTTTCTTTACCCCACCCGCTATCAAAACAGTATCCACATTGAACGGCGTGGCCATGAAGACAAGCGTCTGCACAGGATCATGAACCGGACAGGTGTTGATATCCGTCCCACGGGTCATAATCACGTCGGCCTGCTTGCCCGGGGTGAGTGACCCGATCTTGTGGTCCATCCCCAGTGCTCGAGCATTGCCGATAGTCGCCCATTCCAGCGCCACGCGGGTCTTGAGGTGGTCGGGCATGGTCTTGGTCGGCCGCGAGCGCGCATCCGTGTACATACCGCGCTCAAGCTGCAGGCCGAAACGCACCACCGAGAACATATCGCCGGAGATATTTGATTCCAGATCAATCCCGAAGGATGGCGTACCGCCGAGATTCAGGACCCGGCCGGTCGCCGGATTGCCGTGACCAAAATTGCACTCGCATTCCGGCGCCACGGTGATTGACCCACCGGCATCAATAATCAGCTTCAGCTCATCATCGGTCAGGTTGGTGGCATGGACGAAGTCTGCGTCCGGTCCCAGAAGGCCGAGATCGTGGAGTTTCTGCACGGCGTTTTTCGCAAACATTGGAACACCCAGAGCCCCAGTGTGATTGGACCAGCGCAGGCCCATATCCTTGGCTAGTAGCACATCATGCTCAATGCAATCCCAGACCGAGAAGCCAACCCCCTGAATGCACATCGCCATGGTGATCAAGGCATCATCCGACGACAGTCGGCCTTTACGTAGACGTTCGACCCGTTCACGAGAGTGAGGCCGCTCGTTGAACGGTGCTTCTCCCGGCTTGGCCTCGGTCTTGGTCTGGCCGTGACCATAAATCGCGCGAATGCCGGTCTCTTCAAGGGAATCAATCGCCGCGTCCGTATGATCGGTGGTGGCGTTACAGTGATGCCAATCGAACAGGGTCGTGGTCCCCGAATGAATCTGGTTCAGCGCACCACACAGATTGGCGATCCCTACATCATCCGGCGTGAAATGAGGTACGGCTGTCGCATGCATCAGCTGGGAATATTCGAACATCGTCCAGTTCGATACCGTACCGCGCACGCCAGTCTGCCAGGTGTGCTCGTGCATATTGATCATTCCCGGGCTGACGATCATGTCCGTCGCGTCGATGATCTCGGCGTCACCGGCATCAATGCCATGGCCGACTTCCAAAATTTTGTCATCCTCGATCAGGACGTCACCGCCCTTGATGTCGCCAATTTGGTCGTCCATCGACACGACCCAGCCGCCCTGAATTAATGTGCGCGCCATGACGCGTTCTCCCCAACCCGTATTTTCTCGTTGGCCGGAGATTAGCCCTTCAGTGCGGCGGAGGGAAATGGGCGCGGTTCGCCAAGCACAACAGAATTAGCTACCGATTTAGGCGTTCTACCGAACAAAGACCGGACACCCCTATTAACAGCCTCGCGTTCACGCCAATCGACGGCCCTGTGGGCGCGTTCGTGACCGGCGTCAATCTTGCCAATCTGCTTTTCTCGGATGTGGCCGCAGCGATCCTCACTGCCCTTGGCGTTCAGGCCTCTAGCTACTTTGTCATGGACGGAACAAGTCCGGCCTTGACGGTACCTTACTGTGTCCGCGCTTTTGCGCCGATCAGCACAAAGGCCACGGCGGCGGGTTTGCCGGAGCGGTTGGACCAAGCATGGTTGGTGCCGCGCTGGATTAGCACATCACCGGCGGTGAGTTTGGTTTCGCCTTCTTCCATCACCGCCCATACCTCACCTTCCATGACTATGGCAAAATCCGTGGTCTGCGTCTCGTGCATGCCAGCGGTTTCCGCGTCATCGTCATGAGCGTCGCCGCTGCCCATCTCGCTGAAGGCGGCACCCACATCGGCACCTTTCCAGACTTCATCGGGCGGAAAGTCCACGATTCGGAAAATCGTGCCAGCCGGATCATGGGGCTCAATGGCATTTTCCCGAATTGCGGTGTCCACATCGCCGGTGTTGTAGGCGGGAGCGGTAGTTTCCCACATCTCGTGCAGCACCAGTTCGGGTAGCGGTTCGAGGGTTTGCGGCGAGGGGCCATCCTTGAGAATAATCGACTTACCTTCTGCGTTGTGGCCGGTGACCACACGTCGGAAACTGCGTGCCATGATGTTTTCTCCCCTTTAGTGGGCAACAGCTTAGCCGGGATCGAGCTTAGCGGCGAGAAAATGAGAGAAGCCCAGAATTTCATGCATAACTGGCGTTCCGCCAGCGGGGGTTGCGTCTTCACGCTTCGATGGCGACGATATGGCCAACAATCACAAACACGACCCTCGAGGAGACGACCATGGCCGATCCCAATAACCCCTCCGGCGCCCTACCGGGCGACCCACGCTACGGACTGTCGAAAGAGGAACTCGCCAAATACTACAAGACAAAAAGCCTGAGCTGGATCTGCAAAGGTTACTTCAAAGTCGATGGCGGAATCGCGCTGCGAGAGACGGCGATGGGCGCGCACCAGGCCTATCTGCGCAAGCATCAGGACGAGATCCGGTTTACAGGACCGCTGCTGCAGGACGACGCCAAAACCCCGTCAGGTGCCCTGGCCATGATTGATGCACCCAACAAGGCCGCCGCTCAGTCCTGGATGGATAATGAGGGCTACACTCAGGGGGGGGCGTTTGACCGTATCACCATCACCCGCTGGTCATCTTCGATGGAATTGCGCTGGGACAGCTTCCCGCGCACCCCGGGATGGGAACAGTTCGTGATCACGGCCCTCGACGGCCCAGACGCCAAGGAGCGGCGCAACGAAGTGGCCGAGGCGCATCACAAGTATCAGGCCTCTGTGATGGACCGCTATGTGGCGCGCGGACCGACGTTCGAGGATGACGGCATTAAGATGATAGGCTCCATCATGATCATGGAATTTCCCGATATGAAGGCTTGTGAGGAATTTTGGGCCGGTGAGCCGCTGAACTATGGCGGCGTGTTTGAAAACACGACAATAGAGCGCTGGCGCTACGGTAATACGCTGGAATATCCGGGATAGTTATCATGCGGACACACAATAAGTTTAATCACGGCTACCTCTCCTAACCGCTAATTAGGCATCCAATAAAGGTCCGGGAAAGGTCGCAGCACGGTCTGCGCGACCGAGATTTTAGATGCGCCTAATCCGGAGCCGAACTAATCCACCTGAGCGAGCGTTTTACTGACATGATCCGCTACCAGATGACACTTACCGAGGCCTATCGTTAGTTTGAAGGTGACTTCGTCCAGGCTTCAGATTTAGCGAAACATTGGCCTCAAACCTATGCCCCCGACGCCGGCCCCAGCCCGAAAATCATTTGGCTACTCTATCACTGACGCTCAACATCACATCGTAGAACAACTGCATCAGACGAAACTGCAAACGGTCACCCTACTCCCTGTTGGACGATTTTCCCCTTCAGGGTCATAATCAAAAAAAACAGGTCTGAAACTCGACCTAAAACTGGAGCACAAGTTTGACCGCAAACGCCATCATTGTGATCGCGGATGACCATCCGCTTATGCGCGATGCATTGCGCCAGACGATTGCGCAGGACCTGTCGGACGCGGTGTTTCACGAAGCGTCCAGCCTTGCAGAAGCCGAAGCCTCCATTCGCAGCTTTGGTGAACCCGATCTGGTTCTCCTTGATCTGCATATGCCGGGGATGCGTGGTTTCACCGGCTTAGCCTATCTACGGTCCCTGTTTCCCCAAACACCTATCGCCATGATTTCTGCTAGCACAGATTCCCTTATTATGCGTCGGGCAATCGATTTTGGAGCGGCGGGCTTCATTCCCAAATCCGCACCAACCGACGATATTCGAACCGCTGTGCGCGAAATCCTCGCCGGCAATTCCTGGCTCCCCGCGAATGTCTCAGATGTTCCGGAAACGGCTGCCAAAGATGCGCAACTGGCTGCACGGCTTGCCACACTGACACCCCAGCAACTGCGCGTTCTAGCTATGTTGTCTGACGGAAAACTGAACAAACAGATTGCCTATGACCTCGGCATATCCGAGGCGACGGTCAAATCGCACGTCTCCGCCGTCCTTCAGAAGTTGAATGTAAACAGCCGGACCCAGGCGGTTATTCTGGCCGGGCGGCTCAATGTCGAAGACCCCGCACGCAGCGCCTCCATCTAGCCCGAAGTCAACCTCAAGACGCCGGTTGGCGTGCGGCCGGATAATGTAACCCAAGTTTGCTGTCTGTTCAGCACAAGCCCATCATAGCCCAGGCAAAAAATGTGCAGGGTCTAAGGTGCCTGTGTTGCGGATTTCATAACTTCATCTCGCACGCAGCATGTCGCGCGTGGCCCAGACGTTCATCGAAGAAGGTAACAGCCATGACGAAAAAAATCCCGAGGCGAGCATTTTGAGCAAGTATATTCGGAACCAGCGGGCCACAAGATAAAAGGCCCCGCCGTTTCTGACGGGGCCTCTATCTCAGATGCTATCAGCGATGCAACGCGCAAATCTTATTACCAAATGGGTCGAGCAAATAGGCAAGATAGACTTTGCCCGACGCACCTTCGCGCCAGCCGGGAAGGTCCTCGACATTCATACCGCCGTTCGCGATGCCAGCTGCGTGCCAAGCGTCTGCCTGTTCTGGGCTGTCGCATGCGAAGCCGATGGTGCCGCCATTGGCACCGGTCGTCGGTGCACCGTCGATCGGTACCGAGATGGCCAGCACGCTGGTGGGGGTGCGATAGAAGAGGCGTCCTTTCGGATCCATAACACCTTCCGGCACGTCGACCGTCGCGAGCACCGCGTCATAGAATTTCTTCGAGACGGAGAGATCATCTCCCCCGATCATAATATGCGAGAACATTGCTTCTTCCCCTGTATCTGATGTTATTTATTGAGCGCCATTGCGCCGGGAAACCTAGAACTTATTGTTCTGATCGTCTAACGCCTTCAGGGAAACTTCTGACCTATTTCGGACATCGCATCTGAGAACCCACCGCTACACTGGCTCCAACGCCGTGCGAATTTCTAACCACGCCACTTTTTGCGACGCAAAACAAAGGGCCTAGCTATTTCTAGCTAAGCCCTTATTTTTAATGGTGGAGCCGGACGGGATCGAACCGACGACCTCTACAATGCCATTGTAGCGCTCTCCCAACTGAGCTACGGCCCCAAAACTATTTTCGCTGCGGCTGGCGTTGGGGCCAGCCAAGTGCGACGGCGGGAACATAATTATCCACGCACCCAACGCAAGAGAAATCTCACGCTGATCCAAAATCAGCGCGAGTTAACCTGCGTGATCAATCGTCGACGCCACCCTTTTGGGGGATCGGCACGACGTTGTCGTCATCATCATCGTCGTCATTGGGCAGCAGGTCGCTGTCATCGTCGTCATCGTCATCAACTTCGACGCCCTCAACCAAAGCCGCGAGCTCGTCTTCTGCGTTGTCAGCAGCTTCCAGCTTTGCCTTGGCCGCATCGTCGTTGACGGCCTTGGCCGCAGCAGCAGCTTCCTCGGCGCGCGCACGGCGCGGCTTGAAGATCGTCTCTGGATCAAAGACCGTCTCGCAGGTCGGGCAGACGATCGGCTGTTTGATCAAGTCGTAGAAACGTGTGCCACAAGCAAGGCACGCGCGCTTTACGCCCCATTCGGGTTTTGCCACAGATTATTCCTCCGGTGAATTTGTACCAATGTATATTGGGCCCGCCGTTTGCCACGAACGGCGTGGCCTGTCAAAACCAAATCCAACCTTTCATCGCAGTTCCCGCAAAGAATGCTTTCTCTGCGTGGCTCTGTTTCGCAACCTGTGCTAATCCCTCACCGCTCAACATGACCGAAAACAATGCAAATTCTCCGGCTTCGGAGCCCAGCTCTCCGAGCCACTCCGCGACCGCCCGCCGTGCCGGACCTCTGTTAGGCCTCATGGACGTGCCCGGCGACAAATCAATTTCGCACCGCGCCCTCATGCTCGGCGCGCTAGCAGTTGGCACCACCCACATTGAGGGTTTGCTGGAAGGTGATGATATCCACGCCACGGCAAACGCGCTGCGTGCCATGGGTATCACAGTCGTTCAGGACGCCCCCGGTGTCTGGCATGTGGATGGCGTCGGTGTTGGCGGTCTGCATGCACCTGATGATGTTCTCGATCTAGGTAATTCGGGAACTTCAGCGCGATTGCTCTGCGGACTGCTTGCTGGGCATGGATTTACTGCAATCATGACCGGAGATGATTCCCTACGAAAACGCCCGATGAACCGGGTGTTAGATCCCCTCACTCAGATGGGTGTCCGAGTGGAAACCCGCGAAGCCGGTCAGATGCCGATTTCGTTTACCGGCGCCGACATGTTGTTGCCGATAATCTACACTTTGCCGGTGCCATCGGCCCAGGTGAAGTCCGCCGTGCTGCTCGCGGGCCTGCACGCCCCCGGCCAGACCACGGTTATCGAACCCATCGCGACACGCGATCACACCGAGCGGATGCTAACCCATATGGGGGCAGTCATCGATATTACCGAAAGTTCTGAAGGCCGGCGAATCACTATCACCGGCCAAGGCGAGCTATCACCGGCCAGTGTAACAGTGCCATCGGACCCAAGCTCCGCAGCCTTCCCGGCTGTGGCAGCTACAATTGTCCCTGACTCGGTGGTCACACTGGAAGGGATAGGCATGAACCCTGCCCGTGTGGGAATTTTTAAATCCCTTGTAGACATGGGCGCCTCCATCGAAAAGACAAACCCGCGCGAGGAAAGCGGCGAGCCATTGGCAGATCTGAAAATCCGCGGCTCCGCGCTGACAGGTGCCAAGATTCCAGCATCTCGCGCAGCCTCAATGATTGATGAATACCCGGTTCTGGCAATGGCGGCAGCCTGCGCCATCGGCACATCTCGTTTCGAAGGCGTGGGCGAACTTCGGGTCAAGGAAAGCGATCGACTAGCCACCTTGGAAGCCGGCCTCCGCGCCTGCGGCGTAAAAGTCGAAACCGATGCGGACAGCATGACCATTGAGGGTTGCGGTGGACCGCCTCCCGGGGGTGCAACTATCGCCACCAGCCTGGACCATCGGATCGCCATGAGTTTTCTTGTTTTGGGCCTCGCCACCGAGAAACCGGTGAAAATCGACGACATCCGGCCCAGCAAAACCAGTTTTCCAGATTTTGCGGAGTCTATGCGCTGTCTAGGTGCTGACATCAGGGAAGCGTCGTGACCACGCCACTTCTGATTACAGTCGACGGACCGGCAGGTGCGGGGAAAGGCACGCTATCCAGACGTCTGGCCGCACATTTCGGCTATGCGCATCTAGACACCGGAAAGCTTTATCGTGCAGTGGGGCTGAACACCCT